>NZ_JBEYSJ010000054.1:0-51072 GCF_040704195.1 Amycolatopsis sp. NPDC047767
CTCCAGCACTACAACACTCAACGCCGCCACAGCGCACTCGGCGGGCATCCACCCACCAGTCGACTGCCACCAACCTGACGGCCGAATACACCTAGGCGCCGTCGTCGCCCCGGGCGGCGTCCGGCGGGTCGACGACCGGCAGGTCCCAGGCCCGGCGGAACGCGCTGATGGTGAGCCACGCGAGCCGGGCGTTGACCGGGAAGAGCTGCCGGACCGAGGTGAGGGTGTCGAACGACGCGTCTCCCTCGCCGCGTCCGCGTTCGAGGTCCGCGGGGCTGAACGCCGGGCCGAACACCTCCAGGACGGTGCCCAGGTAGTACAGGTGCCCCAGCGATTCGAGCTGAAGCCGGTGCAGTGCAACGGTTTCAGTGCTCGTGGCGGAAGTGATCGGCGGCTGAGCCGCGGCCGTCAGCAGTGAGGCGCTGTCGGCGAGCGCGTGGGCGTCGACGTGCCGGACCAGCTCGCTCACGGCGACGTCGTCGAAGCTGTCGCGCCCGACGACCGTGCGCAGCGCCGCCCGCTTGTCCCGCAGCTCCTCCCCGGCGAGCCGGTGTGCCACGTCGGCCAGCGGCCCGGCCGAGCCGAGCACCTGCCGCGTCACGCGGATCAGCTCGCGCGGCAGCCCGCCGGACAGGCAGTGCGCCAAGCACACGAACGGTTCCGGCAGCCCCAGCACGCGCCGGTTGAGCAGCTGCCGCGCGTCGCCGAGCCGCAGGTACTCCAGCCGGAAGATGCTGTCGAACGTGCTGTCGAAGGCGTCGCGCACCGGAAGCCCGCGCCGTTCGAACGACGCCAGTGCGTCCTCCGACACCGAGACCAGCAGCAGGAAACCCGGCACGTCGAAGGTCAGCACCGCCTTGATCTCGTTGACGAAATCCTGGGCCGCCTCCGCCGAGACGATCTTGTCCAGCTCGTCGAGGATGACGACCACGGACGGCGTCGCCATCTGCGGCAACCCGCGGACGCAGTCGACGGTCAGGCCGAGGAACGCGCTGAACTCGTGCACGATCTGCGGGTACGTCAGCGGCTGCCGGGTCGTCTCGCGAGAGCCGCTCACACCGGCCTCGGCGCCGACCGGCAGGCCGACTTTGCCCGACCAGCCCGACGTGTGTTTCTGCTGGAAGCGGATCCGGCCGAGGTTGCCCTCCGCGACGGCCTTCAGCGCCCGCACGTCACCGGGTTCGAGGCGAGGCTGCTCGCGAACCTCCGCCGGCTCCGGTGACGGGACGCGCCGGAGGCGCCGCGCGAGAGCCGCGACTCCGGCCACGCCCAGCAGCGTCACGAGCGTCCACCAGTTCGCCGTGAGCCACGTGCGCAGATCGGCCTGCGGGCTGCGCAACGTCAGCGACCCGAGGACACCGGCGACGACCCATGCGACCACCACCGCGGCGAACGGCCACGCCCGGCGCAGCACGGGCCACACCGCCGACCACCGGCTCGGCCGGTCCGCGGGCTCGGCGCCCTCGGACTCGCAGAACCTGATCACCTCCTCGCACATCCGGGCGTAGAGGTGCAGCACGAACTCGCGCGCGTCGTAGCGCACGGGGACGCTCTCCAGCAACGCGATGTGCACACGGTTGGGGTCCAGGAACCGGCCGGCCTGGTACGCCTCCAGCAGCGTCGATTTGCCCACGCCGCGCGGGCCGGCCATTCCGACCGCACCGCCGCGGATGCCCGAGAGCAAGGACCGCAGCCGCCGGGCCGCGTCGGTGTCCAGGAAAACCTGCTCGCCGGGGCGCATCTGGCCGAGCGCCCCGCGATCGAGCTCCGGCAGCACCGTGCTGAACGGCGGGTCGAGCACCGCGGCGAGGTGCAGCCGCACGCTCTGCTCGACCTGCGTCGCGACGGCTTTCGTCCACTCCTTGCTCGCGGTGTCGCGCGCCAGCTCCAGCTGGTTGCGGCGGCGGGTCCACGCGGGACTGCCGAATCGGGCGGGGTCCCGCGAGAGCCGCGCGGGCACGGAGACGAGCAGAAAAGGACCGCCGACGACCGCGATGAGCGAACACAGCACGTCGGCCACCAGCCACGCGGTCCAGTTCGCGCCCGCCGCGGTGAACACCGGGCTGAGGATCGCGGCCGCCGCTACCGTGACGAGCAGTTCCCGCCAGACGACCGGAGCCGGGACCCGCCGGCCCGGCGGCTCGTCCTTGAGCTTCAGGAACCCGATCGCCACCACCAGGAACAGCAAGAACGCGGTGACGAGGCCGAGAGCGACCCAGACCACCACCGCCCAGACCGAGCCCATGGTCTCGCGCGAGGACGGCCACAACCGCACGATCAGCACGAGGTAGGTCGTGGTGAAGCCGGTCAGGAACGGCCAGCCCGCACCGCCGAGCGCGGGTTCGCCGTTCAGCCGCCGGCCCGCCCGGGCGACGGCGAGGTACACCGGCCGCAGCAAGGCGAATCCCGCGACCACCACGGCGGCCGACACCCAGAAGTGCGCGGCCGGGCTCAGCGGGGTCTGCAGCAGCTGCCAGACGACGACCGGCACCAGGACCCCGAGCCACAGGGCGGCGCCCAGCAGCGCGTGCGCGCCCTTGTCGCGCGGGTCGGGCTGCCCGGCCGCGTGCTGGGGCGGGGTTTCGTGCGCTTCGAGGGCCTGGCGGGCGTGGCGCAGCGCGGAGATCTGCTCGTTGGTCTTGCTGAGCAGCGTGTCCGAGTCCGCGGTGACCCGCTGCACGACCTCCGTCCGCACGCCTTCGTCCCGGACCCGGTGAGCCACGGTCAGGTCCGGGGATTCGGCGAAGAGACCGAGCACGGCCTCGGCCGTGGGCTTGATCAGCTCGCGCAGCTCGTCGACGAGCTCGTCGCGGACCGGTTCGGCTTCCCTCACGGGCTCCGGCAGGGCATCGGCGAGGGACTGTGGCGGCGCGGTCACAGCGGGGCATCCTATCGGGGCGAACGTGTCCACACCGGCGAACCCGGAAACTTCAGCACTCCCGGCACGACTGAGAACAATCGCCGTTGTACGGCGCTTGTACGGTCCGCCGCGATCCTGGCCGCACTTCAGAGGAACCAGGACGGAGCCGGGATCATGGGATTGAGACGTTTCGCGACGGGGGCGCTGGCGGCCGCCGCCGCGGTGGCGGGGCTGGGCGCGCTGCCCGCCGCGCCCGCGTCGGCCGACGTGGCGAGCACGGTGGTGTTCCAGGCGAACACCGAAGGGTACGACTGCTTCCGCATCCCCGCGGTGGTGAAGGCGCACAACGGCGACCTGCTCGCCTTCGCCGAGGGGCGGCACACCGGCGCCGACTGCGCCGACATCGGTGACGTGGACGTGGTGCTCAAGCGGTCGAAGGACAACGGCAAGACCTGGAGCGCTTCGACCATCGCGGTGCAGGGTTTCGGTGACACCAAGGACAACGCGGTGCCGATCGTGCTGCCGACCGGGCGGATCGTGCTGCTGACCGAGATGCAGTGCGTGAAGTCGGCGGCGTGCGGGCGGGTGCCGCGGGTGAGCTACAGCGACGACAACGGCACGACCTGGACGGCGCCGAAAGCGCTCACCGCGCAGCTCGGCTTCACCACCGCGCCCGGGTGGCTCGCGACCGGCCCCGGCCACGGCATCGTGCTGCAGCGCGGTGCGCACGCCGGCCGGCTGGTGGTCGGCATGAGCTACCAGGCGACCACCTCGAGCCCCAACGTCGGCGCGCTCATCTACAGCGACGACCAAGGCGTCACCTGGCACCTGGGCGCGACAGACCAGGCGAGTGACCCGGACACGCTGAACCCGCAGGAGATCAGCGTCACCGAGCTCGCCGACGGGCGCGTCTACGCGGCCGCGCGCAACGACCACCGCTCGACGCCTGCCGACGCGTGCGCCATCCACAACCGCGCCTTCGCGATCAGCTCCGACGGCGGAGCCACGTTCTCGCAGAAGTTCGTCGTGGAGCCGGATCTGACGACTCCGCGGGTACAGGGTTCGGTGCTGGAGATGAGCGCCACGACCGCCGGCGGCGCGTACGACCGGCTGCTGTTCGCCGGACCGTCCACTTGCGACCGGCGCAAGGAGCTGCGCGTGCGCTCGTCGTTCGACGAGGGCGGCACGTGGACCAGCGACGCGAACAGCCTGCTGGTGTGGGGCCAGGACGCGTCCTACACCGACCTGATCTCGCTCAGCGCGACCTCGGTCGGCCTGCTGTACGAGGCCGGTCCCGAGTTCCAGGCCGACGCGAGCATCCGCTGGTCCACGGTCACCGAGGCGCAGCTCGGCGCCCCGGCCTGCGGCACCGGCTACGGCGTGATCGACTCGGCCCCGCTCGGCACGGCGGGCACCGCGTACCTGTCGTACAACGCGGCCAACGGCCAGAACTGCGTGAGCACCATGAAGAAGACCGGCGCGGGCACGCCGTCGCAGACCTCGGCCTACCTGCAGGTGGAGGGCGCGACGCGCAAGACGGACTCGGGTGCGTTCTCCTACTACGCCGGCCCGGTTTCGGCGGCCGCGGCGGGCAAGTGCGTGCAGTGGGGAGGCGCGATCGGCGCGGACAAGTACGACAGCCCGCTGGAACACTGCGGCTGATCGAACGCTGCGGCTGAAACCAGGGGGTCCTCCGGCCGCACGCGGCTGGAGGACCCCCGTCCGTCACGAGGTGAACGTGCCGGTCCCGGGCACGGCGTCGAGCAGCTGCCGCGTGTACGGGTCGGCCGGTGCGGACAGGACCTCGCCGACCGGTCCGTGCTCGACGACGCGGCCCGCCTGCATCACGAGCACGTCGTGGGCCAGCGACCGGACCACGGCGAGGTCGTGGGAGATGAACAGGTAACTGAGCCCCAGCTCCTCCTGCAGGGTCCGCAGCAGGCCGAGGATCTGGTCCTGCACCAGCACGTCCAGCGCCGACACCGGTTCGTCGCACACGACCAGCCGCGGACGCACCGCCAGCGCCCGGGCGATGGCGACGCGCTGGCGCTGGCCGCCGGACAGCTCGTTGGGATAACGCTGGGCCAGCGCGGCGGGCAGCGCCACCTGGTCGAGCAGCTCCGCCACCTGCCTGCGCCGCGCCGCGCGGTCGCCGACGCCGAACGTCCGCAACGGCTCGGTGATCAGCCGCTCGACCGTCCACATCGGATCGAGCGACGCGTACGGGTCCTGGAACACCGGCTGCATCGCGCGCCGGGCGGCCCGCAGCCGGGCGCCGCGCAGGCCGACGACCTCGGCGCCGTCGAGGCGGATCGTGCCCGACGTCGCGGGCACGAGGCCGAGCACCATGTGCGCGGTGGTCGTCTTGCCCGAACCGGACTCGCCGACGATCGCCGTGGTCCGTCCGTGCCCGACGGTGAACGACACGTCGTCCACGGCCCGCAGCGCACCACCGCCGCCGCGCACGCGGTACTCCTTCGACACGTGCGACACCTCGAGCACCACCTCGGGCGCCGCCGTGGCCTCCGGCATCGGACCGTGCAGCGAAGGAGCCGCGGCCACCAGCCGTTGCGTGTAGCCCTCCCGCGGCTCGGTCAGCACGCGGCGTGCCGGTCCGGTCTCGACGATCTCGCCCTCGGACATCACCACGACCCGGTCGGCCCGGTCCGCCGCCAGCCCCAGGTCGTGCGTGACCAGCAGCAACGCCGTGCCCAGCTCGTGGGTGAGCTTCTCCAGGTGGTCGAGGATCTGCCGCTGCACAGTGACGTCGAGGGCCGAGGTGGGCTCGTCGGCGATGAGCAGGTCGGGCCGGCACGCGAGGCCGATCGCGATCAGCACGCGCTGGCGCATCCCGCCCGAGAACTCGTGCGGGTACTGCCGCGCCCGCCGCGCCGGTTCCGGGATCCCGGCCTCGCCGAGCAGTTCCACCGCCCGGGTCCAGGCCTCGCGGCGCGAGCACACCCGGTGTGCCACCAGGGTTTCGGCGACCTGCCGGCCGACGCGAGCCACGGGGTTGAGGTTGGACATCGGGTCCTGCGGCACCAGGCCGACCTCGCGTCCGCGCAGGCGGCGCAGCCGTTTCTCCCCGGCGTGCGTGAGGTCCTCGCCGCGCCACCGGATCGCGCCGCCGGTGACGCGCCCGGCGCCGGGCAGCAGGCCGATGACCGCGTGGGCGGTGGTGGACTTGCCGGAGCCGGACTGCCCGACGACGGCCACGCGTTCACCCGGCGCGACCTCGAGGCTCACGCCCCGCACGGCCGGGGTCCGGCCGAAGGACACCTCGAGGTCGCTGATTTCCAGGAGCGGTCCGGTCATCGTGGTCCCCTTCACCGCGTGCTCTTCGGGTCCAGCGCGTCGCGCAGGGCGTCGCCGAACAGGTTGAATCCCAGGCAGATCACCGCGAGCGCGATCCCGGGGAAGATGCCCGGCCAGGGCGTGCGGAACAGGTACTGCTGCGCGTCCGAGAGCATGATCCCGAGGCTCGGCGCGGGCGGCTGGATGCCGAGGCCCAGGAACGACAGCACCGCCTCGCCGATCACCGCGACCGGCATGATGACGGTGGCCTGCACGATGATCGCCGAGGCCGCGTTGGGCAGCACGTGCTGCCCGAGGATCCGCCACGGGCCGGCGTGCATCGTGTTCGCGGCGAGCACGAAGTCGGTTTCCTTGAGCCGCAACGTGTCCGCGCGCACCACGCGCGTCATCGTCGGGATCTGCGCGATGCCGAGCGCGATCGCCGCGTTGGTCAGGCCGCCGCCGTTGATGGCGGCAAGGCCGACGGCGAGGATGAGGAACGGGAACGCCAGCAGGAGGTCCGCGAGCCGGGAGATCAGCGCGTCGAGCCACCGCCAGTAGCCGGACAGCAGCCCGAGCGGCACGCCGACGACCACGGCGAACAGCACCGACAGCGCCCCGACCTCCAGCGACGCGCGGGTGCCGTAGAGGACGCGGGAGAGGATGTCGCGGCCGAGGTCGTCGGTCCCGAGGGCGAACCCGACCGTGCCCGGCTGCTGGAACGGCGTCTCGAAGTGGACCTCCGTCGGTGCGTACGGTGCCAGCAGCGGCGCGAAGACCCCGGCGATCACGACGATCAGCAGCAGCACGCCGCCGATCACGCCCAGCGGGTTGTGCAGGAGCCGTCGGGTGACGCGGCCGTGGACGCGGGCCAGGGGCGCGGGGGTTTCGGCGGCGATCGTCATCGGGTCCTCCCGGAGACTCGCAGGCGTGGGTCGATGACCGTGTAGAGGAAGTCGACGAGCAGGTTGATCACGATGTAGGCCGCCGTGATCACCAGGACCACGGCCTGGATCACCGGGTAGTCGCGGGTGAACACCGAGTCCAGCGTCAGCTTGCCGATGCCCGGCAGGCTGAAGATGCGCTCGGTGACCACGGCGCCCGCGATGAGCCCGCCGAGCTGGAGCCCGACGATGGTGGTGACCACGATGAGGCTGTTGCGCAGGCCGTAGCGGAAGATCACGGCGGCGCGCCCGAGTCCCTTCGCCCGCGCGGTGCGCACGAAGTCGGCGGTGAGCGTCTCGACCATCGACGACCGCGTCTGCCGTTGCACCACGGCCGCGTGCGTGAGGCCGAGGATGACCGCGGGCAGGGTGAGGTAGTAGATCCCGCGCAACGGCTGCTCGAACGGCGAGACGTAGCCGGACGCGGGGAACCACCGCAGCTGCACGGACAGGTACAGCACGGCGAGGATGCCGAGCCAGAACGTCGGCACCGACAGCGCGAACAGCGAGAAGCCGTTGGCGCCCCACTCGGGCCAGCGGCCGCGGAACACCGCCGCGACGACGCCGGCGAGCACGCCGATGAGGACGGCGACGAGCATCGCGAACACCGCGAGCTGCACCGTCACCGGCAGGGTCGCGCCGATCATCTCGCGCACCGGGGTGCCGGTGCGCACGGACTTGCCGAAGTCGCCGGTGAGCGCGTGGCCGACGAACTTGAAGTACTGCACGGGCAACGGGTCGTCGAGCCCGAGCTGCGCGCGGACGGCCGCGATGGCGGCGGGGTCGGCTTCTTCGCCCGCCATCGCCGTGGCGGGGTCACCGGGCAGCGCGCGCACGCCGATGAACACCACGATCGACGCGAGCACCAGGGTCAGCGCGGACTGCCACAGGCGGTGGAGGAGGTAACGTCCCACGGCTCAGCCCTCCTGACTGCCGACGAACGCGGCCTTGCCGAGCCGGACCACCCCGTCGGCGTACACCTGGATGCCGGTGACGCGGGTGGAGTGCACGGTGAGGTTGCGGACCCGGTAGGTGTAGACGATCGGGTTCTGCTGCTGGATCAGCTGCACGGCCTGCCCGTACAACGCGGCGCGCTGCTTCGTGTCGATGGTGCGCGTGGCCGCGGTGAGCAGGTTGTCCAATGTGGACGAGTTGAAGCCGCCGTAGTTGCCGCCCGAGCCGGTGGACAGGAAGCGCGCGGTGTTGGCGTCGGGGTCGATGCGGCCGGACCAGCCGAGCATCAGCGCTTCGAACGTGCCGCGTTTCTGCACGTCCAGCAAGGTCGAGTACTCGACCGGCACGATCTGCACGGCGAACCCGCCCTCGGCGACGCTGGCCTGCAGGGCCTGGGCGTAGCGCAGCTGGTCCTGGGTGTTGGTCACCTGCAAGGAGATCGGGAACGGGATGGGCACCCCGGCCTCTTTCAGCAGCTGCCGCGACTTCGCCGGGTCGAACGGCGGGCAGGCGTCGCCGGCCGGGCTGGAATACGGCGTCTTCGGCGCGATGGGGGAGCAGGCCGGGTCGAACCAGTTGTTGAACACGGTGTCGACGAGCGTCTGCCGGTCCAGGGCCAGGGAGAACGCGAGGCGGATGCGGGGGTCGTTGGCGAGGGGTCCGTCGATGTGTTTCGTGGGTTTGCCGACACCGTCGACGTTTCCGGTGTTGAAGGTGACGCTCTGGTAGCCCAGTGAAGGCGCTTGCAGCACCTTGAGGTCCGGGTCCTGGGCGAGCGCGTCCACGTCCTGGGGCGAGATCGTGTCGGCGACCTGGATGTCGCCGGAGCGCAGGTTCGCGGCGCGGATGTTGGCGTCGGTCATGATCCGGTAGGTGATCGTGTCCAAGTGGACGTCCGCGGCAGCATAATAAAGCGGGTCGCGCTCGACGTCGATCTCGGTCTGCGGCACGCGTTTCACGAACTTGAACGGGCCGACGCACACGGGGTGGTCACCGAAGTCGTCGCCCTCCTTGGCGATCGCGGCGGGCGACATGATCATGCCCGCCCGGTCGGCCAGCGCCGCGGTGATCGGGGCGAAGGGCTTCTTGTAGTGCAGCACGACGTGGCTCTTGTCGGGCGCGTCGATGCGGCTGATCGGGCCCATTTCGCTTTTGCGCTGGGAGGTTTTGAGCTCGAAGTGCCGGCGCAGGCTGGTCGCGACGGCCGGCGCGTCGAACGGGGTGCCGTCGGCGAATACGATGCCGGTGCGCACGGGGATGGTGACGGTGAGACCGTCCGGGGAGACCGCCGGCAGCGCGGTGGCCAGCTGGGGGACGACGGTGCTGGTGTCGTCGATGTCGTAGAGCTTTTCGCAGATCGTGGTCATCACGTAGCGCGTGTAGAGCGAGCTGGACGTGGTGGGGTCGAGCTTGTCGGGTTCGTTGGACAGGCCCATCACGAGGTCGCCGCCGCGTTGTACGGATTGGTTGCCGACGGGGGTGCCGAAGTCGTCGCGGTGCTCGCCGCGGGCGCTCGCGTGTTGCACGGGTACGCACGCCGTGAGGGTCAGCACCGCCAGCCCGGCCAGGAGGGGGAGCAGGGACCGAGGAGACATGGCGAACAACGTACGTCGGTTTTTCCCTTACTCGATTTCTGGCCGGTTAATGCGTGTTAAATCGTTATTCGCCGAAAATGGGCATGCCGAAAAGCGGGCCCGGGAATCGGGTCCGCTTTTCGGCGGGATGTGCGGTGATTATCGCCCGGCGGCGTACCCCTGATTTCCCCGGGGGTTCGCCGCGGCGGAGAGAACACCGGTCTCCGGGTCGCGGGCGACGGCGCACAACCTCCCTTCGGACCAGGGTTCTCCGACGGTCACGAGGTGGCCCCGGCGCTCCAGTTCGGCGATGACGTCGTCGCCGATCCGCGATTCCACGGTGACGCTGCCGGCCACCATCGCGCGCGGGTAGAACGAACCGGGGAAACTGTCGGTGTGCCAGTTGGGTGCGTCGATGGCGCCCTGCAAGTCGAGCCCGCTGCGCACTTTTTCGCGCAGCGCGACGGCGAGGAAGAAATGCGCGCTCCACTGGTCCTGCTGGTCGCCGCCGGGCGTGCCGAAGGCCATCACGGGCACACCGTCGCGCGAGGCCAGCGACGGCGTGAGCGTGGTGCGCGGGCGCTTGCCCGGCGCCAGCGAGTTGGGCAGGCCCGGGTCGAGCCACGCCATCTGCAGCCGGGTGCCGAGCGGGAACCCGAGCTGCGGGATGACCGGGTTGGACTGCAGCCAGCCCCCGCTCGGCGTCGCGGCGATCATGTTGCCCCACCGGTCGACCACGTCGAGGTGGCAGGTGTCGCCGCGCGTCGCGCCGTCCTTGGCGACGGTCGGCTCACCCGCGCCGGCCGCCGTGGCGACCGCGCCGCCGCCCGCCACGTACTGGGCGTGCTTGCTCAGGCGCGGTTCCCGCCCGTCGGGGCGGCCCGGGCGCAGCTCGTGCGACGCGCGATCGCCGATGAGCTTGCGGCGGGTTTCGTTGTAGGCGGGGGAAAGCAGCGTGGCGAGGTCGACGTCGGCGCTGTCGCCGTACCAGGCTTCCCGGTCGGCCATCGCGAGCTTCGTGCCCTCGATGAGGGTGTGGTAGTAGTCCGGCGTGGCGTAGTCGAGGCCGTCGGCGTCCGGCAGGAGCGCGAGCTGCTGCAGCAGCGTCGGGCCCTGGCTCCACAGGCCGGCTTTGGCGATGGTCCAGCCGTTCCAGGTGAACGTGACCGGGTCCTCGTAGGTCGCGCGGAAGGCGGCGAGGTCGTCGCCGGTCAGGGTGCCGGCATGGCGTTCGCCGGAGGTGTCCATGGTGGGCTTCGCGGCGAACTCGGCGATGGCCTCGGCGATGAACCCCTCGCGCCAGACCTTGCGGGCGGCCTCGATCTGCGTCTCGCGGCTCGCGCCGGCGGCTTCGGCCTCGGCGATGAGGCGGCGCCAGGTGTTCGCGAGGGCAGGGTTCTTGAACAGCGCGCCGGGCTTCGGCGAACGGCCGCCGGGCAGGTAGAGCTCGGCTGAGGTGGTCCACTCCGTCTCGAACAGCTCGCGCACGGTCTCCACGGTGGCGCCGACGCGGTCGACGGCCGGGTGGCCGTTCTCGGCGTAGGAGATCGCGTACTTGAGGACCTCGCGCAGCGGCTTGGTGCCGTGGTCGTGCAGGAGCAGCAGCCACGCGTCGACCGCGCCGGGCACCGCGGCGGCGAGCGGGCCGGTGCCGGGCACGAGGTCGAGGCCGAGCGAGGTGTAGTGCTCGATGGTGGCGCCGGCCGGCGCACCACCCTGTCCACAGAGGACCTTCGGCGTGCCGTCCGCCGGGGCGACGATCATCGGCACCTCGCCGCCGGGGCCGTTGAGGTGCGGTTCGACGACGTGGAGCACGAACGCGGCCGCGACGGCGGCGTCGTAGGCGTTGCCGTCGTCTTCGAGCACGGCCATCGCGGCGGCCGAGGCGAGCCAGTGGGTGGACGACACCATTCCGAAGGTGCCCTGCAACGTGGGACGGGTCTGGAACATCCCTGCATCGTCGCGCGTCCGTCGGCGGACGTCAAAGACATGTATGACACCGTTCCGATAGCCTGGCGCTATGGAACGTCGGCAGCTCGAGTACTTCGTCGCGATCGTCGAGCACGGCGGCTTCACCCACGCGGCGCGGGCGCTGCGGGTGGCCCAGCCGTCGCTGTCGCGCGCGATCGCCAAGCTGGAGCACGAGCTGGGCGTGGCGCTGTTCCACCGCGTGGGCCGCACCGCCGTGCTCTCCAGCGCGGGCGAGTTCATGGCCGACCGCGCCCGCCTGGTCCTGCGCGACCTCGACGCGCTGCGCGCCGCGGCCCGCGCCGTCGGCGACGGTCTCGCCGGCCGCGTCGACGTGGCCGCCACGTCGTCCTCGGCGCTCGAACCGGTGATCAGCATCATCGCCGACCTGCGCGAACGCCACCCGGGCGTGCTGGTGAGCACCTCGTCGGCCCTGTCCGCGGCGGAGGTCGTGGCGATGGTCCTGCAAGGCCGCTGCGAGGCCGGCGTCTGCGGCAGCGCGGAGCGCCCCGCTGGCCCAGGCTTGGTGGCCCACCACCTGCGTGACGAGGAGTTCCTGCTGGTCGCGCCCCCGGGCTCGGGCGTCGCGGACCCGGTCGAGTGGTCCGACCTGCGCGGCATGCGCTTCGTCGTGACGAAGCCGGCCACGGCCGTGCGCGCCCTGTTCGACCGCATCGCCGCGACCGTCCCGGACGTCTCCATCGCCGCCGAAGTGGGCGACCGCAGCGTCGTCCTCCCCATGGTCCTGCGCGGCATCGGCGCTGGCCTGATGCCCGACGGCTGGGCCGACCTGGCCCGCCGCGCCGGCGCGGACGTGGTGCACTTCTCCCCGCCGGAACGGCTGCCCCAGTGGCTGGTCCACCGATCGGGCCCGATCACGGCCGCTACGCAGGCGTTCCTCGACACGACGTTGGCGGCGCGGTAGCCGTTCTGGACTCAGGCTTGTGGTGGATGTGGGCGCGCGTGTCGCTGATCTAGGCCGCACACCTGCGCCACGTGCAGCCGCTCCTTCAGTTCGAAGTGTCGAAAACGTCGCCGGCGCACCAGCTCGATCGAGTCGAGGCGGTCATCCGGCTGCTGCACACCCTCAGCCGCTTGGTGATGATCGGTGCTTCGGAGGCGGCCGGCAACGCCGGGTTCGGCCGTAGCCCAGCCGGTGCGCCCGGGGAACCGGCCGATCGGCTCGCGTGTCCCGCGACCTGCTCGATGGCCAGGCACAGATCCCCTTCATCCCAGTCGCGCGAGCCGGCGCGGACGAACGCCAAACCGCCGTGCTCGGCAGGTTGTGTGAACAGCTCGGCGAGGGCAGAGGTGACGGCGCCGGTACGAAGACCAAGGCCGGTCGCCGTCGCCACTTCGCATCATCTCGCGTACCTCGCGGCGCGGGTCGCGGCGTAGGGGTCAACTGAACTTGGCCGAGGCCACCATCCCGTCGAACGCCGCGTCCTGGGCCGGGGTGCTGGCGTGTTCGACGATGAGGAGTTTGCTGGTGGGCAGCCACCACATGCGGATCTGGTTGTTCTGCGCCGGGTCCTTGCAGGTCTCCTGGAAGCGCCCGTATTCGGCCTTCTTCGGGCCCACCGGGGCGAAGCCGTGGTCCAGGACCATGCCGCCGGTGGCTTCGGAGGCGGCGCCGGGGTCGGCGGACGGGCCGATGCACGTGGGGACGTCCGTGCCGGGGTACCAGCCGAAGGCGCGGGTCGAGCTGGGGAGGTTGATCATGCCCTCGGCGGCGGCCTGGCGCAGGTCCAGGATCTTGCCGGCGCAGGCGAAGGTGGCGGACTGCAGGCAGCCCTCGTAGCCGGGGTCGCGCGACTCGACGGCGTACTGCATGCCCGCCGGCAGGGTGACGGTCATGGTGGCGATGGTCGCGGTGACGCCGTCGGTGGAGGGGTAGGACGGCTGCGTGGAGGGGGCCGGCGAGCCGGTGCCGGGCGAGCCGCCGAGCTGCCCGACGCCACCCGCGGGGCTGGGCTGTGCCTGGCCGGTGGTGATCTGCGTGCAGGCCGTCAACGTCATCGCCGCCGCGAGTGTGACGGTTGCCGCGAACCAGGATCTTCTTCGCACCGCTGTCCCTTTCCTCAGGCCCCCGGTGTTCGACGCAGCCGAGCGCGGCCGGTTCCGGTGAGCGGCGAAAGGGTACGCCCCGGGCCGTCCGCGAACGTGCGCGCGGGCAGCCAGGGTGCGGTCAGCAGACGTTCACGCCGTCGGCTTGGTCGTTCCACTCGTCGACCCAGCTGTCGCCGTCCGGGGCGGTCGAGGTGTAGAGCAGGTCCCAGTGGCCGTTCCAGTTGTAGAACTGGGATTTCGTCCCGTTGGTCTGGAAGTTCTCCACCGACGAGACCGCGTCGTACCACGGGGTCTTCGGGCTCGTGGGCATGAACTGGGTGCCGAGGTCGACGAAGCCGCACTTGTACAAAGCGAGCTGGTAGCCCTGGTAGTCGGCGTTCTCGTAGAGGCAGAGGTACCCGCCGGAGCAGAGGTAGCGGGCCGGCGTCCGGGGCGACGCGGCGGCCGCCGGGATGGATTCCCTGACGCCGGGCTGCAATTCGGCCGTGGTCGCGCTGATCTGGTGCGCGCCGGGGTTCGCGGCGAGGATGCCGTCGACGAGCCGTTGCTGCTCGACGGTCGCGCCGAACCGGGTCGGGGTGACCGCCGAGGCCGGTGCCGCGGCCGGCACCGCGATCGCGGCCGCCAGCGTGAGTCCTGTCATCGCGCGCAGAAGGGTGTGTCGCATGCGTCTCGTGTCGAACACCTTGAAGCCCGGGGATCCCCGGGCGTTCTCAAGCGTGTGGTGGCAGCGAAGGGGGCGACAAGCCTTTCGACCCAGGTCGAAACCGTTGCACACTCCCGGACACCGCTGCCACCGTCATCCGGCATTGACGGAGTGAAGGGACGGACGAACATGCGCGTACCCATGATCGCGGCCGCGGTGATCGCCGGTGCGGTGCTGGTGCCCGGGGTGGCCGCGGCGGCGCCGGCGGACACGTTTTCGCTCGTGTGGATGACCCACGCGAGCGACGGCAACGACGTGAAGCTCTGGCGCGACGACCAGACCCGCGAGCTGCACGGCGAGCTGATCGGCCCGGCCCGCGGCGGGATCGAGCTGTATGACGGCTACACGCACCGCATCGCGCAGAACAGCCGGGCCACCGGCGGCGACACGAACACCAACGGCGGCGCCTACGGCAGCTGGGCGGCGTGCGAGTTCCTCGGCATGCCCGAGCAGATCAGCATCTGCACGCTGCTCGCCCCCTGACCGTCCACAGTGGTCAGTGCGGGATCGGACGGCGGGGACGGCGCTCGACGGTGTCGCGGTGTTCTTCGATGACGAGCGCGACGTCGGTCATCGACACCGTGCCCGCGAGGCCCGGCAGATAACCGACGGTCGCGGCGAGCGCGGGGAGATCGACGGTGAAGTACACGCCCATCAGCGGGTTCACGAACAGCTCGCTGCCGGTGGTGCGCGCGGTGAACGAGACGTTGCCGAACTCGCCGCGCAGAGCCGCGGCGATCTGGCCGTTCACGATGCTCGGCCGAAGCGGGGTGCTGACCTGGGCGTGCGCCACCGCGTCGAGGTACGCCTGTGCCTCGGCCGAGGCCGACGGGATCGACAGCGCGCCGAGGTAGGCGCCCGCGCGGTCGAGCGCGGCGAGGTTCTCGAGCACGTGGGCGTGGGAGACGCCGTGGTAGGCGTCGATCCCGAAGCCGAGCGAGACCACGAGCCGGTCGGGCCCGTCGAGGCCGGCGACGGCGGCGAGGCTCGTCATGTCCTCCTCCGGTGTGCCGAGGCCGGCTTCGTCGCCGCGCAGCAGGATGTCCGTGCCGCCGTCCACGAGCACGATCGCGTCCACGCCCAGGTGCTCCACGAGCGCCCGATACGCGGCCTGCAACGGCTTCGCGCCCGTGCGGTTGAACGCGTGCACAGTGGACGGCAGGCCACGCCCCGCCAGCCAGCGCGCGAGGGTGCGTTCGGGGAAGTAGTCGTCGCTGCCGGTACTGCGGGGACCGACGGCGGCGACATCCGGCGCGAGCCAGTCGCCGAGATCCAGGGCGCTCAGGTCGCTGAACGCCAGGTTCGCCAGGTGCACCCGTTTGCCCTGCTCCCGCAACGCGAACGCCAGCGGCAGCCCCGCGTACACGTCGAACCCGCCGCCGGCACCCGCGACGAGCACGGAAGACGCGGCACGCAGCCGGGTGAACAGCGGGGGCTCGCTCAGGGAGAACACCCCCGCGATCCTACTCGGCAGTGGTCTGGACCGAAGCGAACTCCGAAGCCAGCAACGCCAACGCGTCGGCCGTGGAGCGGTCGCGCGCGGTGTAGGTGACGATCAGCTGGTCGTCGGTGTCCGGCAGGTGCAGGGATTCGTAGCCCAGCACCAGAAGTCCCGCGCGGGGATGCCGCAGGCGCTTGAGGCCGTGGGACTTCGCCTGCACGTCGTGGCGGGACCACAGGTCGGTGAACGCCGGGCTGGCGATGGTCAGCTCGCCGACGAGCTTCGCCAGCACCGGGTCGCCCGGGTGGCGGGCGCTCTCGTGGCGCAGGTTCGCGACGGTCTCCGCGGCGACGTCCGGCCAGTCCACGTAGTACTCGAGCGCCTCCGGGTTCAGGAAAACGTGCCGCGCCGCGTTGGTCCCCGGGCCCATCGCCGGCGGCAGGACCGCTTCGCCGAGCGGGTTCGCCACGAGGATCTCCTGCCACCGCCCGGCCACGAACGCCGGCACGCCCATGCCGTCGACGAGGTCGCGCACCCCCGGCCGCACGGACTGCGCCGGCGGAGCTTCCGGGTCGCGCGGCGGCCGGGCGAGAAGCCGCAGGTGGCCGCGCTCCGTCGCGTCCAGCCCGAGGGTGCGGGCGATCGAGTCGAGGACGCTGTCGGACACGGCGTCGGCGCGCCCTGCTCCAGGCGCGTGTAGTAGTCCACGCTCACGCCGGACAGCAGCGCCAGCTCCTCGCGCCGCAGCCCCGGCACCTTGCGCCGCCCGGCTCCGGGCAGGCCTTTGCTCTCGGGGCTCACGCGCGCCCGGCGGGCCTGGAGGAACTCACCGATCTCCGACATGCCCCCCATTCTCACCCGGCCCCGCGAAAGTTGGGTGGTTCTGGCAAACACAGGAACACCAGCGCCTCCCCGCACACCTTCGCGTGCCGTGACGCTGGCTCCATGACCACTTACGGAGAACTCGCCACCCGCACCGCCGTCGTCACCGGAGCCGCCAGCGGCATGGGCGCGGCCACCGCGCGCCTGCTGGCCGGGTCCGGCGCCCGCGTCGCCCTGCTCGCCCGCCGGCGCGCGGTCCTCGACGACCTGGTCGCCGAGCTCGGTGCCACCACGCTCGCCGTGCCCGCGGATCTCACCGACACCGGGTCCGTCGAAGCGGCCGTCGACACCGTCCACGAGCGGTTCGGACCGGTCGATCTCGTCGTCAACGCCGCCGGCGTGATGCTGCCCAACCCGATGACCGAGGGCCGCGAAGACGAGTGGCAGCGCATGATCGACACCAACCTCGCCGGCCCGCTGCGCGTCATCCACGGGTTCGGCGACGACCTGCGCGCCGCCGCGGCCGAGGGCCGGCCGGCGGACCTGGTGAACATCTCGTCGGTCGCGGCGCACCTCGCGATGCCGGAGTACGCCGTCTACAACGCCACCAAAGCCGCGGTGACGCACCTGAGCGCCTCGCTGCGACAGGAGTTCGGCGCGGTGCGCGTGACGAACCTCGAACCCGGCCTCACCCGCACGGAGCTCGGCGCGCACATCGACAACGCCGCCCACGCGTCGCAGCTCGCGCAGACCTTCGACGCGTTCCCCAGCCTGGAGCCCGAAGACGTCGCCGACCTCATCGCCTACCTCGTGACGCGGCCCGCGCACGTGAACCTGCGCCAGGGCATCCTCGTCCCGACCCGGCAGCCGTCGTGACGCTCAGCCGAACACCGTGCGGTGGCGGCGGACGAACTCGGCGAGCTCCGTCGCCGGCCGGCCCGTGAGGTCGGCGACGGTCGTGGTCACCGAGTCGGCGCCGCCGTCGCGATAGGCGCGGGCGACCTCGACGAGGGCGTCGGCGTGGAACTCCGGCACACCCCGGCCGAGCAGCGCCGCGCGCGCCTGTTCGTCGGACAGCCCGCGGTAGCGCACGGGCCGGCCGAGGACGGCGGAGAAGACGTCCGCTGCTTCGGCGTAGGTGAGGGCGGCCGGGCCGGTGAGGTCGTAGCCGCGGCCGTCGTGGCCTGCGGTGGTGAGCACCACGGCGGCCACGCGCGCGACGTCGGCCGCGTCGAGGAAGCTGATCGGCGCGGTGATCGCGGGGAAGCCGAACTCGCCCGCCGTGCGGATCGAGCGCTGGGCCAGGAAGTTCTGCTGGTAGAAGTTCGGCCGCAGGATCGTCCACGCGAGGCCGGACGCGCGCAGGGCTTCTTCGACGGGCCGGTGCAGGCGGGCGATGGGCGAGAGCTCCTCGCCGGCCCGCCACACGGACAGCTTGACCACACGCGCGCCGGCGGTCCGCGCGGCGTCGAGCATCGCGAGCTCCTGGCCGGTCTGCGCCGGGCTCATCGCGCCGAGCAGGAACACCGCGTCGACGCCGGCCAGCGCGGGCGGCAGGGTCTCGGGTTTGGCGAGATCGAGCGTCACCGCCGGCTGTCCGGACTCGAGCGCGCGGGCGGTCTTCGCCGGGTCGCGGTAGGCGGCCACGGCGTCCGCGCCGAGCAGGGCGACCAGCGCAGAGCCGACGTTGCCGCTCGCGCCGGTCACGAGGATCACGGTTTGCGCGCGACGCCGCCGACGATCAGGCGCTGGGCCACGTTCATCCCCGACAGCTGGGGACCGGCCGGCCACCAGGCCGCCAGCGGCACGATCTCCGGCTCGGCGCCCGGGCCCTGCGGCACGAGCGCGAGACCGTGGAACAGCTCCCGGATCTCCGCGCGCGTGCGCATGGTGGCGCCGCCGAGCGCGCCGCTGCGGACGGTCTCGATGAGCTCCTCCATGGCCTGCGCGTCGTCGGAGCCGTCGTGCGGGTCGAGGATGTGGGAGATCACCACGAACGAACCCGGCGGCAGGCGGTCGATGAACTCCTGCGTGACCTCGGCCGGGCGGCCGCGGTCGCCCTTCCAGTGGTGCAGCGTCGCGACGAACAGCAGCGCGATCGGCCTGGTCCAGTCCAGGTGTCCGCGCACCACCTCGTCGTCGAGGATGCTGGCGGGCCGGTAGATGTCGCCCTCGACGTAGCGGGTGCGCTCGTTCTCCTCCAGCAGCGCCCGCCCGTGCGCGGTGACGACCGGGTCGAAGTCGGTGTACACGACTTTCGCCTCGGGGTTCACGCGCTGCACGACCTGGTGCACGTTCTCGGCCGTCGGCAGGCCCGAGCCGCAGTCGAGGTACTGGTCGATCCCGGCGTTGCGAGCGAGGAAGGTGCAGGCGCGGATGAGGAACGCCCGGTTCTCGACGGCAAGGTCACGCACGTCCGGCATCTTCTCGGCCAGCTCGCGGGCGACCTTGCGGTCCACTTCGTAGTGCGTGTTGCCGCCCAGCAGGTAGTCGTAGACGCGCGCGACGCTGGCGCGATTCGGGTCGACGCCCGGCGGGCTGTCGAGTGCCGATCGGTCCGCGTGCTGCGACATCCGGGTGCCTCCTCGGGTTTGCGTGGCGGGTCCGGCACCGAGCGTAGGGGCCCGCAGGTCGTCGCGTAAAACCGGGCGGCGGGGTTCACGATCTCGGCGAGGACGGGTCACGGCTGGCCGAGCGTGATGGCCGCGACCCCGGCCGCCGCGATGACGAGGCCGGTGATCTGGGGGCGGCTCCAGCGTTCGTGCAGCAGGCCGCGCGCGAGGACGATCGTGATGGCGGGGTAGAGCGACGTGATGACCGCGACCACGGCGAGCTGGCCCGCCCCGGTGGCGGCGACGAACAGCAGGTTGGCCGCGCCGCCGAGGATGCCGGCGGCGGTGGCCGGCCACCAGGCGCGCGACCACGACGTGGGCTTCAGCCAGATCGCGGCGAGCACCAGCAGGAGCACGCCGACGGACTGGCCGGCGACGAGCGGCCAGCTGCCCGCTCCGGTGCCCGCACGGTCGAGGCCGATGAACAGGACTCCGAACCCCGCGCCGGCGATCACACCCTCGACCAGGCCGGAGCGCTTGCGTTCGGCGTCGTCGCCCTGGTGCTGCGAGACGAGCGCGATGGCCGGCAGCACCAGCGCGATCCCCACCCACGACAGCCACGCCAGCCGGTCGCCCGTCGCGAACCCGACGAGCGCGGGCAGCGCCGCCGCGAGCACCGCGGAGACGGGCGCGACCACGCTCATGCGCGCCGTGGAGAGGCCCCGGTAGAGCGCGAACGTGCCCACGGCCGTGCCCAGCCCGCTCACCGCGCCCCACGCGAGCTCCTCGGGGTACGGGGCACGCGGACCCATCACGAGCACGGCGAGCAGGGCCGCGAGCAGGCTCCACGGCTGCGCCAGGACCGTGACGGCGTTCGGGTCGCTGCGCCGCCCGCCCACGCCGGCGACGAAGTCGGAAGCGCCGTAGCTGAGCGCGGACAGCAACCCCAGAAGGACACCCACGGGTCCATTCTGCCGATTTCCCGCGAGTCCACGGTTCGCGGTGCCCGAGCCGACGTGGACTCAGTGGGATCAGTGGCGTCGGTGGGGTCAGCGGGGGAGCTGCTGCTCCGCGCTGCACCACCAGCTCGTGCGCCCGCCGACCTTGCCGCGGGCCATGGGCGCGTGGTCGCGCGGGCACTGTGCGCCGGGTTTGCGGTAGGGGATCACCGTGAGGGTGTGGACGCCGCCGTGGTCGAGGGCGGCGGTGACGGAGCTGCGGGTGGCGCGCAGAAGGCGGTCGACGGCCGGACGGTCGAGCTCGTCGACGCGGTGGGCCGGGTGCACGCGGGCGCGCCAGAGGATCTCGTCGGCGAGAAGGTTGCCGATGCCGGCCAGCGCGTGCTGGTCGAGCAGCCGCGCCTTGATGGGGGCGGTGCCCTTGGTGACGGCGGTGCGGAACTCTGCGGGCGTCACCGCGGCGGCGTCCGGGCCGAGCAGCTCGATGTGCGGATCGAGCGTGATGCGGCCGAGGCGGCGCGGGTCGACGAGCATCATCAGCCCGCCGTCGTCGAAGGTGAGGGCGAAGCGCGACCACCGGTAGTCACCCTGCACGCGGCGGCCTTCCCAGTAGTCGCCGCCGTCGATCTCGGTGCCGTCGGCGTCGGCGATCACGATCTTGCCGGACATTCCGAGGTGCACGCCGAGCGCGGGCCCGTCGTCGCCCGTGTCGCACCACAGCGACTTGCCCCGCCGGTGCGCGGCCACCAGCCGGCGCCCCAGCAGCGCCTCGCGGATCTCTCCGGGCGCGTGGGGCCGGCACACGTAGGAATCGGTGTCGTCGACGTCGACGATCAACCGGCCGAGCGCGGCCCGGTCGATCACCGATCGGGCCGACTCGACCTCGGGCAGTTCGGGCACGGGCGACTCCGCGGCTGGAGGGTGGACACGACGGCAATCATTGTCACCGACGCGACGCGATCCGGGCCGGTGACCCGCGAGCCCACGCGGATCACCGGCCGTGCGTCACTGGCAGGCTTCGCAGTCCGGGTCGTCGATGCGGCACGAGGCGCCGTCGGTGAGCTCGAAGTCGAAGTCGTCGAGCACGGGCACGGGCAGGGCCTCGGCCGTCTCGGACGCGGTGGAAGCAGTCATGTCTCTCCCTCGGGTCGGAACAGGTTTCTCCCTTCTGTAGCGCCGAAGATCGTCCGGCATTCCGTGACCCGGACCACAACCCGCGTCAGAACCGTGAAAACCCCGCGGCCCACCGGGGTCGCCGGCTCGGGTGTTCCTCGATGCGACCACGCGGCGGCCCGGGGCAGGGTCGGGCCGTACCGCGTTGTCCACACTCGTGCGCAAAGGGCCTTCAAACATGGAAACCGTCGAGAATTCGCTCCAGGCCGACCTCCTCGTGGTCGGCTTCGGCAAGGGCGGCAAGATCGCCGCCGGTACCATGGCCCGGCTCGGGAAGCGGGTCATCGTCGTCGAGCAGTCGCCCGAGATGTACGGCGGCACCTGCCCGAACGTGGGCTGCGTGCCCACCAAGGCGCTGGTGCACCGGTCCCGCAACCGCCGCCCGTCCGATCCGCCGCAGGAGTGGTACGAGCGGGCCGTGGGAGAGGTGCACGCGATCACGTCGCTGTTCCGCAAGGGCAACTTCGACGGGATGGACGGCCTCGAAACCGCGTCCGTCCTCACCGGGCACGCGGAGTTCACCGGCCCGGACACCGTCCTCGTCGAGACCGCCGACGGCCCCGTCACCGTCCGGGCCGAGCACATCCTCATCAACACCGGCTCGACGCCGGTGATCCCCGACCTGCCGGGCCTGCGGGACAGCAAGTACCTGGTCACCAGCACCGACCTCATCCACCGCACGGAGCTGCCGAAGCGGCTGGCGATCGTCGGCGGCGGCTACCTCGGTATCGAGTTCGCCGCCATCTACCGCCGGTTCGGCTCCGAGGTCACGCTCTTCGAGTCGACGGCGCGCATCCTCGACCACCTCGACGACGACGTGCAGGCCGTGGCCGAGAAGATCCTCGTCGACGAGGGCATCGAGATCGTCACCGGCGCCAACGTCACGGGCGTCGAGGACGCCGACGGAGAGGCGATCGTGTCGTACATGCACGACGGCCGCGAGCGCACCCTGGCCGTGGACGCGGTGCTGGCCGCCGCCGGCCGCAAGCCGGCGACCGAGGGCCTCGGTCTGGCCGCGGCGGGCGTCCGCGTGACCGCGCGGGGCGCGGTGGAGGTCGACGAGTACCTGCGCACGAGCCGGCCGCACATCTTCGCCCTCGGCGACGTCAACGGCGGGCCGCAGTTCACCTACGTCTCCCTCGACGACAGCCGCATCGTGCTGGACCAGCTGCGCGGCGAGGGCAAGCGCACCACGACCGACCGCGTCGCCGTACCGCGGACGCTGTTCATGACGCCGCCGCTGGCGATGGTCGGCCTCACCGAGCGCGAGGCGCGGGAGGCGGGCCACCGGATCAAGGTATCGAGTCAGCCGGTCGCGGAGATCATCGCGATGCCGCGCGCCTACGTCGTGGACGAGACGCGCGGCGTGATGAAGTTCGTGATCGACCTCGACACCGACGAGATCCTCGGCGCCTCGCTGCTGAGCGTCGACGCGCAGGAGCTGATCAACACCGTGGCGATGGCGATGCGCTACGGCATCAAGGCCGCGCAGCTGGGTGAGGCGATCTACACGCACCCGTCGTCGACGGAGGCGTTCAACGACGTGATCGCCACCGTGGTCCGCAGCGACGAGCAGTAGCCGTCCCAAGGCGAAAAGCCCCATACCGTCCACAAAGGATGGTGTGGGGCTTTTGTTTTCCTGCCACCCCAGCGAACTGGGGGTCCGGGCCGGGGTGCACCCGGACGCGACGCGGGCGCCGCGCGGGCAGGCTCTGAGTCGACGACCGGAAACGGAGAACCCACATGCCACCTACGCTGGCCGCCGGCCACCTCTACCTCCAGACCAACGAGGTCAAGAACGCGATCATCCACTACTCCCGAGGGGCCGACGGCGCCCTCACCGAGGTGGAGCGCGTGCCCACCGGAGGCGGCGGGTCCGGTGTGTACAAACCGATCAGCGGCCAGGAGAGCGCGCCGAACGCCTTCGAGGCGGCCGGCAGCGTGATCCTCACGGCGGACAAGCAGTTCCTCTTCGCCACCAACGGCGGCGACAACTCCGTGTCCAGCTTCTCCGTCGGCGGCGACGGCAAGCTGACGCTGCTCGACGTGAAGCGCACCGGCAACATCGTGGCCGGCCGCAGCGGCACCGCGAAGTCGCTGGCGTTTTCACCGGCCACCAGCACGCTGTACGTGCTGCACTCCTTCGGCCCGGACCACGTGCGCCTGATGACCGTGGACCCCGAGGGCAAGCTCACCTCGCGGCCCGAGGGCTACACCGTGAACACGCCGGACAAGCCGCTGCGCGTGTCCACGATGGTCGTGCTCTCGCCGGACGAGCGCTTCCTCGTCGTCGGCACCACGTTCGACCAGCCGGCGGCGGCCAACCCGGACGGTTCGCCGATCCTGTGGGCCGACCAGCCCGACGGCTCGAAGAAGTCCGTCGCGTCCAACGCGCCCGACCCCGACGGCATCATCGTCTTCCCGCTGCAGCACGACGGTTCGCTGGGCGAGGGCATGTTCCAGGACGGCGGCGGCGGTTCGCCGTTCTACCCCGCGTTCCTGCACCACCGCCCGGACCACTTCGTGATCGGCTACGCCGTGGCCGACGGCATCGCGCTGGCCAAGCTCGACGACCGCGGCCAGATCGGCACCGGCCCGGTCGTGAAGATCGACACCAGCGCCGGCCTGCCCTCGGAGCTGTGCTGGCTCGCGGTCTCGCCCGATGACAAGTGGGTGTTCGCCACGAACTTCGGCTACAGCAACATCTCCAGCTTCCGCATCGACGGCGACGTCGTCTCACTGGTGCACGACAACGCGTGCCCGAAGGTCCCCGGTGACGGCACCTTCCGCGCGCTCAACGGCACCGTCAGCAGCGGCCCGAGCGACAACTGGCTCTCCCCGGACGGCACGCACCTGTACCAGATCTACGCCAACGCCTCGAAGCTCGTGGGCTACGCGGTGCAGTCCGACGGCTCGCTCGCCGAGGTCACCGCCGCGGAGATCCCGTACAACAGCCCGCAGGGCCTGGCCGGGTTCTGAGCCGTGACGGCGGGCGAGGCCGGTCAGGCGCGCATCGAGGCGACGCTGTCGTCGCTGATGCTCAGCCCCCGGGAAATCGAGAAGCTGGTGATCTACCAGGTGGCCGAGCTGGCTCGGCGGCGCAAGGACCGCGGTCTGAGGCTGAACTTCCCGGAGTCGATCGCGCTGATCACCGAGGCGCTGCTGGAGGCGGCCCGGGACGGCCGGTCGGTGGCGGAGGTGACCGAGCTGGGCAAGCAGGTGCTCACGCGTGAGGACGTGCTGCCCGGCGTGCCGGAGATGGTGAACGTGGTGCAGGTCGAGGCCACGTTCCGCACGGGCACGCAGCTCGTGGCCGTGGCCGACCCGATTCCGTAGGAGCACACGATGATCCCAGGCGAGTGGCTGCTGGCCGACGAGCCGATCGAGCTCAACGCCGGCCGGCGCACCGCGCGCCTGCCGGTGCGCAACACCGGTGACCGGCCGATCCAGGTCGGGTCGCACTTCCACTTCTTCGAGGTGAACCGGGTGCTGGACTTCGACCGCCCGGCGACGCTGGGCATGCGGCTCAACGTGCCGTCGGGGCAGTCGCTCCGCTTCGAGCCCGGCGACGAACGCGACGTCGAGCTCGTGGAATTCGGCGGCGCCGGGCGGGTGGTCGGGTTCAGCGGCCTGCTCGACGGCGGTTTCGCCCTTCGCGGTGCGGCGGCCCGGGCCCAGGCGCGGGCCGCCGAGCGCGGGTTCACGGGAACGGGGGAACAGGCGTGACCACGGTTTCGCGGCGGCACTACGCGTCGCTCTACGGTCCGACGGCGGGCGACCGCTTCCGGCTGGCCGACACCGACCTGCTCGCCCGTGTGGAGCGCAGCCTCATCCTCCCGGGCGAGGAGGCGATCTACGGCGGCGGGAAGTCCATTCGCGACGGCATGGCGCAGGCTCCCGGCGTGCGCAACGCCGACGGCGCCCTGGATCTTGTGATCACCTCGGTGATCGTGATGGACGCCGTGCTCGGCATCCTGAAGGCGGACATCGGGGTCAAGGACGGGCTGATCGCCGGCATCGGCCAGGCGGGCAACCCGTCTGTGCAGGACGGGGTCTCGCCCGGGCTGGTCATCGGCCCGGGCACGGAGGTGATCTCCGGCGAGGGCCTCGTCGCCACCGCCGGGGCCATCGACACCCACGTGCACTTCCTGACGCCGGCCCAGATCCCGCACGCGCTCTCCAGCGGTGTCACCACGCTGCTGGGCGGCGGGACCGGGCCCGCCGACGGGTCCAAGGGCACGACCTGCACGCCGGGGCCCTGGAACCTGGCCCGGATGTTCGAGGCGACGGCCGCGCTGCCGGTCAACGTCGGCCTGATGGGCAAGGGCAACAGTAGCCGTCCGGAAGGCCTGCGCGAGCAAGTGGAGGCCGGCGCCTGCGGACTGAAGGTCCACGAAGACTGGGGTGCCACCCCGGCGGCGCTCGACTGCGCGCTGTCGGTCGCCGACGAGTACGACGTGCAGGTGGCGCTGCACGCCGACACCCTCAACGAATCCGGCTACCTGGCCGACACGCTCGACGCCATCGACGGCCGGACGATCCACAGTTACCACACCGAGGGGGCCGGCGGCGGGCACGCGCCGGACATGATGGCGATCGCCTCGCTGCCCAACGTGCTGCCGTCCTCGACCAACCCGACGCGGCCGTACACCACGGACACGACGGACAACCTGTTCTACATGACGATCGTGACGCACCACCTCAACCCCGACAACCCCGAGGACGTCGCGTTCGCGCAGTCGCGGATCCGCGCCGAGACCGAGGCGGCCGAGGACGTGCTGCACGACCGCGGCGTGCTCAGCATGTACTCCTCGGACGCGCAGGCCATGGGGCGCATCGGGGACACCGTCACGACGTGCTGGCGCACCGCGGACAAGATGAAGAAGCTCACCGGCAGCCTGCCCGGGGAGACTGCGGGCGACGACAACCAGCGGATCCTGCGGTACCTGGCGAAGCTCACGATCAACCCGGCGCTCACGCACGGCATCGGCCACGTCGTGGGCTCGCTGGAGCCGGGCAAGCTGGCCGACATAGTGCTGTGGCCGACCAACACCTTCGGCGTCAAACCCAAGTACGTGCTCAAGGGCGGGTTCGTCGCCTGGTCGGTGATGGGTGACGCCAACGCATCCATCCCGACGCCGGAACCGGTGCTGCTGCAGCCGATGTTCGCCGGGCTAGGCAAGGCGGTGGGGCGGACGTCGATCACGTTCGTGTCGCAGGCGGCGCACGAGAGCGGGCTGTTCGAGCGCCTCGGGATCGACCGGCGGACCGAGGCCGTGCGCGGCTGCCGGACGGTGGGCAAGGCCCAGATGGTGCGCAACGAGCTGACGCCCGACATCGCGGTGGACCCCGAGACCTACCAGGTCACTGTGGACGGTGAGCCGGCCGTGGTGCCCGCGGTCGACGAGGTCGCCATGGCGCAGCTGTACTACATCGTGTGAAGTGCGGGATCCGCTGATGCCGCCGTACCTCGGGGGAGCCGACCGGCTCACGGGCTTCCTGTCCGTGCTGCAGCTGAGCGATTCGGCGTTCCCGAGTGGCCGCTACACGCTGTCCTACGGCCTGGAAACCCTCGTGCAGTCGGGTTTCCTGGCCACGCCGAGCGACCCGCGGGTGCTCTCGGCGCTGCTGCGGGACCAGCTGCTGCTCGGGGTGGCGCCGTCGGACGGGGTGGCCCTGGCGTGCGCGCACCGCGCCACGGCGTCGGAGGACTCGCTCGACCTCGAGTGCGTGACCGAAGCCGACGAACGGCTGACCGCGGTGAAGCTGCCACGGGAGGCGCGGGAGACGTCCACGCGCACGGGGCGGGCGTTGCTGCGGATCGCGAAGTCGGTCTTCCCGACGAAAGCTTTGCTGCACTACGCCGGCTGTGTCGCGAAAGGACGGTCGCCCGGCAACCACGCGGTGGTGCTGGGAATCCTCAGCGCGTCGGTGGGCGTGCCCCGGCTGGAGGCGGTGACGGGGGAGCTGTTCGCGTTCTCCGCGGCCTGGGTGGCGGCCGGCGTTCGCCTGGCCGTCACCGACCACAGCACCGCCCAGGCCGTGCTGCACGACGTGCGGGCCATCACGGCCGAAGCGGCGATGTGCGCCGTGGACAAGGACCCCGACGCCATCACGAGCTGCACGCCGCTGCTCGACGTGGCGGCGATGCGGCACGAGGAAACGCAATTGCGGCTGTTCGCCAGCTGAGGAAGGAAACCATGCAGGCCCACACGCATACGCATGACCACCCGCACTCCCACGCGGAGTTCTCCGCCGGGCGCACCCCCGGCGTCGCCCGCATCGGCATCGGCGGCCCGGTCGGGTCGGGCAAGACGGCGCTGATCGAAGCGTTGGTGCCGATGCTGATCGCGGCCGGCCACCGTCCGCTGGTCGTCACCAACGACATCTTCACCAGCGAAGACGCCCTGCACGTGCGGCGCACCCTGGCCGGCGTGCTCGCGCCGGAGCGGGTCGTCGGCGTGGAGACGGGTTCGTGCCCGCACACCGCGGTGCGCGACGACCCGACCATGAACCTCGACGCCGTCGCCGAGCTCACCGACCGCTACCCCGACGCGGACGTGGTCCTCGTCGAGTCGGGCGGCGACAACCTGACGCTGACGTTCAGCGCCGCGCTGGCCGACTACTTCGTCTTCGTGATCGACGTGGCGCAGGGCGACAAGATCCCGCGCAAGCGCGGCCCCGGCGTGACCCACTCCGACCTGCTGGTGATCAACAAGGTCGACCTGGCGGACCTCGTCCGGTCCGACCTGTCGGTGATGGACCGCGACGCGGGTGCGGTGCGCGAAGGCCGTCCGTTCGTGTTCACCAACTGCTTCACCGGCGAAGGACTCGACGAGGTCACCGGTCGCGTCCGCGAGGTGATCGGTCGGTTCGTGCCCGCCGCCGAAGCGGGATGACCCGGCGCGACGACCCGGCCTGGTGCACGCCGGCGCGCCTGCCCGAGGAGCTGCTCGGCTTCGACGGGTCGATCCGCGACGGCCTCGGCGTCGGGGCGCCCGGCAAGCTGGGCGTGCTCGACCTCGCGCTCGCCCCGCGCGGCGGCACCACCCGGGTCGTCCGGCAGTACCAGCGCGCACCGCTGCACATCTACCGCCCGATCCACCTCGACCCGCGCCGGCCGGACATGGCGTTCGTGTTCCTGCAGCAGCAGGGCGACGGCTTCGTGCAGGGCGACCGCTACCGCATCGACGTCGACTGCGCTCCCGGTTCGGCCGTCCACCTCACGACGCAGGCGTCCACCAAGGTCTTCGGCGCGCGCGACAACTACGCGACGCAGCTGGTGAACCTGACCGTCGGCGCCGGTGCGGTCCTGGAGTACCTGCCCGACCCGGTCGTCCCGTTCCGCGGTTCGCGCCTGTTCCAGCGCACGGCCGTGACGATCGCGCCCGGCGCGACGGTGATCCTCGGCGAGGTGCTTCTCCCGGGCCGGGTGGCGCGGGGCGAGGCCCACGTCTACGACCTGTACTGGGCCGAGCTGGAAGCCCGTGCTCCCGACGGCACGCTGCTGTTCGCCGACACCCTGCGCCTGCGCCCGGGCGGTGCCGGCGACCCGGGCTCACCCGCGACGCTGGGCGGGTACCAGGTCGTGGCGAGCCTGTACGTGGTATCGGACCGGATGCCGCCGGCCGAGCTCGTGGCCGCGCTGCGCGAGGCCCTGGCCGAGGTGCCGGACGTCCTCGCCGGGGTCTCCGAGCTGCCCGCCGCCTGCGGCGCCGGCGTGCGGCTGCTGGGTCACACCTCCCGGTCCGTCCAGGCCGCGCTGCACGCAGCCTGGGACCGCGCCCGCCTCGGCGTGCTCGGTGCGCCCGCCCCCGACCTGCGCAAGGGCTGAGCTCACTCGGCGGCGCGGGCGGCCAGGACCAGGTGCAGCTCGGTGCGCGTGGTGATCGACAGCTTGGTGAACACCTTGTGCAGGTGGTACTCGACCGTGCGCGGGCTGATGGACAGGGCGGTCGCGATCTCGGGGTTGGAGCGGCCGTCGCGGGCGAGCGAGGCGATGCGGCGCTCCTGCGGCGTCAGGTGAGAGCTGGTTTCCGGTACCCGGCGGCGCGCACGTTCGCCGGTCGCGAGGAGCTCACGCATCGCGCGGGCCGCGAATGCCTCGGCGCGCATGGCGACGAACGCCTCGTGGGCGGCGCGCAGGGGGCCGCGCGCGTCGACGCGCCGGCCGCGGCGGCGGAGCCACTCGCCGTAGAGCAGGCGGGCGCGGGCCAGGTGCGGGGTGATGCGCGAGCGGCCCAAGCGGTCGATGGCTTCCGTGTACAGGTCTTCCGCCGCTTGGCCTTCGCGCAGCAGCGCGCGCGAACGGGCGTCGACGCCGAGCGCCCATTCGGTGCCGCTGAGGCAGGCGCGTTCGGAGAGACGGTCGGCCGCCGCCGTCGCCGTGGTCAGGTCGCCGGAGCGCACGGCGCCTTCGACGAGTTCGGCGAGGGACCAGCCTTGGAGCTCGATGCCGTCGCGGTCGAGGACGTCGCGGGTCGCGTCGGCGGCCTCGCCGTACGCGGTCAGGCCGTTGCGGAGCACGGCGGTGGCGTAGCGGGCCGTCGTCAGCGCCATGCCGCCGTTTTCGAAGCAGGACTCGGCGAACGCCGGCAGCTCGTGCCCGCGCCACGCGGCCAGCACGCAGGCGGCGTGCGGGAATGCCGGGGTGCCGGTGAGCCGCGTGAGGGCTTCCGCCTCGGCCACCAGCGCTTCCGCGGCAGCGAACTGTCCGAAGTGGACTTCGGCGAGGGCGCGGTGGGTGAGGACGTACGGCAGGATCGTGCGCGCGCCGGTTTCGCGGGCGCTGGCGAGCTCGGCCCGGGTGAGGTCGTGCCAGGTGTCGTCGTCCCACAGGTCCGGCGCGACGAGGCAGGCCAGCAGCCGGGAGCGGGCGTCGTTCTCGTGGTCGTTGTCGAGGGTCTTCAACGCGAGCTTGAGCGGCTCGACCGCGGCCGCGTAGCCGGCGGTGCAGCGTTGCGCGACGCCTTCGAGCAGCCGGTCGGAGCCCGTCGGCCGGTGCGTGGCCAGGCGCGCGAGCACGGCGTGGACGACGTCGATGTGGCCGGTGAAGATCGCCGCGCCCAGCGCTTCGAGGTACGCGGGCCGCGCGAGGCGGGGTTCGCACAGCTCCAGGTCCTGGGCCGACGTCAGCAGCCGGCCGACCGCCGGCCCGCCGCGGCCGGAGTCGAACGCCATGCGGGCGCGCACCCGGTTCGCCCGCCCCCGCGCGGCGGTGCCGGGGGAACCCAGCTCCGCGACGGCGAGCAGCCGGACCGCCGCGTCGACCGCGCCGGCCGCGTGGTGCGCGTCGGCCGCCGCGACGGCCCGCTCGGCGCGCAGCCGCGGGTCGGCGGTGTGCAGCGCCGCGTGCTCCAGGAAGGCGGCCGCGGCGGGGAGCCCGCCCCGGCGTCCGGCCTCGTCGGCGAGGCGGGCCAGCGACTCGGCGAGGGCCTCGGCCGGCTCGACCGTGGCGTGCGCGAGGTGCCACGCGCGCCGGTCGGGTTCGAGCCGCGGATCGGTCGCCAGGGCCAGGGCGCCGTGCACCAGGCGACGCTCCGCACCGGACGCGAGGCCGTAAACGCACTGGCGCAGGCGGGGTTCACGGAAGGCGACCCACGCGCCGAACGAGACGAGGCCGGCCGCTTCGAGCGGTCCGGCCGCGTCCGGCCCGATCGCGAGCCGGGCGGCCGCCGCCCACAGCCGGACCGGCTCGCCGAGCGGTTCGGCGGAGGCGAGGACGAGCAGGAGCCTGGCCTCAGGTGTCAACGTTGTCGCCACGGCGGCGGTTTCCGGGCAGAACAAGGGAACCACGCCGTATCCGCCGGCGAGGCCGCCCGCCGGGCGGACAGCGTCGAGCAGCAGCCGCGGGTTCCCCCCGGCTTCGGCCACGACGCGATCGCGCACGGCCTCGTCGAGCGGCGCGCCGAGCGCGGACTCGAGAAGCGCGCGCGACTCGGCGTGACACAGCGGCGCGAGGCTCAACCCCGGCAGGTCGCCGAACCGCTCACCGCGCTCCGCGAACACCACCGCGACGCGCGCTCGCCCGAGCCGCCGCGCGGCGGCCGCGAGCACGAAGGCCGACGATTCGTCCAGCCACTGCGCGTCGTCGACCACACACAGCACCGGCCGCTCCTCGGCCGCCAGCACCAGCAACTCCACCACGGCGACACACACGGGGAGCGGCCCGGGCGCGACACCCGCGCGGAGCCCGACGGCTCGTTCCAGCACCTCGCGCCGGTGCTCGTGCAGCCGGACCAGCTCCGCGGGCAGCGCCGAACACAGCAGGTGCAACGCCGCATACGGCAGGCCCGCCTCGGCGGCGATCCCGCGCACGGTCAGCACCCGATGCTCGGTGGCGGCGTTGGTGAGGTCGGTGAGCAGGGCCGTTTTGCCGAGCCCGGCGGCGCCGCGGACCACGATTGTGCCGCCGGTGGTGAGTAGTTCGCGTAGCTGGGTGCGTTCGGCGTCGCGTCCGGTGAGGGGGAGGGTTGTGTTCATCGTGACGTGGCCTCGGTTTCGTGCTGGTGCAGGCCGGCGGCGTCGGTGAACAGGGTCGTTTTGCTGAGCCCGGCGCTGCTGCGGACCTCGATTGCGCCGCTCGCGGTGGGCAGTTCGCGCAGTCGGGCGCGTCCGGTGAGGGGGAGGGTTGTGTTCATCGCGGGGCCGCCTCGGTTTCGTGCTGGTGCTCGGCGACGGTGTTGGTGAGTTCGGTGAGCAGGGTCGTTTTCCCGAGCCCGGCGGTGCCGCGTTGCGCGATTGCGCCGCCGCTGGTGGGCAGCGCGCGCAGTCGGGCGCGTCCGGCGAGGGGGAGGGTTGTGGTCATCGGGGCGCGACCTCGATTCCGTGCTGGTGCTCGGCGGTGCCGCGCAGCGCGATCGCGCCGCCGTCGGTCAGTAGTTCGCGATGCAGGGTGCGTTCGGGGTTGCGTCCGATGAGGAGGGTTGTGGTCATCGCGGGGCGGCCTCGATTCCCTGCCGGTGCTCGGTGAAGGCCAGGTGCAGTTCGGTGCGCGACGTGATGCGCAGCTTTGTGAAGACCTTGCGCAGGTGGTATTCGACCGTGCGGGGGCTGATGGACAGTGCGGCGCCGATCTGCGAGTTGGTGAGGCCGGCGCGGGCGAGAGCGGCGATGCGGGTTTCCTGCGGGGTCAGCGCCGAGGGGGTGGCCGAGGGGGCGTCGATCGCGAGCAGCGCGCGGTCGGCGAAGGCGGTGGCTCCGCTGCGGAGGAACTCGTTGTACGCGGCGCGCAGCGGGCGACCGGCTTCGTCGTGGCGACCTTGGCGGCGCAGCCATTCGCCGTAGCCGAGCCGGGTGCGGGCCAGGAGTGTGCGGATCTTCGTGCGGGCCAGCCGGTCGAGCGCTTCCAGGTACTGGCCTTCGGCCTCGGGGCCCTCGGCCAGCAGCGCACGTGAACGGGCCTGGGCACCGAGCGCCCAGTCCGTTCCGCAGCGGTCGGTGCGGTCGACGAGGATCCGGAGCGCGGTGTGCGCGACGTCTTGCCGGCCCGCGCCGGCGGCGGCTTCGACCAGTTCGACCAGCGCCCAGCCTGCCGTCGCCAGGTGGTCGCGGTCGACGACGCGCTGTGCGGCGGCGAGGGCCCGCGGGTGGTCGCCGGCGGCGTTGCCCGCCACCGCGGTGGCCAGGTCGGCGCAGGCGAGGACGAGTCCGTGGCCGGTGAAGCCACCCCGCTGACCGCGCCAGGCCGCGATCAGCGGGGTGGCGTGCGTCAGGGGTGCCTGGCCCAGCTTCGTGCTCATCGTGCGAGCCTCGTCGTCGAGTGCGGCCGCCCCGGTGAAATTGGCGGTGTGGACCGAAAACAGTGCCCGTCCGGTCAAGACGTCCGGCAGCGCACCGGGATCGGCCGCACCGCTCACCATCCGTTGCCACGCCTGGTCGTCCCACAACTCAGCGGCGACGAGCCCCGCGAGCCACGATGGCTGAGCGGTTTCGAGAGCCGCCGCCAGCGGCCCGATCGCGGCGTCGAAACCTCCGGTGCGACGCAGAAGCAGCCCGGCCGCAAGCTCGTCCCGCGGACTTGTTGGCACCGACGCGAAATCGACGCCGGTGAGGACGGCGGCGCCGACCGCGGCGAGGCACGCCCGGCTTGTCGCGCCCGGGCCGGTGGCACGAAGCAGGGCTTCGGCCGCGGCGGGCGTGCGGGTCGAGGTGAACGTGAGCCAGGCGCGCAGCCGAGCAGCTTCGGTTCTGTGCGCTGGGCCGACCATCGAGTCCAGCAACCGCAGCGCGTTGCCGGGCTGTCCGGCGTCGAGTTCGGCTGCCGCCGCGGCCAGGGTGCGTTCGGCGCGCAGAACCGGGTCCAAGGTGAGCGTGGCGGCACAGCGCAGGAACGCCGCCGCCGCACCGGGCCCGCCCCGGCGGCGAGCCGAGGCCACCTGCGCGACCAGGCCGTCGGCTGCTGCCGGATCCGGGCCGGTCACGGAGTGGGCGTGATGCCAAGCCTGGCGTTCGGCTGACGTGGCCGCCTCGGCCAGAGCCCGGTGGACCGCGCGGCGCGCCGAAGGCGTGGCCCGGTGATAAACCCAGCCGCGTACAGCCGGGTCGGAAAAGGTGACCCACTCGCCGAACGCGAGGACACCGTCCGGCGCGACCACCGGAATCCCCAGTCGCGCGGCGGCTCGCCACAGCACAGCCACGTCACCCGTCGGATCCGCCGCAGCCGCCAGCAAGAGGGTGCGGGCGTCGGGGTCCAGGCGCAGCATGCGTTCCCGGGTATCGGCGTCCGGATTCCCATCGGACAGCCCGAACCCGCCGGCCTGAGCAAGACCACGCGCGCCCGCACAGATCGCCCGCGGATTTCCCCGTGTCTCCGCGACGAACCGCTCGACCACGTCCTCGTCCACCGGCCCCAGCACCAGCGACTCGACCAACGCGCGAGCGCCGGCCCGGCACAACTCGGACACCACCAGCTCCGGCAAACCTTCCAGCACCCCGGCTCGGCCGCGCTCCGCGAACAGCAGCACCGCGCGTTTCCCTTCCACCCGCCGGGCCGCGAAAGCCAGCGCACGCGCCGAAGGCTCGTCCAGCCACTGGGCGTCGTCGACCACGCACAGCAGCGGCGCCGCCGCCGACACCAGGAACGTCGTGGCCACCCCGACCAGGAACGGATCGGAGTCCTCCGCGACCGCACGCAGCACCCGCGCGTGGTGCGGCAGCAGCTGCCCGAAGACCCCGTCGAGCGCGGCACACAACTGCCGCAGCCCCGCGTACGGCCGCGAGTCGGACGAGCGCACGTGGACCACCCGGCACCCGCGCGCTCGCGCGACGGCGTGCCGCAGCAGCGCCGTCTTCCCCGCACCCGGGGCGCCGCGCAGCACGAGCGCACCGCAGCCGTCTCGCACGAGCCGGTGGACTTCGGCGGCACGGCCGTGCAGAGTTACGGCACTGGCCGGGTTCGGGTCGGGCACGGCGTCGACGCTCGCGGGTCCCCGGCCGCTTCGAACCCGGGCTGCCCCGGGCCCGACCCCGGGACCCGGGCGAACCCGGGCGAACCGGGCGGCACCGGTGAACGCTGTGTACCCGGCGCCGGCCGGTGATCGGGTTATCCTGCGAACGCCCGCTGGTCGCCGTGACCGGAAGGGAAGAGCGAGCACACGGGCAGGTGGGTAAGTGCTGGACCGGCGCGCGGAACGCGAGACCCTCGACCGGCTGCTGGACTCGGTCCGCGCCGGCAAGAGCCAGGTGCTCGTGCTGCGCGGCGAGGCGGGCGTGGGGAAGACCGTGCTGCTGGACCACCTCGTCGGCCAGGCCGCCGGGATCCGCGTCGCGCGGGCCGGGGGCGTCCAGTCCGAAATGGAGCTCGCGTTCGCCGGCCTGCACCAGCTGTGCGCGCCGATGCTCGACGGCGCCGAAGCCCTCCCGGACCCGCAGCGGGTGGCGCTGCGCACCGCGTTCGGCCTGAGTCCCGGCCCCGCGCCCGACCGGTTCCTCGTCGGCCTGGCCGTGCTGGGGCTGCTGGCCGAGGCGGCGCGGGACCGGCCGTTGCTGTGCGTGATCGACGACGCCCAGTGGCTGGACAGCGCTTCGGCGCAAGCTCTCGCCTTCGTCGCCCGCCGGCTGGTCGCCGAGTCGGTCGCGCTCGTGTTCGCCGTGCGGGAACCCGCCGGGGCCACGGAGCTGACGGGCGTCGCGCAGCTCGTGGTCGAGGGGCTACCCGACGCGGCGGCACGCGACCTGCTCGACTCCGTGCTGCGCCTGCCGGCCGACAACCGCGTGCGCGACCGGATCGTCGCGGAGACCCGCGGCAACCCGCTGGCACTGGTGGAGCTTTCGCGCGGGCTGAGCCCGAAGGAGCTGGCCGAGGGGTTCTCCCTGGCCGGGGCGACCACGATCCCGCGCCGCATCGAGCAGCGCTACCAGGCGCGGCTGGCCCAGCTCGACGCCGACACCACGCGCCTGCTGCTGATCGCCGCTCTCGAACCGCAGGGCGACCCCGTGACGCTGTGGCGCGCGGCCGGGCTTCTCGACATCGGCGCCGCGGCCGCGGAACCCGCGCTGGCCGCCGGGCTGATCGAGATCGGCACCCACGTGCGCTTCCACCACCCGCTCGTGCGCTCGGCGATCTACCAGGCCGCGGCGCCGGGCGAACGGCGCCGGGCGCACTGGGCGCTCGCGCAGGTCACCGACCCCGAGACCGACCAGGACCGCCGTGCCTGGCACGCGGCCCAGGCCGCAGAAGCGCCGGCGGAGGAAGCGGCCGAGGAGCTCGGCCGGTCGGCGTGCCGGGCACAGTCCCGCGGCGGCATGGCGGCCGCCGCGGCGATGCTGGAACGCGCGGCCGAGCTGACGGCAGAGCCCCGGACCCGGGCCAAGCGCACGCTCGAGGCAGCCCACATCACGCACGTCGCCGGCTCGCCCGAGGAAGCGCTGCGGCTGCTGTCGATCGCCGAGGCGGGCCCCCTCGACCGGCTCGAGAAGGCGCAGGCGAACCTGTTGCGCGGCCGGATCTCGATGACCGTCAACCGCGGCCGCGAGGCGCCGCCGCTGCTGTTCGCCGCGGCCCGCCAGCTCGAGGAGCTGGACGTGCGGCTGGCCCGCGAGACCTACCTCGACGCGCTGCTGGCCGGGATGTTCGCCGGCGTGACCGACGCCGACCTGCGTGAGGTGGCCGAAGCCGCCCGCGCCGCACCGCGGTCGCCGCAGCCGCCCGGCCCCGCGGATCTGCTCCTCGACGGTCTGGCGATCCGGTTCACCGACGGCTTCGCGCCCTCGCTGCCGATGCTGCGGCGGGCGTTGAGCGCGTTCCGCACGCCCGAGCTTTCGCTGAAAGAACTGCACTGGCTGTGGCTGGCCCACATCATGGCCGGGAACATGTGGGACGAGCAGACCCTCGACACCGCGCGGCACCTGCAGCTCGCGCGCGACAAGGGCGCGCTCAACACGTTGCCGCTCGCGCTCGCGTCGCACATCGGCGCCCACGTCTATGCGGGCGACCTGGTCACCGCGGCGCACCTGCGCGACGAGCTCGCCGAGGTGTCGCGCGCGACCGGCATCCCGGCGGCGACGTACGGGACGCTGCTGCTGGCCGCGTGGCGCGGCCGCGAGGACGAGGCCCGCGACGTGATCGCCCGCACCGAAGCCGAGGCGGTGCGGCGCGGCGAAGGGTTCGGGCTGCTGATCGTCGGCTCGGCCCGGGCGGTGCTGTGCAACAGCCTCGGCTTCTACGCGGAAGCGCTGGCTTCGAGCGAAGACGCGCGGCAGCGGCCGCCGGTGATGGGCGTGGAACCGTGGCTCGCGCTGGTGGAGCTGATCGAAGCCGCCACCCGGCTCGGCGAAACCGCGGCCGCAGAGGACGCGTTCGCCAAGCTCGTGGTGACCACCCGCGCCAGCGGCACCGATTGGGCGCTGGGCGTCGAGGCCCGCTCACGCGCGTTGCTGGCCACCGGCGAAGACGCCGAGAGCGCTTACCGCGAGGCCGTGGAACGCCTTTCCCGCACCCGCATCCGGGGCGAGTGCGCGCGGGCGCGCCTGCTGTACGGCGAATGGCTGCGCCGCCGGCGCCGTCGGGCCGACGCGCGGGAACCACTGCGCACCGCCCATGACATGTTCACCGAGATGGGCATGGAGGCGTTCGCCGAACGCGCGGGCCGCGAGCTGCGCGCTACCGGCGGCACCGCGCGCAAGCGTTCCGTCGAGACCGGCACGGAGCTCACCCCGCAGGAGGCCCAGATCGTGCGGATGGTGCGCGAGGGGCTGTCCAACGCGGAGATCGGCGCGCGGCTGTTCCTCAGCCCGCGCACGGTGGAATGGCACCTGGGCCGGATCTACGACAAGCTCAACGTCACGTCCCGGCGCGGGCTTCAGACCTGAGCGGGCTCCTCCAGCGCCGCGAAGCCCGACACGTCCACGCAGGAGATGCCGCGTTTCTCCACGATGACCATCAGGACCGCGTCGCAGTGCCCGCAGCGGGCCACCACGCCCGGCGCGTCGCGGTAGACCCGCAACTGCGCCAGGACTTCGGTCGCGCCGCAGGACGCGCAGGTTCCGCTGGCCGTGGTCATCTCGCCGCCGAACACCGCGTTGAGGGTGCCGGCGATGGCGTTGCCGTCGAAGGTCGTCATGGTGTCCCCGTTCCGCCGAAGCGTTCGGTCCGGATCCGCTCGGGCCGGTGGCCGAGGTCGACGAGCGTGTTCGCCACGGTCTCGACGAACCCGGTCGGCCCGCACACGTAGACCAGCGGTTCCCGGGCGGGCGGCAGGCCGGTCCGCGTGAGGAAGTCCCGGTCGATCCGCCCGCGCTCGCCCGGCCAGGCGCCCGGGTTTTCGCGAGTGAGTGTGACGCGGATGTCGATCCCGCCGCTTCCCCCGAGCCGGGTGAACTCGTCGGCGTAGATCAGGGTTTCCCGCGACCGCGCCGAATACAGCAGCCGCATCGGCACCGTGGCGCCCGCCGCGGCGTGGTGGCGCAGCATCGAGCGGAACGGCACCACACCGGAGCCGCCCGCGACGAGCAGCACCGGACTGTCGCACGTGGACTCCCACACGAAGTGCCCGCCGACGGGGCCGCGCAGCTCCACCTCGTCGCCGATCCGCAGCTCGTCGACGAGGTAGGGCGAGACCTCGCCGTCGTCGAGCCGCTCGACCGTGAGCACCACGGTGGGATCCTCGGGCGCCGAGGCGATCGAGTAGCTGCGCTCGGCCTGGTAACCGTCTTCGGCGGTGAGGCGGACATCGACGTGCTGGCCCGCGCGGTGGCCCGGCCAGTCCGGCAGGTCGAACGCGATGCTGCGGGTGTTCGAGGTCTCCGCGACGAGGCCGGTCACCGTGGCCTGCTGCCAGGTCAGTCGCCCGCGTACCGCTGTTCCCGCCATGGGTCTCCGTAGTCGTGGTAGCCGTAGCGCTCCCAGAAGCCGGGTTCGTTCCGCTCGCGCAGATCGAGGCCCCGCACCCACTTGGCGCTCTTCCAGAAGTAGAGGTGGGGCACGAGCAACCGCACCGGGCCACCGTGTTCGGGCTCCAGCGGGGCGCCGCCGAACTCGTAGACCAGCCAGGCCTTGCCGCCGGTCAGGTCGGCCAGTGGCAAGTTCGTGGTGTAACCGCCTTCGCTGAACGCGACCGCGTATCCCGCCTGGGTTTCCACGCCGTCGAGCAGAGTGTCGAGAGAGACGCCGGCCCACGAGGTGTCCAGCTTCGTCCACTTCGTGACGCAGTGGATGTCCACGGTGATCGACTCGGCCGGCAGCGCGCGCATCGCGTCCCACGTCCAGGTGACGGGGCGCTTCGCCGCGCCGCGCACGGTGAACGTCCACTCGCCCGAGACCACCTTCGGCGTCGGCCCGGCGGACAGCACCGGGAACCCCGGCGTCACGTACTGGCCCGGCGGCACCCGCGCCGGGTCGACTTCCGTGTGGCGTGTGCGGTGGAAGTTGCGGGTGAACGCCATCAGGTGCACCTCCCGTGCCCGGCTGCTCCGGGTTTCGTGCCGTGGAGCGTTTCCCGCCCGGGCTGCGGTTCGCGTCGGGGAACTCCCGCGTCGTCCCACCGGCCCGGGTACGACCGGGGTCGCACGCCCGGGCTCCTACCGATGCGACCGCGGCCCGTGCCGGGGCACCCTGGCGGACCAGGGAGCAGTCGGGGAGGAGTGAAGGGGTGACCGGCACGATCGGCTCACGGGCCGGCCTGCGGGTGGTGGTCACGGGGGTGCTCGAGGTCCGCGCGGCGCAAGACGGGCGGCTCGACCTGGCCGTCGTCCTCGACGGCTCGGGGGACTGCGTCGCGCTCGAGTTCCCCACGGACCACACCGCGCTGACCCGGGCCAGCATCCTGCGCCCGGTGATCGCCTCCGGCCGGCTGCGCCAGTGCGGGAAGCGGTGGATCCTGGACGTGGAGTGGCTGCGTCCGGCACGCGTGCGCTGACCGCTGGCCGGGCGTGCAGGACGACCGCCGTGGACGACGGCCACCTGTTCAGAGTTCGGTTGCGGCTTCCCGCAAGTACGCCTCGAGCCGTCTGATCGGCGCGGTCACTCCCCGGGTGTCGAGCCGGCAGGTGTAGAGGCGACGGACGAGGGTGGGCTGCCGCATCGGGAGTGCCACCACGCTAGGGGGAGCGTCCAGCAGCAACAACCGCGGCAGCAGCGCGACGCCGAGGCCTGCCGCCACGAGATTGAGCGCGGTCCGGAAGTCCATGCCGTCGAAGTCCAGCCGGTGTCCGCTTCCCCGGGCGCCGGCGACGGGTGACGTTGCCAGGTCGCGGAAGTCGACCGCGGTGTTGATCCACGCGTCCGACGGCAGGTCGGCCGGGGTGACCCGGTCGGCTCCGGCCAGGGGATGACCGGCGGGAAGGACGACCATGATCGGATCGTCCACGAGGTGCTCCTGCCTGAGCCCGGCCGGCGCCGGCTCGGGCGCGTGCTCGTAGTCGAAGGTGATGGCCAGGTCGATCTCACCCCGGAACAGCAGCGCGTGCGTTTCGCGCTGCTCGAGTTCGCGGAGCGTGATGTGCACCGCCGGACGGCTCGCACGCAGGCGGGCGAGCGCGGGAGGGACGATCGAGGCGGCCGCGGAGATGAACGCGCCGAGCCGCACCTCGCCGACCGTTCCCTCCGCCAGCGCCGCGAGTTCGGTGGCAGCGTGGCTCATCGACGCGCTGATGGCGGCCTCGGTATCGAGCAGGACTTTCCCGGCCTCGGTCGCCCGGACGGGACGCCGGACCACGACTCGCGCACCGATCCGTCGTTCCAGTTCCGCGACCTGCTGCGAGACCGCGGACTGGGTGTAGCCCAGCTCGTCGGCGGCCGCCGCGAACGAGCCGAGCCGCACGACGGTCGCCAGGGTCACCAGATGCCGCGGATCGAACAGCCAAGACATGAAAATAAGAGTAGCTTATCGGCCGAACAGATATCATCGTTTGTGCTAATCCCCAGTCGTGGTTGACGCTGGACGCATGGATTTCACGCACTTCGACACCACCATCGACAAGCTCCCCCGACGCCGCGTCGGGTTCTACCCCACTCCGTTCCACGCCTTGCCCAACCTGTCCGCGGCGTACGGCATCAACTTCTTCCTGAAACGCGAGGACCTGGCCGGCCCCAGCGCGATCAGCGGAAGCAAGCTGCGCCTGGCCGAGTTCATTCTCGGGCGCGCCCTCGAAGACGGGGTGACGCACGTGATCACCCAGGGCGCGTACCTGACCAACTCGGGGCTTCAGTTCGCCGCCGCCTGCCTGAGCGCAAAAATCACGCCGATCCTGGTCCTGACGCGGAACGTGTCCCGGCAGGGTGAACTGCGCGAGTTCCGCGGCAACTACCTGCTCAACAAGACGATGGGAGTTGAAACCCACGTCATCAACGTCACCGGCAACGAATGGCACTCGCCGAAGGAGGCCGCGCGGATCACCGACGCCATCGCGGTGCGCAAGGCCGAACTCGAGGCGCAGGGGCACAAGGTTCTCGTCGTCGGAACCGGCGGGGCACACCCCGACGGCTTCATCGCGCACGCCTTGACCTTCCGGGAGATGCTCGAACAGTCCGGCGCCGCGGGGGTCGAGCTCGACTTCGTCTACCACACGATCGGTACCGGGACCGCGTTGCCGGGGATGCTGGCCGCCAAGCTGAGCCTCGGCCACCCGGTGAAGTTCCGGTCGATCTCCATCCAGAGGGTCAACGACGAAGACCGGGTGAACCCCGGCGTGATCGTCGAACGGACCAAGGCGGTTCTGGCCACCTTGGGCGCGCCCGTTCCCGACGACGCGACGATCCGCGCCGAGATCGACATCGACCAGCGCTTCATCGGCGAGGAGTACGCCGTCGCGTCCCCCGAAAGCACCGCGGCCATCCGCGAGCTGGCCCGAGCGGAGGGCGTCTTCGTCGGCCCCGTCTACACCGGCAAGGGGCTCGCGGGATTGCTCGACCACGCCCGCGGCGGGCGGATCCCCGCCGGCAGCAACGTGGCGTTCCTGCACACCGGGGACACCGGCAACCTGTTCGAAATCCCCCAGGTCGTCGGCCACATCGCCGACTGAGCCGTAGCGCCCGATGGTCTGGACCACGATGTTGTCGGACACGCCCTGGTCGTCGTCGTGCCGTTTCTCGCCTCGTGCCGGCGGGCCGAAACCGTGGGAAACCCGTGTCCCACCAGGGCAATGCGCCGTGAACCGGCAGACCTCGCCGATCCGGGAGACACTCGTACGCGGCCGCTGAACGGAGGGCGGCCGGAAGGTGGATCCATGGTGGAGGGCAAGGCCGGCGACGTCCAGGTCGTCGAGCCCGCGGTGATCAACCGGGCGGTCGGCGCGGCCGCGATCGGCAACATCACCGAGTGGTACGACTTCGGCGTCTACGGGTACCTGGCGACGACCATCCAGAAGGTGTTCTTCACGGACCTGCCGGCTTCGGCCGGGCAGATCGCGACGTTCGGGGTGTTCGCGGTCTCGTTCCTGATCCGCCCGTTCGGCGGGCTGATCTTCGGGCCGCTGGGGGACCGGATCGGGCGGAAGAAGGTCCTCTCGCTCACGGTCATCCTCATGGCGCTGGGCACGTTCGCCCTCGGCGTGATCCCGAGCTACGGCGCCATCGGCCTCGCCGCGCCCCTGCTCGTTCTGCTCGCCCGGCTGGTGCAGGGCATCTCGACCGGTGGCGAGTACGGCAACGCCATGACGTTCATCGCCGAGTACGCGCCGGACCGCCGGCGCGGGTTCTTCGGCAGCTGGCTGGAGTTCGGCACGCTGACCGGTTACGCGTTCGGCGCCACGATCGCGACCGTGCTCAGCGCGGTCCTGTCCGACCAGGCGTTGCTCACGTGGGGGTGGCGCATCCCGTTCCTGCTCGCGCTGCCGCTCGGCGCCGTCGGGCTGTACCTGCGGCAACGGCTGGAGGAGTCGCCCGCGTTCGCGCAGCTGCAGGAGAACGAGAAGCAGAACGAGCGCGTGCAGTCGCTGGGTGGCGAGCTGCGCGCGGTGTTCACGAAGTACTGGCCCGCGATGCTGCTGTGCGCCGGGCTCGTGCTGACGTGGAACGTCGCGAACTACATGCTCACCAGCTACATGCCGACCTACCTGACGGAAACGCTGCCCGAGCAGCACACCGGCGTCGGCAAGACGGCGTCGGAGATCCTGCAGATCGTGGTGCTCGTGCTGCTGATGGTGGTGATCACGTTCGTCGGGCGGCTCTCGGACAAGGTGGGCCGGCGGCCGGTGATCCTGGCCGGCTGCCTCGGGCTCGTGGTGCTGTCGCTGCCCGCCGTGCTGCTGGTCCGCGCGGGCGGCAGCACCTCGACGTTCTTCGGCCTGCTGGTGATGGGACTCGTGCTGGTGCTGTTCTCGGCGATCCTGCCGTCGACGCTGCCGGCGCTGTTCCCGACGAACGTCCGCGCCGGCGGGCTGTCGATCGCGTTCAACCTTTCGGTGTCCCTGTTCGGCGGCACCACGGCGACGGTGATGAGCGCGCTCGTCTCGGGCACGGGAGACCTCAACTGGCCGGCGTACTACCTGATGATCGCCGGCGTGATCGGCGGCATCTGCGTGTTCTTCATGCGGGAGTCGGCGCGCAAGCCCCTGCCGGGATCGCCGGCACGGGAGGGCTGACTGGCGCGAGGCGTCACTCGTCCGGGCACACTCGGTCACGCCCGAACCGCGCCGATGGGCCATGGTGGTCGCATGGACAACACTTTCGAAGGCCGCCTGCTCGTCGGGGCGACCGGTTCGGCCGCGGTCGCGACGCTGCCGATGTACCTCGGCGCGCTGCGGACGGTCCTGCGCGGCCCGATCACCGTGCTCATGACGCACACCGCCGCGACTTTCCTGCCCGCGCACACCGTCGGCCTGTTCGCCGACCGCGTGGTGACCGGCGAGGACGCGGCGACGTGGCCGGCCGAGAACCACGCGACGCTCGCGGCCGGGCACGACCTCACGGTGATCCTCCCGGCCAGCGCGCACACGCTCTCGACGGTCGCCGCCGGTGCCGCGCCGAACATGCTGGCCACGACCGTGCTGGCGACCACGCACCCCGTCGCGTTCTTCCCGGTGATGACGGGGGAGATGTGGGCGAAGGCCGCGGTGCAGCGCAACGTCGCCCAGCTGCGCGAAGACGGCTACCACGTGTACGACCCGGCATCCGGCCCGCGCTACGACGTGGCGGCCGGCGCGTTCGTCGAGAGCCCGCAGCCCCCGCCGCCGCCCCGGTTCCTGGAGATCGTGCGCGAGCTGATGGGCTGAGCCTCAGGGCCGGTTCGCCCGGTAGGTCCCCGGTGTCGTGCCCTCGACGGCGCGGAACGCCCGGTGCAGCTGGGCCGCGCCGCCGAAGCCGGACTGCGCGGCGATCGCGGCCAGCGGCAGGTCCGGCCGGTCCCGCAGCAGCCGCCGGGCGCGGGCCACGCGCAGGCGGCGGATCAACGCGGTGAGCGGCTCGCCGTCGTCGGCCAGCGCCCGGAACACCGACCGGCGCGAGAGTCCGCACCCCGCGGCCACTGCGCCGGCGTCGAGCGCCGGGTCGGCCAGGTGCTGCCGGACGAACCGGTGGATCCGTTGCCGCGACAGCGAAGCCGACGTCGGGGTGGTGCCGCGGGCGGCCCAGCCGAGGGCCGTTTCCAGCAGGCCGATCGCGTGCGGCAGCAAGGCGGCGGCCACCTCCGGTTCTTCGCGCTGCTGCCGGGCCAGGCCGGCCAGGAACTCGGCGACGAGCCCGCCGGGCCCGCGCCCGTCCAGCTCGACGGCCGTGCCGCCCGCCGCGACCCGGGCGGGCAGCAGCGTCCGCGGCACCCGCAGGATGACCTGGGAGAACGCGCCGGCGAACTCCAGCCGGTAGGGCCGCGTGCTGTCCAGCACCGTCATCGTGCCCGGCTCCAGCGTGGCCGTCCGGCCGTCCTGCTGCGCCAGGGAGCGCCCGCCCGTTTGCACGTTGACCAGCAGGTACTCGTCCGGGTCGCGGGCGATCAGCCGCTTCGTGCGCGCCACTTCCTGCGGGCCGGACGCGACCGTCGACAGCCCGACGCCGTCGACGGTGGCGTGCGAGAGCCGGCCCGTGAACGGCGCCTCGCCGGTCGCGCGGGCCGCGACCTGCACGAGGGTGTCGCAGATGACGTCGGACCAGTACCCGAACGCATCGGGCGCGGCGACGTCCTCTGTGGACCAGGACGAGGGTGCTTCCACCGTTCGATGGTGACACAGCGCGACCTTCAGCGTTCGGTGATGCTCGCCGCCCGGTCGAGGTGCAGCACGAGGTCGGCTTCCGGCAGCGCTTCGTGCGCCGCCCGCTCGTCGGCCGGGGCGAGGCCCGACAGCTCGATGCGCAGCGCGCCGAGCCGGCGAAGGCGCACGAGGTCCCGCGCCGGGGTCGCGGCGGTGAGGACGAGGGCGCGCAGCTCCGGCAGCGCGGCCAGCTCGTCGACCTCCGCGACGGAGGGAATGCCGGCCGCGGCGACGGTGTGCACGCCGGCGAGGCGGGTGATGCCGGTCAGGTCACGTTGGTCCGCGCCCATGTCGACCACGAGCTCGCCGACGCGCAGGCCCTCGGGCAGCACGTCCAGGCCGTCGACGAGCTTGCGGTGGCGCACCGACAACCGCGGCAGGTAAGTGCCCTCGACCGACGCCAGCGCCTTGATCGCGTCGAGGGTGCCGGCGTGCAGCCGCAGGTCGGTGAGGTGCATGCGCGACAGCGCCGACAGGTCGGTCAGCGCGCTGCCGAACCCGGTGATCCACAGCGAACGCAGCGCGCGGCACGCGACGAGCCCTTCGAGGTCGTGCACGACGTCGTTGGACTTGATCTCGAGGTGGCGCAGGGCGGGCAGCCGGGTGAGCGGGTGCAGCCCGAGGGCCGGGTCGTCGAGCGTCACGTCGCCGACGAGCTGGATGGCCGTGAGCGTGTGCAGGTGGCGCAGCCGGCGCAGCACGTCCCAGCGGTGCACCTCCAGCACGAAGTCGCCGAAGTCCACAGTGGACAGCAAGGTGGCGGCGTACTCCTCGGAGTACTCGTTGTGGCGCCATGCCCGCAGCAGCTCGTCGATCACCGAGCCCCGGTGCGTGCGGCTGAACGCCTGGATCTTCTCGAACGACTCCTCGCCGCCGATCAGCGCGAGCGTGCGGATCACCCGCGCGGCCACCAGATCCGCGTCGGTGCTCGCGTGCCGGGTGATCTCGGCCGGCCCGGGGAGCAGGTCGATCACGAACGAGCCGGCCTTGGCCAGTAGCTCCGCCTGGTCGAACCCGGCCGGCGGGATGAGCCCGCGCACGGCGGCCAGCACGTCGGTGCGCACCTGCTCGGGCTCGATCACGTCGACCTAGCTCATCGCCGCCGCGGCCAGCAGCGACAGCCGGTCGGCCACTTCGCGGTTGCCTCGCTTGCGCGCCCGTTCCAACAGCCGGGCCAGCAGGTCGCCGGCCTCCCGGGCGCGGGCCTGGGCGGCGACCATGAACACGACCTCGTTGAGCGCGTCGTCGTGCGCGTGCTCCACGAGGTAGCCGAGCTCGCCGGACTTCACGAACTCGCCCGCCGCGAGGAAGTCGCGGAACGTGCGGTGCACGAACGCGATCCGCCCGTCGACGTGGTTCTGCCGCAGCACGCCGCTGCGCTCCAGCAGGTGCCGCAGCACCAGGTCGGGCTCGATGCCCTGCGAGCGCAGCCCGGACATGGCGCGGCCGAAGCGCTTGCGCGCGTCTTCGGGGTGTACGAGCAGCTCGGCGTTGCGGACCATCGGCGCGGCGAACCGCTCCGGAGGATGATCTTCTCCTTGTCCGACATCTTCAGCTCGTCCTCGACCTGCACCCCGCGCCGGGTGTCCCACTCGCCGAGCAGCAGCTTCAGCGCCTTGTCGAGCAGGTCCTTGCGGCTCTGCGGGAGGTACATGTTCTCCCGCCGGTAGAGCGCGCACAGCAGGGAGCACAGCAGCGGGCTCGAGACCAGCCCGCGCACGTCCGGGCGGGTCGCGAGCGCGTCTCCGAGGCGTTGCTCGCAGCCGGCGAGCCAGGAGCGCTGCAGCTCGTCGTGCTCCATCGCCCGGGCGGCGCTGAACCAGTTGCCGATGAGCTCCCGCATGCCCCGCCCGCTCAGCGGAAGCAGCTCATACGCGGGGAAGGGCTCGCCGGCGATCGGCCACCCCGGGTCGACGACGGCGGGGCGGGTACTCACGACGTAGCGCGCTTCGGGGTAACCGCGCAGCAGGCCTTCGAGCCAGCGGCGCACCTCCTCCCGGCGCGGCTGCAGGACCTCGTCCACGCCGTCGACGAGCACCATCGCGCGGCCGGACCGCAGCAGCTCGCTGACCCACCGGGCGGGTTTCTCGCCGGCCAGCGCAGGGGCCGTGACGCGCACGAGGTCTTCGGGCTGCGGTAGGCCGCGGTCGGCGAACTCGCGCAGCGGCACGAAAAACGGCACGACGCCGCGCCAGGGGTCTTCGCTTTCGCCGTCGCCGGTGAACTCGGCGGTGGCCGCCGTGTAGGCCAGCCACTGCAGCAGCGTCGTCTTCCCCGCCCCCGCGCCGCCGACCAGCAGGACCCGGCGTTCGGCGGCCAGCGCGTGGGCGGTGTTAGTGCCCGCGCCGGTCAGCGCCGAGCCCGCGGCCGTCCCGCCCTGGCGGGTGACCGACGGCGCCGCGTAGTACTGCGAGAACGAGTGGCGCACGGGGGCGCGCCCGTGGCCGACCTGGAACAGCTCGAACGTGGCGTAGTCCGTCGCGAGGTAGGACAGGTAGTGCTGCTCGAAGGCTTCGGCGCGGTCGCGGGTGCGCCGGTCCTCCTGGCCCTGCAGGTCGGCGACGGCGCGGCGGATCTTCAGCACGTCGCCGGCCATCCCGGCCTGCACGGCGCGCATCACCTCGTCGACGGCCCGCGCGCGGCGGGCGACGCGCCGGCAGCACTCGTCGATCAGGCGGTGGAACGCCGCGGTGCCGTCGGAGCCCAGGGCGGCGGCGTCGAGCGCGGGGCCGCCGGCGGCGCGGACGCGGGCCCGCAGGCGGTCTTCGTCGACGAGCACGGCGGGGTTGGTGCGCACGAGCCCGCCCACGTCGGCGGCGTCGAGGGCGACCGCCACCGCGTCGAGCGCGGCCTGCCAGTCGCCGTCGGGCACGGCCGGGAACTCGACCCGCCGCAGCTCGGCCAGGTCCTCTTCGGCCGCGACCAGCTGCCGGTGGGGATCGCCGAGGGCGCGCGCCCGGCGGCCGGCCGTGAGCTTGTCGGCGCCGCGCTCGACCGCCCACTGGTAGAGCGCGGAGAAGGTGGCACCCAGCGTGGCCACCAGTGCGGAGGAGAGCGGATCTACGACGGACACCCCCAGTGTGCGTTCCGGGTTCAGGTTACCGGCCGGGGCGACCCGCGGCGAGGACGTGAGCCGCACCGCGTGCGGGAATCAATCGAGGCCCGCGTACGCTTCCACGGGCGTGAAGAAGATTGGTTTCCTCTCGTTCGGCCACTGGTCGGACACCCCGCACTCCGAGACCCGGTCGGCGAAGGACTTCCTGCACCAGTCCATCGACCTGGCGGTGGCGGCCGAGGAGCTCGGTGTGGACGGCGCCTACTTCCGCGTGCACCACTTCGCGCGGCAGGCCGGCAGCCCGTTTCCGCTGCTCTCGGCCATCGGCGCCCGCACCTCGAAGGTCGAGATCGGCACCGGCGTGATCGACATGCGTTACGAGAACCCGCTGTACATGGCGGAGGACGCCGGCGCGGCCGACCTCATCTCCAGCGGCAGGCTTCAGCTCGGCATCAGCCGGGGATCCCCCGAGCAGGTGATCGACGGCTGGCGCTACTTCGGCTTCGCCCCCGCCGAGGGCGAGACCGACGCGGACATGGCCCGCCAGCACGCCGAGGTCTTCCTGAAGGTCATCGAGGGCGAAGGCTTCGCCCAGCCGAACCCGCGCCCGATGTTCGCCAACCCGCCCGGCCTGCTGCGCGTCGAACCGCACTCGCCCGGCCTGCGCGAGCGCATCTGGTGGGGCTCCGGCTCCAACGCGACCGGCGTGTGGGCCGCGAAGCTCGGCATGAACCTGCAGAGCTCCACCCTCAAGGACGACGAGACGGGCGAGCCCCTGCACGTCCAGCAGCGCAAGCAGATCGAGGCCTACCGCGAGGCGTGGAAGGAGGCCGGCCACGAGCGCGAACCACGCGTGTCGGTCAGCCGCAGCATCTTCGCCCTCACCAACGACCTCGACCGCGCCTACTTCGGCCGCGACCGCAACTCGCGCGACCAGGTCGGCATGATCGACGAGAACACGCGCGCGATCTTCGGCCGCTCCTACGCGGCCGAGCCCGACGAGCTCGTGCGGCAGCTCAAGGAGGACGAGGCCGTCGAGGCCGCCGACACCCTGCTGCTGACGATCCCGAACCAGCTCGGGGTGGAGTACAACGCCCACGTGCTGGAGAGCATCCTGACGCACGTGGCTCCCGAGCTCGGCTGGCGCTGAGTTCTCCGCGCGGGCTCGGCCGGTCGGCCGGGCCCGCGCTGTCACGTGGTCCTCAGGTTTCGTGCACCACCCGCCCGCCGACGACGGTCATGGTCACGCCCAGGTCCTTGATCGCGCCGGGGTCGGTGGTCAGGGGGTCGGCGTCGAGGACGACGAGGTCGGCGAGTTTGCCGGGGTCGAGAGTGCCGAGGGTGTGCTCGGCGAACTGCGTCTGCGCGCTGCCGAGGGTGTAGAGGTGCAGGGCCTCGCGGGCGGTGATGGCCTGTTCGGGCCCGAGGACGTCGCCCTTGAGGGTCTCGCGGGTGACCATCCAGCCGAGTGACCACAGGGGGCTGGGCGGGACCACCGGGGCGTCGGTGCCGCCGCCGGCGAGCAGGCCCGCGTCGAGGATGTCGCGGATGGGCACGGCGCGGGAGCCGCGTTCGGCGCCCCACCACGTGACCTGGTTGGCGCCGAGCAGCACGGGGTGGTCCTGCACGCTCGCGAGCAGGCCCATCTTCCGCATGTGCGCGAGGTTCGGGCCGCTGGGCAGGAACAGGTGCATCAGGACCCAGCGCAGGTGCGCGAGCGACGTGTCGCGGTGCACGGTGGCGAGGACGTCGACGATGAAGTCCATCGCCGCGTCGCCGACGACATGGGTCTGCACCTGGAAGCCGTGGCGCGCGGCGCGGCGGTACATCTCGGTCAGCTCGTCCCGGCCGCCGGGCGGAAGCAGCTGCACGCCGTGGTAGTCCGGGCTGGTCTGCTCGCCGGGCACCAGCTGGTACGGGTCGCGCAGGAAGCCGCCTTCGACGCCGCCGTCGGAGAGGTACTTGAGGCCGTCGAAGCGGAGCATGTCGTCGCCGGTGCGCGGCTTGAAGGCCGCCACGGCCGCGTCGACGTCCGCGAGCGCGGCAATCCGCCACAGCAGGTGCGCGCGCGTGGTCATCTCGCCGTCGTGCCACAGGCGTGTGTAGATCTCGATCTGCGAAGGGTCCAGCCCCGGCTCGGTGACGCCGGTGATGCCCAGCGCGTTGTGCTCGGCCATCTGGTCGCGCAACTGCCGGCGCTGCTGGTCGGCGGACGGCGGGGCCGGCAACACGGGCGTCACGAGCGAACGCGCGCGTTCCAGCAGCACGCCCGTGGGCTCGCCGTTCGCGTCGCGGACGATGACGCCGCCCGTCGGATCGGGGGTGTCACGCGTGATGCCGGCGAGTTCCAGCGCTTTGCTGTTCACGGTGGCGACGTGGCCGCCGCGCGGGATGAACACCGGGTTCTCGGGCGACACCGGGTCGAGCTCGGCCCGCGCGGGCAGCCGGCCTTCGGCGAGCAGGCTCTCGTGCCAGCCCGACCGCGCCTGCACCCACGCGCCGGCTGCGCTCGCGGCGACCCGGGTGCCGATGGCCGCGACGACGTCGGCGATGCTGCGCGCTTCCAGCAGCGACACGTTGGGCCGGTCGAGCGCCGAGGTGAACTGGTGCAGGTGGCTGTCGATCAGCCCCGGCACCACCGCGCGACCTTTGAGGTCCACGGTCCGCGTGTGCCGCCCGCCCAGGCGCCGGATCCGGTCCGACGGGCCGGCCGCGAGCACCCGGCCCCCGCGGATCGCGATCGCCTGCGTGGTGCGCCCGTGCAGCGCCGCGGTCACGACGTGTCCATTGTGGAGGATCAGGTCGGCCTCGGCGTCCGCGTGGGTCGCGGCTTCCGCGGGCGTCCCGAGCATCATCGGCGTCACGGCCAGCCCGGCCGCCGCGGCGAACAACGTCCGCCTCGAGACCGCGGAGCTTTCCCGCGGTTCGGAACCACACAGCTGGCACATGCCTTCACCTTCCGGGACGGGAGAACGGACCTAGTTGTATTTGGCCAGGACGTTGGTAGCGGAAGGTTCTGGTTGACGTGGGGAGAACCTCCGGTTGAGGTGTGGCTTGTCTAGGACCCACGTCAACCGG
>NZ_JBEYSJ010000055.1:0-44504 GCF_040704195.1 Amycolatopsis sp. NPDC047767
ATCTCTTCCATCAGGTCCGGGCCCTGGATGCCGTCGCGGAAGCCGGGGAAGTTCTCGACCTCCGTGGTCGTCATCAGCGCACCACCGAACTGCGTACCCTCGAACACCAACGGTTCAAGCTGCGCGCGAGCCGCATACACCGCAGCCGTGTAACCGGCCGGACCCGACCCGACGATGATCACGTCCCTGATTTCCTCGGCAGCCGCCTTGCCTGCGGAGTCCAGTCGCCCGTTCGACTCGGCCATGTGCCCCTCTCCCCTGTGCTGGTTTCCTGGTGGCGTCAGCCGACGGCCGGTTCTTACCGCCGGCTGACGACACCCACCCGGATTGACCCGAACCAGCGGCAGATCCTCATCCGCCTGCACCAAGGCCCCACGCGGTAAAGTCCGCAAGCAAGTCGCGTCCGCGCGCCGCCCGAAACGGCAACCGCTCCCCTGCACCCGCGAGCGGCCGGCCGCGGATCCGCATCGGCGTGACCGCGGATATCCCTCGGCCACCCCGCCGGCAGCTGCTGATACGCCGCCGTTTCGGCAAGAATTTCGCCCGTTTGGGAAGGAACAGCTCGGCCATGTCTGACAACGCAGCCCCGACACGCTACGAACAGTTCGCCGAACTCCATCGTGGCCCCGACACCTTCATCATGCCCAACGCGTGGGACGTGCCGTCGGCCCTGCTGTTCGCGGAGGCCGGGTTCAAGTCCATCGCGACCTCTTCCGCGGCGTTCGCCGCGACGCTGGGCCGGCTTGACGGCATCCACGCCATCGGCCGTGACACGCATCTGGACCATGCCGCCCTGCTCACGTCCGTGAGCGGCCTGCCGATCAACGGCGACTTCGAAGACGGTTACGGCGAGACTCCCGAAGATGTCCGGACCACTGTCGAAGCCGCCATCGCCTGCGGTCTGGCCGGCATCGGCATCGAGGACACCACCGGTGACCTCGCCAACCCGATTCGTGACTTCGACGACGCGGTTCGCCGCATCGAGGCCGCCGCCGCGGCTGCGCGTGGGCGGATCGTCCTGACCGGCCGTACGGACAACTTCCTGTGGGGGATCTCCGACCTCGAGGACACCATCCGCCGCCTCACGGCCTTCGCGGAAGCAGGAGCTGACGTCCTCTACGCGCCGAACCTGCCGGACACGGCCTCGATCAGCGCAGTTGTCAAGGCTGTCGCACCCAAGCCGGTCAACGTCCTCGTCAGCCCCCAGGGCACGGCTACCCTCGCGGAACTCCGGACGATCGGCGTCCGCCGGATCAGCCTCGGGGTTGATCCGTACACGCACGCCCTCGGAGCCACGAAGGCGGCTGCGGCGAAGCTCGCGGACGGAGACCTCACGGCGCTCGCAACGGATCTCACCTTCGGCCACATCATCGACCTCATCAAGCGCTGACGCGGGAGTCGGTGGCCTGGCCCGGCAGCGGCGGAAGACTCAACTCGGTGGACAGCGCCGGGTTGAGCGCGACGCTGTGGTCCGCGTCGTCGGAGCCGGCACACGAAACCGCGGTGACTCCCGCTCAGCTCGGGCCCACGACGGCGCGCCGCAGGGAGAACTCGGCCAGAACGGCCGTGCCCGCACCGGCTGCCGTCTGCAGCCAGAGCCGGCCGCCGAGCGCCTCCACCCGGTCCTTGAGCCCGACCAAGCCGGAGCCGCCGGCGAAGTCGGCGCCGCCACGACCGTCGTCGCGTACCCGGACCCGCAGCGCCCGGCCGGAGTCGACGATCTCGACCTCGACGTGGACGGTCGATGCGTGCGCGTGCTTGACCACGTTGGTCAGCGCCTCGGAAACGACGTAGTAGGCGGCGGTCTCGACCGGCTCGGGCAGACGCCGGTCGACCTCTACGGCCAGCTCGACCGGGACCGCGCAGCGGCGGGCGAGTCCCTTGAGCGCCGGGCGGAGGCCGCCCTCGGCGAGGATCGCCGGATGGATGCCGCGGGCGAAGTCGCGCAGCTCGTCCAGGGCGGTGACGGCTTCGGCCTCGAGAGCCTCGAGCTCCTCCCCCAGCGCGCCTGACTCGGGCGGAACGTCCGCTCGGGCGATGCGCGCGCGCATGGCGAGCGTGATCAGACGTTGCTGGGCGCCGTCGTGCAGGTCCCGCTCGATCCGCCGACGGGCTTGGTCGGCGGCGGTGGCGATACGCGCGCGCGAGGCGATGAGGTCGGAGTAGAGCTGGGCATTGTCGAGGGAGACGGCGAGCTGCGCGGCGATGAGCCTGACCGCGTCGAGCCGTTCCGTGGCGAACGCGGCGCGCATGAGACGGTTTTCCAGCAACAGCACCGTCCGCAGCTCGCCGCGGCCGAGGATGGGCATGGCCAGCAACGAACAGGCGTCCAGACCGGCGAGGTACGGGTCACGGGCGAAGCGGTCATCGCGGGTGGCGTCGTCGACGATCAGGATCTCGGCCGTCCGCTGGACGTAGCGCACTGCCGACATCGGCAGGTCGCGTTCCTGCGGTCCCCCGGCCGTGGGGGTGTCCGTGGTGCGGTTCGGCGCCGGCAGCAGCCAGTCGTGGCGGTCCTCGTCCCACAACAACAGGTGCACGCTGGTGGCGCCGGTCATCGCGCTGAGCACTTCGACGACGCGGGTGTGCAAGCGTTCGATGTCGGTCTCCGAGCTGAGCGCCTGCGACGCGGCGAGGATGCCGAGCAGGTCGAGCGTGCCGGTCGTGACCGCCGAGGACGGCCGGAGATCATCGGTACCCCGGCCGTCACCGGACTCGCCGGTCGTGACTGCTCCCTGCCGTGAGGTGGGGTATGCCCAGTCCAGCTGGGCGACCTTCGCTGTCGCGCCCCATGCCGCGTAGTACTGCCGCGCTCGGGCGAGCAGGTCGCGCCCCGCCTCCTCCAAGCCCTGCGCGAGATGGAAGCGGGCGGTGCGTTCCGTGATGAGGGCGCGGTGCCACGGGCGCTGCCGGCCGGCGACCTCGCGCCGGGCGGTGTCGAACGCGAGGGCTCCGGCGCGGAAGTCGCCGACCGCCCAGGCCCGCTCCGCCTCCAGCAACCGCTGCAGGTGCCGGAAGTTGTCCGGCGCGTCCGCGGCGCGGGCGGCCAGCCAGCTCGTCACCTCGTCCAATTCCGACAGCAGAGCGCCACGCTCGGCACCCGGGCCGGCGCGGGCCTGCTCGGCGAGGGCCAGGCCGCGCAGCACGCGGGCCACGGCCGTGGGGTACAGGCCCGCCACAGCCGGCAGCAGCGGCATCGCCGCCGCGGTGTGCCGCGCCAGCCCGTCCGGATCGCCGAACACGGCGGCGACGAGCGCGTGGCTGAGATGCGCGTGGAAGAGCGGCATCGGGTTGCTGGCGTACCTGTCGGTGGGGACCACCTCGGCGGTGGTGGCGACGCTTTCGCCACGCAGTACACCGGCCAGCCACTGGTAGCTGTCGAGCCACTCGCCGGTCTGCTCGTTGCCGGTACGCCGCACGAAGGCCAGCCCCGCCTCCACCTCGGCCACGAGGACGTCCAGCGACGGCGCGCAGTCCAGCAGGTAGTGCGCGGTCGGGTGGTAGGTGTAGGCGGCGTTGGCCAGGTCGCCGGCCGCGATCAGCCCCTCGCGGGCCCGCTCCGCGGCTTGGACACCGTTCTCGATCGGCTCGAACCAGCAGCTCAGCAGAGCAAACCGGCGGCGGCATTCGGAGGTGCCGGGCTCGTAGCCGCGAGCCTCGCCCAACGTCAGGACCCGGCGCGCCGCCCGGTATCCGGCGGCGTAGCGGGCGCGCCGCGCCACGGCGGCGACAGCGGCGGCGCTGACCGGTCCGATGAGGGTGGGGCCAGGGCCGTGCTCGAGCCAGATCCGCAGCGATTCCAGGCCCAGCCAGGCGCCCGTGGCGTCGCCGCCGGCGAAGTAGGCGGCCGGTTGGACCGCGTCGATCAGCCGGGTCGCGGCCAGCAGTGCGGGCTCGGCGAGGACGGGCCGAGCCAGATCGTCGGCGGCGTCGGTGCGGTCCAGCCACTGGTTCAGGCGGTCGAACTGACGGTCGAGCTCGGCGGCGAGCCGGTCGGCCACCGGCACGGTGATGCCGAGCTCACGCAGCACCTCGATGCCGAGTCCGATCGCATCGGCGAACCGGTTCTGGTGGGTCAGGCTGCTCACCTGCACCGCCGTCGCGGCCGCGCGGTGCAACGCGCTGGGACCCAGCGCTTCGATCGTGCGGTACTCCTCGTCCGCGTCATCGAGGCGCCCCAGGCCGTAGAGGGCGGCGTGGCGGCCGGTGTGCACCGCGATCAGCGTGGCGGTCTCACCCGGGCCGATCAACCGCAGCGCGGCGGCCAGCAGTGAGTTCACCAGCGCGTGATCCCCGATCAACGCGGCCTGGTCCGCGGCACGCCGCAGCAGGCCCACCACCCGGCGCCGCTCGCCGGCATCGTCGATCCCGTCGACGACCGGCAGGTACTGCTCGGCGGCGACGGCGGACAACTCCGGCACCTCGGCCAGCCGCCGGGCGGTGGCCAGTTGCAGGGTGCGTCGCCGCTCCGGGTCGAGCCCGCGCAGGATCGCCTCGCGGAGCCGGTCGTGGCGGAACCGCACCGCCTCATGGGCACCGGGCTCCATGACGAGAAGTCCTTCGGCGAGGGCCGGCGCGAGCATCGATTGCACCTCGGCCGCTGGGTCGCCGGTCGCGATCTGCAACAGGCTCAGCTCGGCTCGGAAACCCAGACAGGCCATCGCCTCCACCAGCCGCCAGGACCGCGGCGGCACGGTCTCGATGCGTGCCCCCGGCAGCTCGCCCGCCCTTGACCGGCCCAGATGTGCTCGCACCGTCGCCGTGTCCCACCGCCATCCCGTGGCGGTCGCGGTGAGCACGCCGTCGCGGCGCAGCGCGTTGAGCAGTTCCACGGCCTCGTACGGGTTGCCGGACGTGTGCGGCGCGATCACCTCGGCCAAACCGGCCACCACGGCCGGGGCAGCGTGCACCATCTCGGCGACCATGGTGACGAGGCTCGGGACGGGCAGGTTGTCCAATCGCAGGTTCCGCACTCCGGCCCGGTCACGCCATCGGGCCAGCGGCGCCGCCAGCGGATGCGCCGCGTCCACGGCCTCGTCGCGGTAGGCGCCCACCAGCAGCAGACCCCCGACCGGTTCCTCGTCGAGCATCATGTCGACGAGGCCGAGCGCGACGCGCCCGGCCCACTGCAGGTCGTCGAGGAACAGCACCACCGGGCGTTCCCGCGACGCGACCGCCCGCAGCGCCTGCACGCCCATCCGCTGCGCCCGGTTCTGCGCGGTCAGCGGATCCCCGGGTTCGGGCGCCACCGCCAGCAGCGCGGCGAACTCCGGCACCACGGCGGTCAGCAGCCCGGCGTTCGGGCCGAGCGCGGCCAGGATCCGCGCGCGGACCTCGGCCAGCTCAGCCTCCGGCTCGGCCAGGAGCAACCGGCCCAGCGCCCGAAACGCCTGGTGGACGCCGTTGAACTCCAGGTCGCGCCGGTACTGGTCGAACTTGCCGGCCACGAACCAGCCGCCCCGGCCGGCCACCGGCGGCCGCAGCTCGTCGACCAGCGCGGTCTTGCCCACCCCGGGTGTCCCGCCGACCAGTACCGCCCGGCACCGGCCCGCCTGCGCGTTCTCGAACGCCGCCCGCAGGATCGCCACCTCGTCGTCGCGGCCCACCAGCCGCGGCGGCAGGAGCCGCGGCGGGACATCGTGCTCGCCGACGCGGACCGAAGCCGCCGCCGGACGCACCTGAACGCCCGGCACCCGCTCCAGGTCGTGCACCACGCCGTCGGCGGTCTGATAGCGGTGGTCCGGTTCCTTCTCCAGCAAGTGCAGGATGATCTCCGACAGCGGCCCCGGTACCGCCGGGTTCACCTTCGCCGGCGGCGCCGGCACCCGCGCCAGGTGATCGTGGGTGAGGCGCAGCGGGTCCCCGGTGCCGAACGGCGGCTCCCCCGTCGCCAGCTCGTACAGCGTCGCGCCGAGCGCGTAGAGGTCGGAACGCTGGTCCACCGGCCGGCCGGTGCGCCCGGTCTGCTCCGGCGCCAGATAAGCCAACGTCCCCACGATCTGCGTGTGGTGGACGAACTCCGGGCGGATCTCGGCGAACGAGGTCGCCAACGCGAAATCGACCAGGCACGGGACACCGTCGCCGGAGATCACGATGTTGGCCGGGGTGATGTCACGGTGCATGACACCCCGCCCGTGCATCCCCGCCACGGCCCCGGCCAACCCCACCGCCAGCCCGATCAGGACACCACCCGGCAGCGGCTTGGCCAGCCCCGCCAGGCCGGTGCCCCCCACGTCCACCAGCACGATGGACCCCGGATACCGAGGGGCCTCCAGCTGCGCCACCCCCGCGACATCGCGCAGCCGCTCCAACATCGCACGCTCATGCCGTAGCCGGCGCTCGGCGTCCGGACCCAGCGCCTCCTTCCGGATGACCGTGCGCCCGGCCAGGAACAGCCGGCTCACGCGCGTCCGGTCGCTCTCGTGCAGCACCTCGACCTGCGGCTCTCGGCCCGGCAGCACCCCGCCTTCCCCCATCCGACACCTCCACGCACGGACGGCTTCCCCTCACCCTGTGCCTACACCTGTTCGAGGGCAAAGGCGACCACCCGCGCGACGTCGGAGGTTGTGGAACCGGGGTGTCGCCGGATCGCGAACGTGCCCGCGTTCCGGTGGGAACGCGGGCACATCGCGACTAGCTCGACACAACCGGCGTAAGGCTCACTTCTCCGCGGCGCGACCGGCGAACCGCTGCATGAAGTCGGCAGACTCCTTCGCGGTGATGATCACGTCGTAGTAGCCGTCCTCGGTCGGCCAGGTGACGACGCTGTGCTTGCCGGCGGGCACCTGGATGGTCGTCTTCTTCCCGGCGAAGTCGTTCGCGGTCAGCGTGTAGGTCACCGACCGGCGGCCGTCGGCGGACAGCGTGAACTCGACGGTCGCGTCGGCCGACTTGCCCCGGCCGTCCGACCGCGTGCTCCCCTTGACCAGCCGGACGTCGACCCGCGGCTGGGCCGAGGTCCGGTCGCTGGCCGGGACGACGGTGCCGGCGAAGGACCGGATGAAGTGGTCGGGCCCGTAGAAGGTGAACGCGTACTTGCCGTTCGTCGCCTTGGTGTCCCAGGTGTACGACTTCGACCGGTGGTTGCCGGCCGTGAGGGGCAGCGCGTCCTGGCCGATGCCGAGCGGCTCGGCGCCGACGAGGGCGGGCACGTACTTGTCGGCCAGCCCGACCAGGTTGACCGCCTTGCCGCTGGGGCCGCCTTCGACGGTGAAGGTCGCGGTCGCGGTCCCGGTGCTGTGGTTCTCGACGAGGACGCCGTTGGGCTGGAACGACAGCGGGCTGCGCTTCGCCTTGCCGGTGATCGGCTGGGTCGGCATGACCTGCGCACCGACGGCCGGCTGGGGCACGGCCGGCAGGCCGGCGTCGACGACGACCGACTTGAGCAGGTCGGCCGGCTTCGGCAGCTTCGGGAACGACGTGTCGAAGTTGCCGAAGTCGATCGCCGAGAGCAGGTTGCCGGAGACGCTGCGCCGCCAGTCGTTGATGTTCTGGCAGATCGCCGGCTTGCCGAGGCTCTTGGTCCACTCCTCGATCAGCTGGATCGTCGAGGTGTGGTCGAAGACCTCGGAGTTGACGAAGCCACCACGGGTCCACGGCGAGACCAGCACGAACGGCACACGACCGCCCATGCCGGGCTTGATGCCGGGCGCACGCTCGCCGGCCGTGCCGGTCTCCGGGATCGGCGGCACGACGTGGTCGAAGAAGCCGCCTTCACCGATGCGGTTCGCGTGGTCGGGCTCGTCGTAGTTCAGGATGATCAGCGTCGACTCCCACAGTTCGGGGTTGTCGTGCACCGCCTGGATCACCCGGTCGGTGTAGACCGCGCCGTTGTTCGGAGCGTACGTGGGGTGTTCGGTCCACGCCGCGGGCGCGACGACCCAGGACACCTCGGGGAGATTGCCCGTCTCGCAGTCGGAGATGAAGTCCCGCAGCACGTAGTCGAGGTTGGAGGTGTCGTTCTTGATGCCGGCGGGCTGCGCGGTGTGGGCGTGCACCACGCCGCCGCGGGCGAGCAGGCCCTTGCGGGGGTGGGTGTTCTCCGGGGTCGCGTTCTTCGGGTCGAACGCCGCGAACGAACGGACGGTGTTGTCGGTGTAGTCGCCGAGGAAGTTGTCGTCGGTGTCGTTGTTGACGTAGATCTGCCAGCTGACACCGGCGTCCTGCAGCGTTTCCGGGTAGGTCTTGAACTTGTAGGCGTAGCCGTAGTCACCGTTGTTGTTCACGACCGGGCCGCCCTGGGTGCCCGCGGCGTCGTTGGTGCCGGCCCACATCATGATGCGGTTCGGGCTGGTGCTGGTGTCCAGCGAGCAGAAGTAGTGGTCGCCGATGGTGTAAGCCTTGGCGATCGCGTGGTGCCACGGCACATCGGCTTCCTTGAAGTACCGGTTGCGCGCGCTGGTGTTCTGCGCGTTGTACTTCAGGCTGTCGGCGTGGTACGGCAGCAGGTAACCCTCGGCACGGCTGTTGGGGTCGTAGTAGATCGTCTGGCCGTTCTGCCAGGTCAGCACCTGCTTGTCACCGAAGCCGCGCGCGCCGGCCAGGTCGAGGGTGCCGAAGTAGTGGTCGAACGACCGGTTCTCCTGCATCAGGATCACGATGTGCTTCAGGTCTTTGATCGTGCCGGTGCGGTGCCGGTTCTGCGCCGAGCTCGAGCCGGACTTGCCGCCCTGTGCGGCGTCGGCCACGGCGGCGTCGGCCGGTTCGGCCTCGGCCGGGACGGCCGACAGCCCGCCGGCGGCGACCGCGGCGCCGGCCGCGCCCGCGGCCTGGATCAGTCGGCGCCGGCTGATCCGGTTGCGCTCCGTGGTCGCTCTGTCCGCGGATGCCGAATCGTTGTCAGACATGGGTTTAGTACCTGACCTCTCGTGGTGGGGAGTCCCGCAAAGTCAACTGCCGCGGGTCTCGGCGCCGCGAGAATCAGGTTATGAACGTTCCGGAAAGTCTCAGGACGACCGCCATCTCAACCTGCCCGGCCGGTCACGCGCTGTTCACCGGTGCGTCATGGGCATCATCGAATGCGTTCACGACCGACACCCAGGCTGGGCTCGATGAGCAGCAGGACGGCCTCGGCCACACCAACCCTGCCGTCGAGCCGGCCGCAGCCCATCGTGCTGATCGTCGGCTCGCCCTACGGCATCGACGACTGGCTGGGCGGACCGGCCGGGCGGTACGACTTCGTCTTCGTCAACAACGAGGGCGCCGGCGCGGAGATCTACCTGGAGGACCCCGAGACCGAGCGGATCTACGTCGAGGTCGAGCACTTCGGCCGCGGCGTCACCCGCGCGGTCACGGCATCGGTGCCGCCCGGAACCTACCGCTGGGTCTGCATCACCGACTATACGATCAAGTACAGCCGGCCGGTCGTCGTCACCGGTGACCCGCTGCCCTACGACGTGCACGGGATCATCCCCGTCACGGGGCTCGACCTGCGCATCCCGATCAACGCCTACGTCGGCTGGATCACCGGGCAGCTGCCCGCGCTCACCCGGCAGGTCAGCCGGCTGCGCGGCGACCTGCGAGCCGGCGATGCGGCAGCTGCCAAAGCCGACTGGCTGATCGCGCACCTCACCTACGAGACGCTGGGCGGCGCCTACCGGGCCTACGACGAGACCGGTGACGAGATCAATGGCGACCCGCCGCGCGGCGTCGCCCCCGCCCGCCTCGCGGACGCGGACTTCACCGGCTTCCGCAAGATCGAGGCGATGCTGTGGCACGACCGGCCGACGGCGACGATCGTGCCCCACGCCGAGGCCCTGCTCGAGGCGATCGGGCGACTCGCCGACGAGCTGGCGCTGCCGAACGCGATCACGCCGATCGACATGGGCCGTCGCGCGCACGAGATCCTCGAGGATGCCCTGCAATGGGACCTGAACGGGATCGGCGACGCCGGCAGCCAGACCGAGCTGGCGACCGTGGACGCGAACCTCACCGGCGTCTGGCACGCTCTGGATCCGCTGCGGCCGATCCTGCGCAAGCAGAACCCGTACCTGGACCAGACCGACGAGCAGCTGCGGGTCACCCAGCAGCTGGTCCGCAGCCACCACCACGCCGACGGCTGGGCCGGGTTGGCGTCGCTGACCGTCCGGCAGCGCGCCGCGGTCAATGCGGCAGTGCAGCACAGCGTCGAATTGCTCTCCCACACCGCGGTCGTCATCGATCCGCGCAACGCCACCCGCGACCGAGGCCCGATCACCCATGACTGACCACGACATCGCCGTTCCGTTCGAAGGTGCCCACCAGGCCGGCATCCTCGAGCCTCCGCAGCGCGCGGCGGTCGTCGCCGCGTTCCTCGTGACCGCGGCCGACCGGCCGGCGCTGCGGCGGATGTTCCAGACGCTGACGGCGACCATCCGCTACCTGGTCGCCGGCGGCGACGCACCGGCCGGGCGCGGCAGCGACGACGGACTCGTGTCGACCCCGTACGAGAACGGCGTGCTCGGCCCGGGCCCGATGCCCGACGGTCTCACCGTCACGGTCAGTGTCGGTGCGAGCCTGTTCGACGACCGGTTCGGTCTCGACGGCGTCAAACCGGCCCGGCTGCGCGCGATGGACGAGTTCCCGAACGACGCCCTCGACCCCGAGCGCTGCGACGGCGACCTGCTGCTGCAGATCTGCGCCGATCACCGCGACACCGTGCTGCACGCGCTGCGCATCCTGATGCGCGCCACCCGGGCCGACCTGCAGGTGCTGTGGCAGATGGAGGGCTTCACCAGTCCCCCGCGGCCGAGCGGGACGCCCCGCAACCTGTTCGGCTTCAAGGACGGCACAGCCAACAAGGAGATCCTCGACCGCGCCGATCTCGTCGATCAGCTGGTGTGGACTCAGGCCGGCGGCGACGAACCGGCCTGGGTGACTGGTGGTTCGTACCACGTGGTGCGCCTGATCGGCATGTTCGTGGAGTTCTGGGACCGCATCTCGATCAACGAGCAGCAACGGATCTTCGGCCGCGACCGCAACACCGGCGCACCGCTGTCCGGCCGGCGCGAACGAGTGCCCGGCGAGGAGGAGTTCCAGATCCCCAGCTACCACCGGGATGCGCACGGCAACACAGTGCCGCTGAACGCGCACATCCGCCTCGCCAACCCCCACGACGGCACAGCCGACGACCGCCGGATGCTGCGCCGCGCCTTCAACTACAGCGCCGGCATCGAGCCCAACGGCCAGCTCGACATGGGCATGATCTTCATCTGCTTCAACGCCGACCTCGACCAGCAGTTCGTCGCCGTCCAGACGCTCCTCATCGACGAACCCCTGGTCGACTACATCTCCCCCTTCGGCGGCGGCTACTTCTTCGCCCTACCCGGCGTCCGCGATGCCGACGACTGGCTGGGCCGCGGCATGCTCGACTGAACTGTCGGCCGCGCGTTCCGGGGCACGTCGGCCGTGAACCTCTGCTCGCCGCGCTGACACTTCCGGCTCGGCGTTCGACCGCTGGATCGGCCACTCCTCTCGCCTACCGAAGGCTGACTCGCCCGCCGCCGACTGATCGCAACGCCGTGCGCGAAACTTCGCCTAGTTCGCCAACCTCCTTTCCGCGTACTGAGCTACAGCCATCAGGCCCTCTTCGTCGAACTCAACAAATACACTCGACCCTGAAATACTCCACCAATACTCACCGGAAACGAACGGCTCAGACCTCACCGTCACTTCACCACCAACTTCAGCCCCATCCACAAATTCCGTCCGAGTAAAATTCGGCATCCGAAGCCGGTTCGAGTCGGGGCAGCTGCAAATCCCGAGAACCGGCGACAGTTGACAGGCGACCTCACCAGGCTCACAGGCCGAGTGCGCGCCGGACCTCGGCCAGATGGCGTCGCGACACCGCGACGGTCTCGCGGTCGGGCCCGTCCAGGACGAGCGCGAAGCCGCCGTGGAAGGTCGGGGCGATTTCGCGCACGCGGTGCAGGTTCACCACGCAGTGCCGGTGCACCCGCAGGAATCCGTGTGGTGCCAGCCGCGCCTCCAGCCGGTTCAGGGTGTGGTTCAGTGCCCGCAACCGGCCCCGGTCGGTCAGCAGCCACACGGTTTTGCCCTCGGCCTGCGCGACCCGGATCTCCGCCGGGGCCATGAGCAGGATGTGCCCACCGTGGATGCCCGCGAGCCGCAACACCGGCGCGGGGGCAACCTCGGTCGCCGGCGGTGAGTCTGTTCTGGTGGTGAGGAGCGTGCCGATGAGCTGCCCGTCGTGCTGGATGGGCTGGACGGTGATCGGGCACCCGTCCTCCGCGCACGCGGCCAGCCGCAGCGCGCCGGCACGCGCGCGGGAGCCCAGCACGGCGTGCCCGACCTCGTTCGCCGCCACAAGCCGCCCGCGCCGGTCGATGACCGCCAGCGGTCCGGCGTCGTCGACCTGCGGCCGCAGCGATCCGGCCAGCTCGGTGAGCACGTCGTCGCGCCGGCGACGCAGGCCATGACCCACTTCCTGGGCGCAACAGGCCAGCCGCGCGATCGCGAGCGCCGTCAGCGGACGGCGATGCACCAGGAACGCGAGCACCGCGCACGGCCGGGGCCGGTCGGGGTCGGCCACCGCGACGCCCGCCCCGGACCAGTCGGCCAGGTCACCGCGCCAGTGCTCCGGGCCGGTCACCTGGGCGTGTCCGTCGAGCAGCGCAGTGCCGAGGGCATTGGTACCGCGGCTGTTCTCCGACCAGTCGTGCCCGGGCGCGAGCTGGTGCGCATCGGCGAGCGCGACGGCGGAACGGCTCCCGAACACCGCGACGACCCGCCCGTCGCCGGCCGCGACCGCCACCACCCCCTCGGTCCGGGTGAGGTCGGCCGCCAGCGAGCGGGCGGCCGACACCACGGTGCGCGGCGCCGCGGCAACCGAGCCGGGAGACGGGTCGGGCGGCGGCGTGTCGGGGGCGATGCCGTAGACCTCGCGGCAGCGCTGCCAGGACGCCTGGATCGCCGGCCGGATCGCGGCGGTGCCGTTCGCTCCGGGTTCGTGGCCGCCGGCGTCGGCCCACTGACCGTCCATGCCGACCTCCTCGCGTTCGGGCGGCCCCCTGAACAGACTAGGACCGACGTGGCCGGCCGGGATAGCGTCCGCGTGCTCCTCGCCCGGGCAGATCGACGATTCCGGCCGATCCGACGACCCGATGCAGGGAGGTTTCGTCATGGCCATCGACTTCACCCTCACCCCGGAACAACGGGAACTCCAAGCGAGCACCCGCGCCTTCGCCCGCGACGTACTCGCGCCGGTGGTTCGTGCGGCCGACGCCGAGACGGACCCGTTGCGCGCCTTCCAGATGACCAAGGACGCCTATGTGCAGGCCTACCGCGCCGGCATCGCGTTCTGCATGCTGCCCACGCAGTACGGTGGCGGCGGAGTGTCCAATGTGGACCTCATCCTGGCCGCCGAGGAGGTGTGCGCCGTGGACCCGGGGTTCGCCTGCACCATCCTGGTGAACGGGCTGGGCCTGATGCCCGTCTGGTACTGGGGCAGTGAGGAGCAGAAGGAGCGCTTCCTGCGCGCGGCCACCTCGGACCCGACCGGCGAGTACATCGTCGGCTACGCGGTGAGCGAGCCGGCCGGCAGCCCTGGCGGCACGGCGAACTTCGACGCACCCGATGCTTCACCCGTCGGGATCGGTGTCACCGCCACGCTCGACGGCGACCACTACGTGCTCAACGGCCGCAAGTACTGGCCGTGCAACGTCGCGGGCTGGGACGGGCAGGGGGCCAACGCGAGCATCGTCGTGGTGCGCACCGACCCGTCGAAGGGCGGCACCGAGGGGCTTTCGGCGATCATGATCGAGCGCGGCACCCCCGGTGTCAGCTACAACCTCATCAGCAAGATGGGGCATCGGCTCACCCCCAACGCCGAGATCGTCTTCACCGACGCCCGCGTTCCCGCGAACAACCTCGTCGAGGGCACCCGCGGCAACGGCGACCTGCTGATCAACCGCAACTTCGCCTGGTCGGGGCCGGTGGCCGGGATCGCGGCGGTCGGTGTGGCCAGGACCGCCTACGAATCCGCCCTCGAGTGGGCGCGGACCTACACCGCCGGTGGACCGAGCCCGATCATCAACCACCAGAACGTCGGTTATGTGCTCGGGGACGTCGCGGCGCGGATCGAGATGTGCCGCTGCTTCTGCTGGAAGACCGCGCACTTCCTGGACCAGCACGACTACCACGGCGAGCTGATCGGCGCGATGTGCAAGATCCAATGCACGGAGCTGATGTTCGACGCGGTCTACAAGTGCATGCAGGTCGTGGGCGTGAACAGCCTCGACAAACAGCACGAGTTCGAGAAGCTGCTGCGCGAGGCCGCGGTGCTGCCGCTCTACGACGCCGGCAACTTCGGCATGCAGCGCCGTCGCGTCCACGGCGTGCTCGCCAGCCCGGACTACAACCCGCGGGCCCTGATGGACGACGAGTTCGTGCCCTTCACGAAGTTCATGGAGACCATCGACACGGTCCCCACCTACCAGGAGACCCCGCTTCCCGTGTGACGGGCGAGCGCTCGGGTGCGCCCCTCACCGGATGCGCCCGGGCGCTCGGCCCCGGCCTGGCGGGACCGGAACTCGGCTCCACGCAAGTTCAAACGCTTGCAGCGGGACGACGAGCGGTTCGTCGGGCCGAACTCGTCGTCGCGATCGTGGTGTGCTCGCGGCGTTCGCGCTCGTTGTTCGTCGACGCCCGAGCCGGCACGGCAACGCTCAAGTCCGCCGTCGTCGCACCGCCGTGAACGCGAACAGCCCGGCGAGGAGCCACAGGAAACCCGCCCCGGCCCAGCCCGTGGCATCGGGCGGATCCATCGCCATACCCGCCGTGGCCAGCAGCGCGATCACGCCGACCACCGCCGCCACGACGAAAAGGATCCTCGACGCGCGTTTCTGCGGTGTCGTGGGTGGCCGTGGCGCCGGAGACGGTATCTCCCGCGGCTGACGCGGCGCCTGCGGGAGTGTCCGATGTGGACCGACCGCCGCGTCGATCGTCGCGGTCACCGCCGGGGACAGGCCGGCGAACAGCGTCGGCTCGACCTGGACCGTCCGGCCGTCGGTGCCGATGAGGCGGCGGCCGCCGTCGGGCCAGGCGAGCATGGCCGCGCAGGAGGTGAAGTGAACCGTCGAGACGCCTTCCGGAGTCTGCACGCTGCAGCCGTCGGCGCCGACGACCAGGTGTGTATCCGCCTGGTTGTGAGCCCGGAATCGGTTTCCCGCGACCGCGGCCGGCGAGAACCGCGGCACCGCCGCGTATCCGGCCCAGTCCGCCGATCGGCCGTGCGGAGCCCGCAGCAGCACCGACGCGCATGCTTCCAGAGCGACTGCGTGGACCTTCGCGACGTCGACTGCACGCAGCTCGGCGATCCGATCCTCCGCGGGCGGGAGAGGCGAACCGGAAAGCAGCGCGGCTGCGTGATCGGGTAGCCGCGCCACGTCCGCGTCTTCGCCGTAGAGCGCGGATTCGGCCTGCGTGCGGACCGTTTCGACGTCGCGCGGGTCCATCCGGCCGACCTTGAACTGGGCCAGGACGTCGACGACGCCGCCGAGCACCGCGGCCTGCTTGTCCGGCAAGGCGTCGGCCAGCCCGAGGATCTCCGCGAAGCCGTCGCCCCGGACCTGGTACGACGTCGTCACCTGGTAGGAATAGCCGCCCTCCTGCCGCAGCGCGCGGAACAGCTCCCGCTCGAGGACCTTCGCGAAGACCTGGGAAGCAGCTCCCTGGCGTACCACCGCGCTGAAGGCGACACTGCCGTCGCCGTGGGCGAAGTACGCGGGACCTGCGGCCAGGGTCGCGGGCCGAGGAGGCACCGGGCGCCGGACGCCCGAGGGGAGCGGCAGCCGCAACCCGTCGGGCACGTTCTCGCCTGCCACCCACAGCGCCGCGTTCTCGCGGGTGAACCACGTGCGTGCCCAGTGGGCGACCTCCGCGGGGCCCAGGCGGGGGACGCCGAGCTCGAGAAAGTCGGTCAGCCCGTATCCCTGCGCTCCGTAACGGTGCCGGAACAGCAGGCCGGCCCCGCCGCGCCGGGCCTCCTCGGTACGCAGGATCGACTTCTCGGTCTCCAGCCGGTCCATCGGAAGATCGCTCAGCGACGCGCAGACGCCGGCGAGGAACGCGACGACTTCGGACTCCGCACCGTTCATTTCGAAGTACGTGTGGTCGGAGCCCGTCGCGCCGCCGAAGTGGTGCTCCCCCAGTCCGAACCGATGCAACGCGAGGTGCTCGACCAGGTGCGTGATGCCGGCCGTCGCGAGCGTCTCGTCGGCCCGGCCGACCCGGAAGACCAGGCCGGCGGTCAGCGGGCCGGATCTCTTGGCCGCCACGGCGGGGACTCCGTCGACCTCGAAGGTGGACAGCATGATCAGCCTTTCGCGAGGGCGCGGTTGCGGTGCTGCGCGAGCGCGGCAGCCGGGTCGGGGAAGAAGTGCCAGGGGGCTTTGCTCGCACGTCCGTCGAGCGCGCGGAAGTGCACGGCAGCGCGAGGCAGATCGCCGATCAAGCTGAACGCCATGGCGAACGTGCTGTGCGCGGAGACCCAGCCGAACCGCGAACGGTAGGCGGAGTGCAGCACCGACGCCGACGCTGCGGCGGTGATCTCCTCCCGGACTCCGGGCTGCTGAAGGTGGTCACGGCCCGCCTTGGGGCCGAGCTCCAGCCAGCGCTCCAGGTGCAGCTCGGCGACGAGGACGCCTTGGGGATCGCCGGGCCGCGCGGCCGCCGCGCATTCGCGGACGAAGGTGTGCGCGGCTTCCCAGGAGCCGCCCCACTTCGGGCACAGCTGCTGGAGCAGGTTGCGCTGGGCGGCCAGGAAACCGGGGTGGTGGGCGGCCAGCCGGTCATAACGGCGCCGCGTCTCGCTCTGGCCGAGTTCGAGCCCAAGCGAGGTGGTCAGCCGCAGCCACCAAGCCAGCTCGTTCTCCGGTTCGCGGGCGGTGACGTCGATCAGCAGCTGCTCGGCCCGCCGCAGGTGCTCGTGCATCCCGGCGAACTGCTCGCGGCTCACCCCGGCTGCCCGCCCGCTGCCTCGGACGTTCCACGCCTGCTCGATGAGCTGGGCTGCGAGCAGCAACCGGGCCTGCTCGGAGCGGGGTTCACGCTCGATCACGGCGCGCAGCATCGCCTCGGCCGCCGGCACCGACATGGTGATGTTCACGCCGAAGCTGCGCTCGTCCGGGGCGGTGAACTGGGTGAAAAAGCCCGAAACGGTCGGCCAGTCGCCCGCTTCCGCCGCGGACCGCAGCACGCCTGCCTCCGGATAGGCGGCCGCCGGGTCGAAGACCAGCGCCGGCGCAGTGCGGGTGGAGGTCATGGGAAGTCCTTTGCCAACGGGGAAGGAGAGGGCGCCGAACTGTACTTCGTCCCGTCGCCCCGACCGAAAGGTGGCAGGGGCTAACGCGATTTCCTTCCCTGGCCGGGAATTCACCGGTTCGTCGTGCTCCCGGTTGCCTTCCCGCAAACGGACTGGGTGGACCGACCCGCGCGGCATCGTGGGTTATCGAAGTCCTTCGGGTGCTGATGCCACAACTGGCGCGGGTTCGAGCTGGCGCAGGTGTGGCGGTGCGGCTTGACGTTGTTCGGCGCGGCACGTGAAGGCCTTTCCCCGCACGACCCCGATCAGCTCGCTCTCGCCGGGGAGACGTTCGTCGACCTGATCTGAAAGGCACGCCGTCGACGGCAAAATGCCACCCGATCGGTCGCGGGGTGGTGCACAGTGCGGCACCGTTTTCCGGAAACGCGGACAGCGTCACCGCGTCCCGGGAAACGCGGTGACGACAGCCCGCAGCAACGGCAGTTCGGTCCGGTACCGGGCTTCCAGCTCGGCACTCGGCGTGCCTGTGGTGCCCGGCGCGGCGGCCAGCACGGCCGACCAGACGTCCGCCACCGTCGCACAGGAAACCGGCCGCCGGCCCGGGAGCGTGACGGTGAAGCCGTCTGCGTGGCCGGCGACGCGGATGCGGTTTGCGGCGGCAGCGCACAACGCGTCGAGCAGCTGCCCGGCGATCAGGTTGCCACGGGTGCTGCGGCCGGCCGGGAACACCGGGTCGGGGACGACCGTCCGGCCGCAGGCTCCGCACATCTTCGACTCCCTTTCAGGGCATCACGTCGCCGGAGTTGGGGCCCAGTGTCTGGCCGACGAACAGGTTCCCACCCGGATCACTCGCCAGCAGCACGGCAGCCGGGGCGACTTCCTCGGGTGTGCCGAAGCGGCCGAGGGGCAGTTCGGCGCGCTTCGCCACCTTCCACGCTTCGGAGATGCCGTCCACCAACGGGGTTTCGATGGGACCGGGGGCGATGGCGTTGACGAGGACGTTGTCCGCCGCGACCTCCAGCGCCACCGCCTTGGTGAAGCCGAGGACCCCGGCCTTGGCCGCGCTGTAGTGGCCGAGCCCGGTGCCGCCTTTGAGTCCCAGCTGCGACGAGACGTTGACGACCCTGCCCCACCGTTGCGCCCGCATCGGTTTCAGCACCTCGCGGCAGCACAGGAACACCCCGGTCAGGTCGACCGCGATGGTTTCGTTCCACAGCGCCAGATCCATGTCCTCGACCGGCGACTCGGTGAGCAGCCCGGCCGAGTTCACGAGCACGTCGACCGTCCCGAGCTCCTTGCGTACCAGCGAGAACGCCGCACGCACACTGTCCTCGTCGGACACGTCCACGGCGATCCCGCCGGGACCGGGCGTCCGGTCGAGCACGGCCACGCGGTCGCCCTCGGCCCGGAACGCCGCCGCGATCGCCCGGCCGATGCCGCTCGCCCCGCCGGTGACCACGACGGTGCGGGCGGTCACGCGCGCATCCGGACGGTCAGGCCGCCGTCGACGACGATGGCCTGACCGGTCACGTAGTTCGCGGCCGGCGAGGTGAGGAAGCCGATCACGTCGGCGACCTCCTCCGGCCGGCCGACGCGGCCCCACGGGATGTCGCCGCCGGCTCGCACGAGCCCGTCCGGGCCGAGCGAGTTGACCGGGTCGAGCGACTGCGGCGTCTCGATCAGGCCGGGGATCACCGCGTTGGCGCGGATCTGCCGGGGTCCGAGCTCGACCGCGACGCTGCGCACCAGGCCCAGGACTCCGGCCTTGGCCGCGGCGTAGTGGGCGTGTTCCTCCCAGCCGTAGACGCCGCCGGCGATGGACGACACCGCCACCATCGCGCCGCCCTCGGTCATGCGGGTGGAGCCGGCGCGCAGGGTGCGCAGCACGCCCGTCAGGTCGACGTCGAGCATGTCGTGCCAGCGCTGGTCCGACAGGTCGGCCAGCGCCGCGTTGCGCAGGATGCCCGCGTTGGCGACCGCATAGTCCAGCCGGCCGAACTCGTCGACCGCGCGCTGCGCGAACGCCTCGACCTGTTCGGTGCTGCGCACGTCGACCTCGTGCACCACGGCCTTCCCGCCCGCCGCCTCGACTTGCCGCAGCGTCTCGGCCGGGTCGTGCGGGTCGCCGGGGAAGGTGCCGATCACCGTGTGCACGCCGCGCTGCGCGTAGTGCACGGCCAGCGCCCGGCCGATGCCGCTGGCGGCGCCGGTGACGATCGCCGCTTTCGGCTCAGACATCCGCGTGGTCCTCTCGCAGGGCGGCGACGGGGGGCTTGGCGGCGATCATCAGCACGCCGGAGACCGCGGTGCCGAGCGCACCGACCCACAGGGCGGCCGCGCCGGTGCCCGCGCCCGCCGCGACCGCGGTGAACAGGGCGCCGCCGATGATCGTGCCGGGCTGGCTCATCGCGCCGATGAACGACGTGCCGGTGGCGCGGCAGCTGACCGGGTAGCACTCGGCCATGAAGTACTGGATGGCCGCGTACGGGCCGACCAGGAAGAACAGCCCGGCGCCGTAGGTCAGGATGATCACGAACGAGCTGCTCGCGGCCGGGCTGAGCATCACCGCGAAGCACAAGCCGGAAATGATCCAGCCGATGATGATGGTGAGCTTGCGGCCGATGCGGTCGCCGAGCCAGCCGTGGAAGACGTAGCCGAAGTAGCCGATCGCGTTGATCACGATCAGCATCCAGAACGCGCTGGACAGCGACACGTCCTTGGCGTTCTTCAGTACCGAGCTGCCCAGCACGCTGAAGATCGCGATGCCGAAGAAGTTCAGGATCCAGGCCAGCGACAGCACGATCGTGTTGCGCCGCAACGCCGGTTCCCACAGCCGCTTGAGCGGCGAGGCCGAGGAGTGCTCGACGCCGTAGGACGCGGCGAGCGCGTGCGCGTCGGCGGTGCGCCCGCCCTTCTCCAGCTCGGTCAGCTTCTGGTGCAGCTCGAACTGCGGTGTCTCGCGCAGCTTGCGCCAGATCAGCCACACCACGATCGCCGCCGGGACCGCGGCCGCCACGTACAGCGCGCGCCACCCCAGCGAGTCGAGGAAGACGAACGCGAGCGCGCTGGAGAGCAGGAAGCCCAGCGGCCAGCCACCCTGGATGAACGAGTAGTAGAACCCGGGACGTTTGCGGCGTTTCTCGTCCTCGGTGACCTGGTATACCTCGTTCATGTAGGTCGCGTTCACCGCCTGCTCGGAGAACCCGAGCCCGCCGAACGAACGGATCACCGTGATGATCACGCCGCTGACCGCGCCGAGCGCCGCCGGGATCAACGCGGTCAGGGTGGAGATGACCGCGGTGCCACCGATGGTGGTCATCATGCCGCGACGGCGGCCGAGCCGGTCGATGATCGGGCCGATCCCGAAGCACACGATCGCGGTGCCGACGGCGATCCACGTGTTGATCTGATAGGCCTCGGACGCGGTCCAGCCGAACGACTCCTGCATCGCGGGCAGCAGCGTGCCGAACAGGCCGTAGTCGAACACCGCGATGGTCCAGGCGATCAGCGCCAGGACAGTGGCGGTGCGGGTCGCTTTCCGGGAGAAGACGGGGAATCTGCGCTTCTCGTCGACGGCGGGCGCCGTCAGGTCGAGGGGTTCGACACTCACGACCCGGCTCCCTTCCGGGGGTTGCGGGCGAGGAAGGAGTCGGCGATCTGGTCGAAGGTCAGCCAGCTGACGCCCTCGTGGGAGTTGATGTGCTCGATCAGCCGCTCCAGCATGAGCAGCACCTGCGGCCGCCCGGACACGTCCGGGTGGATGGTCATGGTGAAGGTCGCCTGGTCCATCTCGCGGTAGACCCAGTCGAACTGGTCCTGCCAGGTCTGGCCCAGCTCACGCGGGCTGACGAAACCGTGCGAGTTGGCCGATGCCTTCACGAACATCATCGGCGGCAGGTCGTCGAGGTACCAGTTGGCTGGGATCTCGACCAGATCCGTCTCCTCGCCGCGCACGAGCGGCTTCATCCAGGTCTCGGCCGGCTGGGCGTAGTCGATCTTGGTCCAGCTGTCGCCGACGCGGACGTAGTACGGCTCGAAGTCACGGTGCATCAGCGAGTGGTCGTACTTGATGCCGCGTTCGAGCAGGATTTCGTTGGTGACGGGGGAAAACTCCCACCACGGTGCCACGTAGCCGGCGGGCCGGCGACCCGCGACCTTCTCGATCAGCTCGATCGAGCGGTCCAGGATCGCCGTCTCCTGCTCGCGGGTCATCGCGATCGGGTTCTCGTGCGAGTAGCCGTGTGCGCCGACCTCGTGCCCGGCGTCGACGATGGCGCGGGTCAGGTCGGGGAAGGTCTCGAGGGAGTGGCCGGGCACGAACCACGTCGTGGTCAGCCCGTAGCGCTCGAACAGGCGCAGCAGGCGCGGGCCGCCGACCTCGCCGGCGAACATGCCGCGGGAGATGTCGCACGGCGAGTCTTCACCGCCGTAGGAGCCGAGCTGGCCGGCCACGGCATCTACGTCGATGCCGAACGCGACCTGGATGTCCTTCGTCATGAACAAGCCTCTCGTGGTGTGGGGAGCAGTGGAGTGGGGAACAACGGAAGCGGGCCGGGCAGCGGAGTCAGGGTTCGCCTCCCCTCCGCGCGAAAGCCGCCGCGATGTCTTCGCGGGACCACCCGAGCCGCAGAAGCAGGGACAGCAGGACGAGCGACTGCGACGGACGCAGCAGTCCGGCCGGGATCGCGCCGGCGGCCAGCAGGTCCTTGCCGCCGCCGGCGCCGTACACCGGGACGACCGGGCCGGCCTGCACGCGGGTGCTGGTGACCACCACCAGGCCCCGCGCCGTCGCCTCGGCGACGGCCTCGCACAGCACCGGGTTGGCGTTGCCGATCCCGGTGCCCTGCAGCACGATCCCGGCCGCGCCGGCAGCCAGCGACGCACGCAGGTGCGCCGCGTCGGCGCCCGGGTAGGACGCCACCAGGTCGACGCGGCAGCCGGCGCCGGAATCCGGCAGCGGCAGCGGATCCGGCCGGTCGCCGGCCCAGCCGTCGCGGCCGTCGTCGGGATTGCTGAACGCGTGCGCCAGCAGGGTTTCCGACTTGCGCACCCCGCGGGCGCCGAACGCCTCGCCGGCGAAGCACACGAGCACCCCGCGGCCGCGGGCGTCCGGTGCGGCCGCCAGGGCCAGGGCGCGGGCGAGGTTGTCCGGCCCGTCCGGGTCGGGCGCGTCCGCGGCCCGCTGCGCGCCCGTGAACACCACCGGGCGAGGGTCGGCGTGGACGAGGTCGGCCAGGAACGCCGTCTCCTCCATGGTGTCGGTGCCGTGCGTGACCACGACCCCGACCACCGCCGGGTCGGCCAGCGCCTCGCGGATGCGGGCGCAGACCAGCAACATGTCGTCCACATCGAGGGTGTAGGAGCCGACGCGCAGCACGTCGACCACGCGCACCGGCAGCGAAGGTCCGGGGCCGGCGCTGCGCAGCAGCTCGTCGGCGCCGTCCGAGGCAACGGCGGCGCCGCCCAGTTCGGCGCGGCTGCGGGAGGAGATCGTGCCGCCGGTCGCGAGGAGCACGACGTGCTCACCTCGTTCCGTCGCCCGGCCGGTCGTCACGAACGCTCTCCCTCCGTCGTTACCTGGTCGTTTCCGAACCCAATCGTTTGGGTTACGGTGCCCGAGGCGTACCCAAACGATTGGGTACGATGGCTGCGGACTGTACGGTGTGGTGCGAATCGGGGTCAATACCCGGCGGAGAGGTGGGGGCTTGCCCAGGGCGAAGGCTGCGCGGGACGGCGATGGCACTGCCGTCGAGGACGGGGCGGTCGCCGAGCGCGTGCCCACTCTCAAGGATCTGGCCCGGCAGCTGGGCATCCACCCGTCGACCGTGTCCCGCGTGCTGCACTCCGACCCGGAGTCGGCGCGCGGCGCGGCATCGGACGCCACCGCGCGCCGGATCCGGGAGCTCGCCGCCGAGCTCGGCTACTCCCCCGACCCGCAAGCGTCCGGCCTGCGCACGCGCCGCACCCGGCTCCTCGGCGTGGTCGTGCCGCGGCTGTCCGACCTCGTGCTGGCCGTGATGTACGAGGGCGTCGAAGCCGAAGCCGCGACCATCGGCTACTCCTCGTTCGTCACCAACTCACGCGACGACGTGGACGAGCAGCGCCGCAAGGTCGAGCTGATGCTGGCCCGCCGCGTCGACGGCCTGATCATCGGCGACCGGCACCTCGACGTCGACGTGGTGCTGTCCGACCTGCGCCGCCGGGCCGTGCCGTTCGTGCTCATGAACCGCCACCACCCCGACATCCCGTCCGCCACCTGCGACGACACCCGCGGCGGCGAACTCGTCGCGGAACACTTGTGGGACAAGGGACACCGCGACGTCTGCGTCATCGCCGGCGAGGCCTACGCCACCACCGGCGTCGACCGCACCGCCGGCTTCGTCCACCGCTGGCGCGAACTCGGCGGCGACATCGCCCCCGCCGACATCGTCCTGTCCCGCTTCGACACCCAGGGCGGCCGGGAAGCCGCCGAGCAGATCCTCACCTCGGGCCGCCGCCCGTCCGCGCTGTTCGCGGTCAACGACTTCGCCGCGATCGGCGCGATGGGCGCCCTGCGCTCCCACGGTCTCACCGTCGGCCGCGACTGCGCGGTCGTCGGCTTCAACGACACCTCGCTCGCGGCGGAGCTGCCGATCCCCCTGTCGTCGGTGCGCTCGCCGATGTTCGAGATCGGCCAGACCGCGGTGCGCCTGCTGCGCGCCGTGATGCGCGGCGAGCCCACGGAGTCGGCCCGGCTGACGCCGACGTTGCAGATCAGGGAAAGCAGCACCTGACCTCAGCCCGAGAAGAAGACTCGGCCGGAGAGGACGCCATCGTGCCCAATCGGCCTCAATTCAACGACGCCAATCCCGCAATCGCACATTCGTGAACAACTACTGATCAAGGTGGCAATTTGGCGACCACGGTCCGAGCGCAGCGACCGACGACCAAGCCACCTCGCACGGACAGGGGTCACGCGGCCAGAGTGTCGGTGACCTTGCGAGTCTGCACGTCGGCCCAGTCCCTCGACTTGCTGGAACACAACGGCCGCCACCACACGACTCCGGCCTGCACCGGCGCCTTACCCCGCGGAGCCGGCCGGGCGTTCGCTCCGGCCGGCTCCCTTCGGCGGTTGCTTCAGGTACAGCGCGCGGCGCATCCCCGCGCGAACCCAGTCAGTCCGCCCCCTCCACCTCCCATGCGAAGCAGCGCGCGCGATCAGATGCGGAACGGCCCGGAGTCCACGAGAAGGGCCGGCGCCGTGACGCTCTCCATGAACGTCTGCTCGCCGCGTTGCGCTGCCTGGGGTTCGCGGGCCAGTGCCACCTCGATCCCGTGGTCGCGCGATTCATCCGCGACACACCCGCCGAGCTGATCAGCGTGTGCCTCGGGTAGAACGTCTACCGCCATTGCACGTTTTCCGCGCGCTCGTTCGTGCCGGCCGTGACCGGGTTCCTGCAGACAGTGCGGGACGGCCACCCCGATACTCCGCTGGTCGTGATGACACCGATCGTCTGCCCGACCGGGGAGCGTGAGCCCAACGCCGTCGGTCTCACGCTCGCGGACATCCGGCCCTGCTGCACGAAGCGGTCGACGTGATGCGCGACTGTGGACACCGCGGACTGCAGCTGGTCGACGGCCTCGGCGTACTCCGCCCCGAGGAAACGCACCTCCTTGTCGACGCGGTGCATCCAGGCACGGACGGGTACCGGCTCATGGCTTCGCGGTTGGGCCCCTTGCTGCGACCACACATGGCGCGCTCAGCCCCTCGGACGGCTGCCACCGATCCCAAGAGGCCGGATCGCGGTCAGCGATCCGGCGTGTAGCGCAGTTCGTCGCGCAGCCGGTTCATCAGGGCCATCGCGTGCAGAGCCGGTTCTTGCTGCTGCGCGGCGATCGCCAGTGTCAGCGCCTCGAACAGGGCGAGCGTGGTGGTCTGCATCTTGTACATCTGCGAGCTGCCGGCGGGTGTCGTGAGCACGATGGCAACCCGGTCTCGCAGCGCCTCACCCAACGTGTCGGTGACGAGAACGACTGTCGCGCCGACTTCCCGGGCGTGATCGAGCACGACCTCGATCTCGACCGTCACCTTCTCGTGCACGACGAGCACCACCACGTCCCGCTCGGTGAGCCTGATCAGGTCGTCTGCGAGCAGAAAACCCGAGGTCAACGCATCCCGACAGCGGTAACCGAGGCGGATGAGCCGCAGTGACAGGCAGCGCCCGAGCATGCCGAGCGCTCCGGTCCCCATCACCACCACCTCACGTGCGCCGCTCAGCGCGGTCACGGCGGCGGAGAACTGGTCGGAACGGATCGAGCGCAGCGCCTCCTGCAGCAGCAGGATGCTCTCGGTGAACACGTTCGACAGCAGGTCGTCGGGAGCCGACCCGACGACGTCCACCCGACGGCCCAGCCGCCCGGCCGGCGTCAGGTGTTCGCGCACCTGCTCCTGCAGAATGCGCTTCAGTGCGGGCATCCCCGTGTGGCCCCGATACGCCACAGGTCCACAGCGACGACGAGTACAACAAGTACCGAGGAACGCCAGTCCACAGGCCACACCCGAGCCCTTCGGCCGCGCGAACGAGGACTGTCCGAGCGGACGCGAACACGAGCCCGGCCAACACGAACGCGGCACTCAGCCGACGCGTGCTCGGCGTCGTCGCCACCCGGCCGACATGCGCCACGGCCGCGCACAGCCTGAGCGCGATGAACGCGAGCCTCGGTGCAGCGCACATACGAACAGCCGCGGCAATCGCGCGCCGGAAAGGAGCGGGGCGAAGCGGCGCACCAGGTGGGCGCGGGCCTGATCTTCGGTTATCTCGCTGCCCGCCGTGCCGCGAGATGACCGCTCGAGGTCACGCCCGCGGCCGCGCGGTCGGCTCCCGGATCTTCAAGTGCGACGGGAGCGAAAGGTCCAGCGGCTGATCACCTGATCATCAGCTCGCACGCGGAGGCATTGGCAGCGAACGGCGGCTCGCTTCTACCAGACGACTTCGCCCCCGCTCTCGGCGAGGATCGTCGGGCGGGGGCCGTCCGCGGTGGCCAGGTAGACGGCGGCCGCTGCGGTTTCGTGCGGGGTGGCGAAGCGGCCGACCGGGATGCTGCGCTGCCGCAGCGCAGCGAATTCTTCGGCGGTAGCGGTGCCTTGGGCTCTGGCGAACTGATCGTGCACGGCGGTCAGCAGCGGGCTCTCGGTGCAGCCTGCGCAGAGGGCGTGGTACGTGATGCCCGCGTCGCCCGCTTGGCCGGCAAGGTGACGGATCCAGCCGACCACCGCGAACTTCGACGCACTGTACGCGGCGTTGTCGGGTTCCCCGACCAGGCCCGCCTGCGAGGCGACGGCGACAAACCGCCCACAGCAGCGGCGCAGGGCGGGGAGAGTCACCTCGAGCAAAGCGAGCAAGGATTCGAAGTTGATCCGCATGACGCGTTCGGTGAAGGCCCGCGTGAGGTCGGCCAGCGGAGCGGATCCGGGGACGCCGTGGGCGGCGATCACGCCGGCCAAACCGCCGGCCGAGGCTTCGCGGACCGTGTTCTGTCCTTCGGCGGTAAGGAGATCGCCGCCGATCCAGTGCACGGTGCCGTCATTGGACGGAGTGCGGATGCTGCGTCCGTGTGCGATGACAGTCTCGGATCGGGCCTGTAACTCGGCGACGATCGCCGAGCCGATGGCGCCCGTCGCACCGGTCACCAGGTACGTCATCGGGGCCTGCGCAGGTCGATCGTCGCGCCGGTGACGTAGCCGGAACCGGAGCCGGCGAGGAAGTCCAGCGTCGGCTGCAGATCCATTTCGGATTCCGCATCGCAGACCACACTGTTGATGCGGATCCGCGCACCCAGCTCGCGCGCGAGCGACTGCGCGATGCCTCGCATCGCTTCGACAAGGGCGTTTTGGCCGGCGTGGCTTCCGGATTGCGTGGTCACCAAGGCGACTCTGAGCGGTCCGGCTTGCTCGTCGTGATCGGCCAGCAACTCCTGCAGAACGTTGAACGTCTCGACGATCTCACTTGTCACCGTCGCACCTTCTGTCGAGACGGTGACGACGTGCAGCGACCGCGCCGGGGAGCGGACCTTCATCGAGCCGAAGCCAGGAGCTTCGCCGCCGCCGCCGCGGCCTGCGTGGTCGCGGTGCGCACGTCGAGCGTCCGGTGATCAAGCGACATCATCTCCACGCCCCACGGACCGCTGAATCCGAGTCGCCGCAAGGACTTCACGAAGGACGCCACATCGAAGTCCCCCTCGCCGCAATAGAGCCGATTGTCGAACGTGTCCTCGAACAAGGTTCCGGTCACCTGCTGGTACCCGTCGTTGATCTCGGCGGCGAAGACGTACTCCGGCGGCAGGATGCGCTCCATGTCCTCATAGGACATCGCACTCCGGTAGATGTGCCAGATGTCGACAAGCAGACCACCGGCCGGGTGCGCGACATCGCGGACGAGCCCCGCGGCCGGCTCGATCGTCGTCATCATCGAGAAAGCAGCGGGTTCCAAGGCGATCCGCGTGCCCGCCGCGGCGGCGGCTTGCGCCAGCGCGGCGAACTCTTCGCGCAGCCGGTCGGGGCCGACCGTGTCACCGGCTTGCCCCGCACCGGCCTTGATGTGAGAGGCGCCCAGCGCTTCGGCGGCGTGCAGGAGATCGGCGCGTACGGCCTCCGATCGCTCACGCCGTTCCCCCGAGCACCACCAGTCGTCGATGTACTCGACTTCGACGGTCGTGATGCCGTGCTGTTCGAACTCTCGAGCGAGCGCCGGAAACCCGATGCTCTCACGCACCGCGACCAGGTCGGTGTGCGTGATCCCGAACCCGCTGAACCCCGCTTCGGCGGCGGCCGCGACCCGGTCCCGGATGTCGAACGGGCTCAAGTCTCCGTTGCGCTGCGGCATGACGTCGCCCGCGGAGGTCCAGCACGTGCTGAGCAAGGCATCGGGATGCGGCATCAGGAAGTGCCCTTTCAGTCGGTGGTCTCGGCTTGTCCGGACGGTCCGAGCTTGTCGATCAAACGGTCCATGACGTTGCGGATGTGGGTGTCGACGGCTTCGCCCATCGCCCGGGTGTCGCCTGCTTCCATTGCCTCGAGCATGGCCCGGTGCTCCTTGTACGCCAGCTCCGTGTGCTCGTGGAACTGCCCGGCCCAGTTGATGATGCGCTGGATGTGCCCGCGCAACCGGTGAATGTGGTTGACGAGCAGGGGGTTGCCGCAGTTGAGCACGAACAGGTCGTGGAAGTCGAAGTCGGCGACGTTGAAGGGTTCGAGGTCGCCCGCGGCGATCGCCTCGCCGATCCGGTCCATGCGTTCGCGCATGGCGGCCAGCTCGCCGGCCGGGATCCGGGTGGCGTTCTCGGCCGCGGCCACCTCGAGTGCCCGGCGCACGGTGTAGACCTGCCGGACCAATTCCACCGACAGCGCCGGAACGGTGAACCCCCGCGGCCCGGACACGTCCAGCAAACCCTCGTCCTGCAACCGGCGGATCGCCTCCCGCAACGGGGAGCGGCTGATCGAAAACCTTCGGGCAAGATCGTTTTCACTGAGCACGGAACCGGGTTCGAGTTCGCCTGACACGACCCAGCGCTTCAACGTGGCGTACGTCTGATCCGCCAGCGACGGCGCTCGTTTCGGCGCGTTCTCGTCGATCCGCATGGTTTCCCACTGCACAGTCGGCTCACTCATGTGCACCCTCCCGTTCGCCCCAGGTCTGTCTCCCGGCTCCGACGGCGATTCTCGTGCGAGGACGTCGGCAGCCCCCGCCGGGTGTATTGACACCTTCCGGGAGCGACTCTAGCGTAATCGGTCGACAGGCGACAGGCGCCCGTCGCCATGGCTCGCCAGACACTCTCAGTGTTCGGTCGACAGGCGACCGGACTGGTGCGGAGTCCTGATCTATCTCGGCAAAGGAGCCCAGATGAGAAACCTTCGTCCGCTGGCAGCGACCGCGATGAGCGTGTTGGCCGTTTCGGCCGGTCTGGTCGCGTGTGGCGGTGCTTCGGGCAGCAGCTCGTCCGGCGTCACGATCGGCTACTCGACGTACACGTTGTCCAACCCGTTCTTCGCGGGGATGCAGAAGGGCTTGGACGCCGGGACCAAGAAGTACGGGTACAAGCTGGTCACCACCAACTCCAACGGCGACGCCGCCCAGCAGGTCACCGACATTCAGAACCTGATCAGCCGGGGCGTGAACTACATCCTCCTGTCCCCCGCCGACGGCAAGGCCATCGCGCCGGCCGTGTCCGCGGCCGACGCGGCGCACGTGCCGATCATCTCCATCGCCGACAGCGTGATCCCGCCGATCACTGCGACGATCACCATCAACGACGTCAAGGCCGGCAGCGACGCGGTCGATCGGATCGCTGCGGAACTGAAGGCCCGCAAGGGCTCGGCGACCGGCACGGTCGTCGACATCCAGGGCATCCTGGGCACGCCGTCGGCGACGCGGCGCGAACAAGGGTTCCGCCAGCAGCTGGCCCGCTACCCCGGTCTGCGGGTGGCAGCGGCGCAGGACGGTGGCTACGACACCGCAAAGTCGAACGCGCTGATGGTCGACATTCTCCAGGCGAATCCCCAGATCGACGCGGTGTTCGCGGCCAACGACGCCGAAGCGGTGGGCGTGTCGGCGGCAATCAAGTCACAAGGCCGATTCAAGCCGGTGGGCGACCCGGGGCACATCATCGTGATCGGCGTGGACGGTTCCAAGCCCGCCATCGCCGACGTGCGCGCCGGCGTGCAGGACGCCAGCATCAGCCAGAACCCGATCAAGATGATGCAGAAGGCCGTGGACACCGTCGCCGACCTCGAAGCGCACAAGTCCGTGCCGAAGCAGATCGACTGGCCCTCGGCGACCATCACCAAGGAAAGCATCGACTCGCCCGAGGTCAAGAGCTACGGGATCTGGTCCGATGAAGTCTGACGCCCCCGCCCCGACAGTGGAGTTCCGCGGCGTGTCGAAGTCCTACCCGGGCATCCGTGCTCTGCACGACGTGTCCTTGACACTCGCGCCGGGCACCGTCACCGCGCTCGCCGGGGAGAACGGTGCGGGCAAGTCCACCTTCATCAAGCTCCTGTCCGGCGCGGAAAAAGCGGACTCCGGCCAGATCCTGCTCTGCGGAAACGAAGTGCCCGGCTCGCCCGGTGCGGTGATCGACGCGGGCGTGAGCGTGATCTACCAGGAGCTGACCGACGTGCCCGACATGAGCCTGCTGGACAACCTCGTGCTGGGCCGGCAGCCGGCGCGGCTGGGAGTGGTCCGACGAGGGGAAGCAAAACGAGCCGCCCGCCTCGCGCTCGACCGGGTCGGGCTGACGGGCCTGCCGCTGGACCGGCCCGTCCGGGAGCTGTCCCTGGCGCAGCGGCAGCTCACCGAGATCGCGCGGTGCCTGGCCCGCGACGCCAGTGTGCTGGTGTTCGACGAACCGACCTCGGCACTGTCCGAAAACGACGTCCGGGTCCTGCTGCGCACGATCAAGGCGTTGCGCGCGCAGGGCATGACGATCCTGTACGTGAGCCACCACCTCGACGAACTGTTCCAGATCGCCGACACGATCGCGGTGCTGCGCGACGGCGAGCTCGTCGGTGCCGGCCCGGTCGTCGAGTGGAACGAAGCGAAGCTGGTGCGCGCGATGCTCGCCAAGGACATGGCCCACGCCTACCCCTGGCGGGACCGGCCCGTCGGCGCCGACCGGCTCCAGGTGCGAGAACTCGACGCACCCGGCGTGAAGCGGGCGACGCTGCAGGTGAAATCCGGTGAGATCGTCGGCCTGGTCGGCCTCGCCGGCGCCGGCCGTACGGAGCTGCTCAAGGCGCTGGCGGGTCTGTCGGTGCGCTCGCGCGGGAACGTCGAGGTAGACGGCCATCCCCTCCCCGCGCGAGCGCACGACGTGGTGCGCCGAGGTGTGGTGTACGCACCCGAGGATCGCAAGGCCGAAGGCCTCGTCCTCGACGCGTCCATTGTGGACAACCTCTCCTACGGCGTCTACCGCTCGTTCGCCCGGGTCGGCTGGCTGCGACGCGGCCGGCAGGAACGCCTCGCCCACCACGCCATCGCCGGGTTCGGTGTCAAGACCCGCGATCCCCGTCAACCGGCCGGCAAGCTCTCCGGCGGCAACCAGCAGAAGATCGTCCTAGCGCGAGCCGCCGCGCACACGCCGAAGGTCCTGCTGCTCGACGACCCCACCCGCGGCGTCGACGTGGGCGCGAAGGCAGGCATCCACGAGCACGTCCTGACTCTCGCCGAATCCGGCGCCGCGGTATTGCTGACCAGCTCCGACACCGACGAGGTTCTCGCGATGGCCGACCGCGTGTACGTGCTACGCGCCGGACGGGTCGTCGGCGAGCTGCGCCGAGCCGAGTTCGACCGGGAACGCGTGCTCCAGCTGGCCGCCGCCGGCTGACTCCCCCGACTCGCCTGTGAGAAACGGAAGGCCACCATGGTGATCACGACCTCCACGGAGAAGAAGGAAGAGACCCGCAGGCCAGACTCACCCCCGTCCACGCTGCGGAGAATGGCCGGGCATCCCCGGACCCCGATCGTCGTCGCGTTGGTGCTCGCCTGCGTGGCGATGGCGCTATTGTCCGACAGTTTCCTGTCCAGCCGCAACTTCACCAACATCCTCACCCAGTCCACCGTGGTCGGAATCGCCGCCGTCGGCGCGACGCTGGTGATCATCACCGGCGGCATCGACCTGTCGGTCGGGTCCAACGTCGCGCTCTCCGGCATGATCGCCTCGCAGCTGGTCAGCGGCGGACTGGCCGGGTTCCTGGGCGTCGTGGCCTGCCTGGTGATCGCCGCCGCGATCGGCGCGTTCAACGGGGTTTCCGTGGCCTGGTTGCGGTTGGCACCGTTCATCGTGACGCTCGCCGTGCTCGGCATGGGACGCGGCTTGACGTTGCAACTGAGTCAAGGCCAGAGCGTGTACGGGCTGCCGGCAGGACTCACCTGGCTCGGTGGCGGAACGATCGGCACGATCCCCGTCCCGGTGTTCCTGCTCGCCGCGATGTTCCTCGTCGGGCACCTCGTCCTGTCGCGCACCACACTCGGCCACCAGATCTACGCGGTCGGCGGCAACCGGCAGGCGGCTCGGTTGAGCGGCATCCCCGACAAGCGGGTGCTGTTCTACGCCTACCTGATCGCCGGCGCGTGTGCCGGCCTGGCCGCGCTCGTGCTCGTGGGCCGCCTCGGCGCCGCGACCCCCACCGCGGGCACCGGTCTCGAGCTTCAGGTGATCGCCGCGGTCGTGATCGGCGGCACCAGCCTGTTCGGCGGCAAGGGCAGCATGGTCGGCACGCTCATCGGGGTCCTGCTCATCGGGGTCATCAACAACGGGCTGACCCTGCTCAATGTGAGCCCCTTCTGGGTCCAGTTCATCCAAGGCGCGCTGATCCTCGTGGCCGTGCTGTTGGACGCGTTCAACCAACGCAGGCTCTCGGTCGCAGATGCCTGATCCCCACCACATCCACGACAGGAGGCCTACGTGAATCCCCCTTTTGATCACCGGCACCTCGACGAGCTCATGGACAACGCCGGGCTCGACGCGCTGCTGGTGACCTCGAAGCACAACGTCCAGTACCTGCTGGGCGGGCACCGGTTCTTCTTCTTCGACTACATGGACGCCATCGGGGTCAGCCGGTACCTGCCCGTGCTCGTGTACGTTCGCGGCGACCTCGACGCGACCCGCTACATCGGCAACGCGATGGAATCGTGGCAGCTGGACAACGATCCGGTGTGGGTGTCCGATGTGGACACCAGCACGTGGCGAGCGCAGGACGCGATCGAACTCGCGCTGGCACACCTGCGCCGAGTGCTGCCGGGACAGGCCGTGGTCGGCATCGAGGGATCCTTCCTGCCGGTCGAGGCGTACCAGCGGCTGGCGGTCGAACCGTCGGTGACGCTGCGGGACGGACAGTTTGTGCTGGAACGCCTTCGCGCGGTGAAAAGGGTGGACGAGCTGAAGCTGCTCGAAGAAGCGTCGGACGCCATCGTGGACTCGATGCGGGCGGCCTTCGGCGCCCACGGGGCGGGCTCGACGAAACGCGAGATCGTGCAGACCCTGCGCCAGGAACAGACACGGCTCGGCATGACTTTCGAATACTGCCTCGTGAGCATGGGCGCCAGCCACAACCGCGCGCCGTCGAACGCCAGCTGGGCGCCCGGGGAGGTGCTGTGCCTGGATTCCGGCGGCAACCTCGGCGGCTACATCGGCGACCTCGCGCGCATGGCGGTACTCGGCGAACCCGACGCCGAGCTGGAGGATCTGCTGGCCGAAGTCGAAGCTGTGCAGCTGGCCGCGCGGGAACCCATCGCGGACGGCGTGGTCGGCCAGGCGATCTTCGACCGCGCAGGCGAGGTGCTGGCCGCGAGCCCCCACCGTGGGGTGACCACCTTCGTCGCGCACGGCATGGGACTGATCAGCCACGAGGCGCCTCGGCTCACCTCGACCGGACCGGTTCCCTATCCCAACTACGACGGTCCCCGCGCACTGTCGGCCGGCATGGTCCTCTCGATCGAAACGACCATGCTGCACCCCCGGCGCGGGTTCATCAAACTCGAGGACACCGTGACCGTGACCGAAGACGGGCACCGCGCGTTCGGCGACCACGCGCGCGGCTGGAACGTCGTGGACCTCGCAGCAACCCGTGTCTGAGGCCGTACCCACGCAGCCTGCCACTCCCGCCCGACCAGCAGAGGAGCCATCGATGACCGAGACCCTGCCCGACACGATGCCCGCCGTGATCTTCCGGGGTGAGGGCGTACTGGCCCTGGAACAGCACGCGGTACCCGTGATCACCGAGCCCGACGACATCATCATCAAGGTCGGCGCGGTCGGGATCTGCGGGTCGGACCTGCACGCCCTGCACACGCCGCCGACCCACCCGGGTCTGCCGGGCGTGATCTTCGGGCACGAGTTCTGCGGGGAAATCGTCGCGGCCGGCCCGCAAGCACGTGGTCTGTCGGTGGGTGACCGCGTGGCGGTCGACCAGAACCCGCCGTGCGGCCGCTGCGGCCCCTGCCGTGACGGACACGGCAACTTCTGCGAGCCGTTGTTCGACAACCCGCACCTCGACATCCCGTGGCCCAACACCCCCGGATTCTTCTGGGACGGCGGAATGGCCCGCTACGTCAAGGTGCCGTCGTACTACGCCTACCGCGTGACCGCTGACGTGCCCTACGAGCACCTCGTGCTCGCCGAGCCGCTCGGTTGTGTCCTCAACGGGATCAACAAGGCCGGCGTCGTGGTCGGCGACCGCGCAGTCGTCCTCGGCGGCGGACCGATGGGCCTGCTCGCCGTCATCGCGCTCAAGCACTTCGGGGTGGAGCAGGTCATCCTGGTCGAACCCGCGGTCAAACGGGCCGAGGTGGCCAAGCAGGCCGGAGCGGACCTGGTGCTCAACCCGACGGAAGTCGACGTACGCGAGGAAGTGCTGGCCGCCACCGGCGGCCGCGGCGCGACCTTGGTGTTCGAGGCCGTCGGTTCCCAGCTGGACACCGCGGTCGACGTCGCGGCCGACCAGGCGCGGATCGTGGTCATCGGCATCAACAACAGCTACCGCGCGAACCTGTCCGCGATGACCGTGACGATCAAGGAACTGCGCATCCTCGGCGCGTTCCTGATGCGCTACACCATGCGCGAATCCCTCGACCTCATCCAGAGCGGCAAGCTCCCGCTCGACCGCGTCGTGAGCCACGTGCTCCCGCTTTCGGACATCCACAAAGGAATCTCGCTGGCGCAGGCCGGCGAAGGTCTCAAGATCGTCTTCAAGCCGTGACGGGGCAGGACGAGCCGACCATGGCCCAGGCCCGGACCGTCGTCGTCACCGGAGCTGCTTCGGGGATCGGCGCCGGCATCGCGCGCTCCGTGCACGAGGCCGGCTACCGCCTCGTACTGGTCGACATCGACGAAGCCGGGCTGGCCCGCGTCGCGGCGGAACTGGGTGGCGCAACCACCCTGACCGCGGACCTGACCGACCCGGGCTCGGCCGCGCGGCTCACCCAGGTCGCCCGAGGCGCACAGGCCACCTGGGGGCTGGTCAACTGCGCGGGGATCTCGCTGATCAAGCACTTCCTCCACAACAGCGAACAGGAGTGGACGCGGATCCTCCGGGTGAACCTGGAGGGCACCATGCGCGCCACACACGCCGTCGGCACGGTCCTCACCGAGAACGGCGGCGGCGCCGTGGTGAACATCGCTTCGATCTCCGGCGTTGTCCCGGCCGCGTGCCAGGCGGCCTACGCGGCGTCCAAGGCCGGGCTGATCGGCTTCGGCACCGGACTGGCGTTCGACTTCGGGCCGCTCGACATCACCGTCAACACCATCGCCCCCGGCATCGTGCGCACGCCGATCTGGGACCGGATCCTCGACGAGGACGCCGACCGGACCGGCCTGCCGGCCGAAGAGGTCTTCGCCGAGCACATCCGGCCCATCCCGCTGGGCCGGGCACAGACCGCGGCCGAGATCGGCGACCTCACCGTGTTCCTCCTCGGGCCCGGTGCGCGCAGCATTTCCGGTGAGACGATCAAGGTGACCGGCGGAATGACCACCGTGACCTTCGATTTCGCGAAGGCGGCTGCCGCGGTTCGAGCGGGGGTCACGTCGTGACCGCCCACCTCGCCTTGCAGCTCAAGGAAAAGCTCGCGTCGGAAGAGCCGCTGCTGGGGACGTTCGCCGGGCTCGGCAGCCCGGTCGCGGTGGAGATCGCGGCCGCGGCCGGCGCCGACTGGGTCCTGCTGGACCTCGAACACGGCGGGGGTTCCGAGGAACTGGTCGGGCCCTCGGTGACCGCGGCGGCGGCCTACGGGGTCCCGCTGATCGTCCGGACGGAAAGTGGTGACCGGCCGCGAGCCGGGCGGGCTCTGGACGGCGGGGCCAGCGGCATCATGATCCCCCGGATCACCGGAATCGCCGACGCCCAGGACGCCCTGCGGATCCTCCGATACCCGCCGGACGGCGACCGCGGCGTGGCGACGTACAACCGTCAGGCCCGGTTCGGGCTTCGGCCCGAAGTGCTCGCCTCGCGCAACGACGAGGTCGTCGGCGTCATCCAGATCGAGACCGTCGGCGCGATTCGCGACATCGGCGAGATCGCCGCGACCGACGGCGTCGACGTGCTGTTCATCGGCCCGGTGGACCTTTCCTACGCGCTGGGCGTGCCGTTGGGGTTCACCTCACCGGTGTTCCGCCAAGCGCTCGACACCGTGGCCGCCGCCGCGAAACGGCACGGGAAGACAGCGGGGATCATGGCGCCCTCGGCCGCCGCCGCGGCGGACTACCTGACCCGTGGCTTCCGCTTCCTGTCGCTCGCGTCCGACGCTTCCCTGCTCGCCCGAACCATGCACGACGCCTTCGCGTCGATCAGGAAGGACCACCCGTGACCGCGGTGCACCTGAACCATTGGATCGCCGGAGCACCAGTGCCTGGCACGTCCGGCGCCTACGCGGACGTGACCGATCCCGCCACCGGCGCGGTCACCGCGCACGTGCCCCTGGCCTCGGCGGCGGAAACCGCCACCGCGATCGACGCCGCGGCCGCCGCGTTCCCCACCTGGCGTGACACCTCGCTGGCCCGCCGTACCCGGATCCTGTTCGCGTTCCGCGAGCTGCTGAACGCCCGGTCGCAAGAGCTCGCGGCCATCATCACGGCCGAACACGGCAAGGTGCTCTCCGATGCCGAAGGCGAGGTCGCCCGAGGCCTGGAGGTCGCCGAATTCGCCTGCGGCATGCCACATCTGCTCAAAGGCGGAGCAACGCACAACGCGTCGACCAATGTGGACATCGCCTCGATCCGGCAGCCACTCGGACCGGTGGCGATCATCTCGCCCTTCAACTTCCCCGCGATGGTCCCGATGTGGTTCTTCCCCATTGCGATCGCCGCGGGCAACACGGTCGTTCTCAAGCCGTCGGAGAAGGTGCCCGGCGCCGCGCTGTGGCTGGCCCGGCTGTGGCGCGAGGCAGGCCTGCCCGACGGAGTGTTCAATGTGGTCAACGGCGACAAGACCGCGGTCGACACACTGCTGGCGCATCCCGGCGTCAAGGCAGTGTCCTTCGTCGGCTCCACGCCGATTGCCCGCTACGTGTACGAAACCGGCACCGCGCACGGCAAACGGGTCCAAGCACTCGGCGGCGCGAAAAACCACATGGTCGTTCTGCCGGACGCGGACCTCGACCTGGCCGCCGACCAAGCGGTCAACGCCGGGTTCGGCTCGGCCGGGGAGCGCTGCATGGCGATCTCCGTCGTCGTCACCGTCGGAGACATCGCCGATGAGCTGGTGGACAAGATCGCCACCCGGGCCGCGAAACTCCGCACCGGCGACGGCCGCCTCGGCTGCGACATGGGACCGCTGGTCACGAAAGCCGCGCAAGAACGGGTCACCGGCTACATCGCCGCCGGCGAACAGGCCGGTGCCGTCCTCGTCGTCGACGGCCGCGGCCTCGCCGGCGACGGCTTCTTCGTCGGGCCGACGCTGTTCGACCACGTGGCCACGGACATGTCCATCTACACCGACGAGATCTTCGGGCCGGTCCTGTCGATCGTGCGAGTCGACACCTACGACCAGGCGATCGGACTGGTCAACGCGAGCCCCTACGGCAACGGCGTCGCTCTCTTCACCAACGACGGCGGCGCGGCGCGGCGCTTCCACACCGAGATCGAGGTCGGCATGGTCGGCATCAACGTCCCGGTCCCCGTCCCGATGGCGTACTACTCCTTCGGCGGCTGGAAGAACTCCCTCTTCGGCGACACGCACGCCCACGGCACAGAAGGCGTCCACTTCTACACCCGCGGCAAGGTCGTCACCACCCGTTGGGCGGACCCCACTCACCGCGGCATCAACCTCGGCTTCCCTCAGACCGGCTAGATCGCGGCAAACCGGCGCGCCACGTTGTCGTCGTCGGCGGTGCGCTCACGTTCGAATCAGCGACGCGTGGTGCGGCGTGCAATCGACCTCACCGCAGGACAACCGCCGCGGGTGACCCGAGCGCCAGGTGCGTGGTCACCATGTCCACCCGCGCGTTGGAGTCCGGCTCCCACTCCGGACCCGGTCCGCCGGCGTGCACTTCAAGCCGTGGGGGCCGGCGTCGTTCCTGCCGATGCCCGCGGCCGAGCTGTGTGACCGGCCGGTGACGGTGGAGCAGGTTGGGGGCCGGCCTGCCATTGCTGAGCTGCGAGACCGCCGGCCCGATCTGCTGGGGCCGGGACGGCCGACCGCTGCCGGCCGATTGAGTTCTTGCAACAGCGACAGCTCACGACACGCTAATTTGGGGGCACCCCAAATCGAGGAGAGCCCCGTGGGCACAGTGGTCATGTACAGCTCGGTGTCGGTGGACGGCTTCGTCGCGGACGAGAACGACCAGCCCGGGCCGCTGTTCGACTGGTTGTCCAGCGGTGACGTCCCGTTGGACGAGAGCGGCGCGCTCAAGGTGTCGCAGACGTCCTACGACTACACCCGGCCGTACTGGGATCGGATCGGGGTGACCATCGTCGGCCGCCACGTCTTCGACATGACGGACGGCTGGGACGGGAAGCCTCCGGGCGGGATCGACCACGTGGTCGTCGTGACGCACCGGTCGGAGCCCGACGGCTGGGACCCCGAAGCGCCGTTTCACTTCGTCGACGGTGTCCAGGCAGCCGTGGCCAAGGCGCAGGAGCTTGCGGGTGACCGCATGGTCGAGGTCGCCGCCGGCGACGTCGGTGGCCAGGTGTTGGCCGCTGGCCTGATCGACGAGGTGCGCATGGACGTCGTACCCGTCGTGTTCGGATCCGGCAAGCGCTACTTCGGGTCGGTCCACGCGCAGCACCTGTTGGAGGAACCCGACGAGGTGATCCAGGGCAACCGGGTGCTTCACCTGCGCTATCGGGTGCGCCGTTGACCGATCTGAGTGGGTAAGCGAAGAAGTCCACTGCGAACGGTGACACGAGATCCGGCCGCCGGCCGCGTTTGCGCGTTCCCGCAGCACGCGCAGCGCCGGCAGCGCATCGCCGACCAGAACCGCCGTGGGGACGCCGAACACCGCCCCCATCGTGGATCTGTGGTGCCGCAGCCGGTCCCGGTCCACCACATCGACGCAGGGTGGATCGTCTTGCCCCGCCTCGGCACTCGGCCGGGCCTCGCCCAGCACTTCGGGAACACTGCACAAGACGCTGGAGCTGCAAAGCCATCGACTCGGAGCAGAACCAGGACGGCGGCAGTGAGTTGGGCCAGTACTACAACGACGAACGCGTGATCGACGACGACCCGTTCTGGGTAACGGTCACCTAGCTGAACGAGGGGACGCATGAACAAACCGGTGAGGACAACAACCGCTGACGTGCACATGAGTCACGGTCACTTCGTCATCAGGGACGTGAGTGCGGACTTGCCCGCGCCACGCCTTGCCCGTGCCAACGGTTTCGTGGGGACGGATCTCGTCAACGGCGCGGTTGTCCTCACCGGTATTCATACGGGTTCGGTCACCGTGACCCTGCAACTGCTCGACACCGCACCCGACTCGGTCGGGCTCGACGACTGGGACGAAGTCGCCGAAGTCTCGGTCGAGTCGGAGTACGGAGAACTCATCGTGCACGGCATCATGGAAGACCCGCCGGATTTCCCCGAGCTGGCCCACGCGGGACCCGGCACCTACCGGATACGTGTGCACGCCCGCGGCCGCGACATCGCCCCCGATCGCAACGTCCAGGAACCCGTCGAGAACTACCTGCTTTCCGTGTGGCCGGCACCGGAAGCACCCGACATCGTGTACAAACAGTCGGACGAGCGCGGACGGGAATACCGGGCAGCACGGAAGCGGCGACCCTGAAGGGGGCCCGGCAGGCGTGACGCAGTGTCGTTGGCTGGGCCGGCCAAACCGGCCGCCCATTAGGACGGGTACCGGTGCGCCCCGCCGTGCCGGGGGTGCAGTCGGGGTCGGGCAGCGGCAGATACAACCGACCTCAAATCCGACGACATCCAGCCTTGACTTGCCAGTACACAACGAGTCGGGCTTTCGACCCGTGCCCCTGCGCGGGTCACTCCTCACTCGATCCGAGTAACGACTTTCTGTAATCAGCCGGGTTGAATCGGTCATGGCTCATCGACCCAGATGATCACCGCAACCAGCTGGTCGTCGACGGGTGTGAGCCTGAGCCGGTCGTGCCGGCCGTCGGCCATGAACTCGCGTTCGGCGGTCGGCCACCGATGCAGCGTCGCGCTCCACGCCACTACCCGGTCCGGGTCCGCGGCGAGCTCGGCGACCGACTGGGGCGCGCCGAGGTCACTGAGATTGGTGGGCATGGTCATGATTGTCTGTGCTGGTCAGAGAAACCGTGGTGAAGCAGGGGAAGGACGCGAAATCTTCTGGAGGTGCGCGGCCAGGTGGATACACAAGCCACGGACGTCGGCCAGCGCGATCAGCCGGCTCGGCATCAGCTGATACCCCATGGCGTTGTCGCCGCCGCACGGGCCGGCGATGTGGGTGAAGTCGTCATCATCGACCGAGGGCACAGCCTGGGGCTGGGCAGATGCTCGCCGAAGTGGAGCGCGCCGTGCGCGCCGGAGTCTTCATCACCTCACTCAGCGCGGCCGCGAACCCGGCGACGTCTCCCGAGGCCAGCCCCAGCCCTCGGCCGGGCCACGCACGCATCGCGCATCACGCCGGACACCACCGTCGCAGGACAGCGCCAGCGTGAAGATCGCCGCATCCACGGTCATCGCAGCTGTCCACGACTGCATCTCCCTGGTCCGTGCGACCTGCGGGACGGGACTGGCGAACGACTCCATCGACGCACACTGGTGGATCGCCACCGCAGCGCAAGCCCACGATCGGCGCGACGTTTCACCTGCCGGCCGAGCTGACGTCGGTAGCGCGAGCGGTGCTGGTCGTGGAAAGTCCTCGGCCGGACGGCACACGGACCTCTGCCGCCGAATGGGGCACCGTCAAGCACCGAGCCAAGGCCACGCGGCGAAAACTCGCGGACGATCGAGCAGTCGGACGGCCCCCGTCCTCCCCGGCTCCCCGTCCGACTGCTCGCAGCCATTCTCTGGAAGACACCCGACCACAGACAGGGGAGAAGGTCCTCACCCGCAATCCCGTGTCCGGGTAAATCATTCTCGATGCATGCAGCGCGCGGTCGGCAACGACCGAGACGACCTCATCCCGAACTGATGTCCGCCTCGTATCGCTGCGATGGGCTTCCGCCCCTCAAACGATTTGCGCGCGTCCGCCGAGTCTGCGCCATCCCCGCCGTGCGGGTGCGACGTCACCTCCTTGGGATGAGGACAGCGCGGGCCATCCGCCCGACAGTCGAGGGGTGGTGCGCGCGTCCACGGCGGCGCGCACTACTCCCCTGCCGTGAAGCAGCCAGGAGGCCTGTGATGACCGATGACGTCGAGGCGATGGGGCCGATCAGTTTTCTGATCGTCGAGTTCCCGGGCAGCAAGATAACCGGACACGGCTTGCCGATCTTCGTGGACCTGGTCGACCAGCGTTTGATCCGAATCCTTGATCTCCTGTTCGTCACCCGGGACACCGATGGGTCAGTGCGCGCGGTCGAGTTGCAGGACTTGGATCTTGACGGCCGGCTCGACGTGGCGATCTTCGAAGGTGCGTCCTCGGGCCTGCTCGACGAGGGCGACCTGGCCGATGCCGCGTCCGCGATCGAACCCGGATCGTCCGCGGCGATCGTGCTGTTCGAGAACCGGTGGGCACGTTCGTTCACCCAGGCCCTGCGCCGTGGCGGGGCCGAGGTGGTGGCGGCCGGTTACGTCCCGCTCGATGCCGTCGCGGCATCGCTGGATGCCGCCGAAGCAGCCGACGTCTGACCCGCCGGAGAAAGGATCAGGACCATGCCGGGACTCCTCCGAGGTATCGCCCGAACCGCCGCGATCGCGGGGACGGCGACCGCCGTGTCGAATCGAGTTTCGCGCCGCCAGGGCCGGCGCTGGGCCATGCAAGAGGATGAACAGGACGCCCAGCAACAACAGCAGGACCCGCCGCCACCACAACCGGCCGCGGCACCCGCTCGCGACGCCGTCACCCAGCTCAAGGAGCTTGCCGAACTCAAGGCACAGGGGGTCCTCACCGACGCCGAGTTCGCGTCGGAGAAGGCCAAGATCCTCGCGTCATGACAGCACATCGGGATCGGACAAGCGCAACGCAGCCGCTGCACTCCTCTCGAGGTGAGGGAGGTCTCGACACCACCACTACTACGATTGGTCGGTTCGCCTTCCACGTGATCGCCGCGACGGACGAGTTTCTCGCCGACCTGATCCCCGAAGTCACCCTGGAAGCCTCGCTCGCCGTCCGGTCGCTGGTGACGACGCCGTGAAAGCCGAGTAAGTCCCGCTCGGTGCGAGCCGTCGCCTTCCACCACAACGATCTCCTCGCCGCTTTCGGCGAGAACTGGCGCGACCTCTCCATGGTCAGCAACCGGGACGATCCTCCTTGCCCGGCCGTACCTGGAAACTTGCCTGTGTTGCCTTCGAAATTCGTGGACTCCATGGTTCACTTTATGGGATGTCGATCAGCGAGCTCATGTTAAGACCACTGTCAGTGAAGCGCCGACTTGAGGGTGAGGCACGATGAGCGGCACTCGACTCTGATTGACCATGAGAACACCCTTCCAAGGCACGTCATCCCAGGTCCGGAAACTCGATTTGAGCCGTGCGACCGTCTGCCTGCTCGAGGGGTTTCACGAGAGGCCGCTGCCGCAACCAACTCGAAGACGCAGCGCCTTGCGGTATCCGTACGGCGACCTTGTATTGGACCTTATGGTTCATATGATTCCTCTGTGACGCCCGATCACCGCCGGAGGCCGGCCTCGCGCCGAAAGGCGCCCCGGCGGTCACGCACCGACACCGAGAGTGCGCCGTCGCAGGCCCTCGCCTTGCGCAGGTCCTCCCCGCTCGGCGAGGCGCCGCTCTACAGACCCTGATCCTCCCGAAGAGACGGCTGCGCTCGATCGCGCAACCGTCCAGACCACCGACAGAAGGGCGTGATCCGCCGTGACGGCAGCCGCATCCGACACCCCGGCCCTCCCGATGACGCGACCGGCCGGATGCCCGTACGACCCGCCCGCCCAGTACGGCGCCCTGCGCACCGCCGACCCGACGTCGCAGGTCCGCTGCCCGGCGGGGATGGACGCCTGGTTGGTCACCCGCTACGCCGACGTCCGCGCGGTGCTCGCCGACCCCACGATGAGCTCGCGTGGCGCGGCTTCGGTGCACGTCACCCGGCGCGCCGACCTCGACGAACCGGTCAGGCCGGGCTCGATCATCCAGCTCGACGGTGAACCACACTCGCGGCTGCGCAAGATGGTGCTCGCGCAGTTCACCGTCCGGCGAGTGGAAGCGCTGCGCACCTACATCCAGGACCTCGTCGAGAACCATCTCGACGCGATGCTCGCCCGGCCGGGCGAGGCGGACCTGGTGCGAGACTTCGCGTTGCCGATCCCGTCGCTGGTGATCTGCCAGTTGTTGGGCGTCCCGTACGCCGATCGCGAGCGGTTCCAGCAGCAGAGCTCATTGCTGGTCAGCACCGACGCCACGCGCGAGCAGGGGCAGCAGGCCTATGACGAGCTGGCCGGGTTCCTGGCGGGGTTGTTCGCGGACAAGCAGCAGAATCCGCAGGACGACCTGTTCAGCCGGATGATCGCGCGAGGCGCCGCCACGGGTGATCCGCTCAGCCTCGAGGAACTGGTGATGCTCGGGCTCAGCCTCCTGGTGGCCGGCCACGAGACGACCGCCAACATGATCGCGCTGAGCACCCTGGTGCTGCTGGAACACCCGGAGCAGCGCGACGCTGTGCTGGCCGCGCCCGCACGCGCGGTCGAGGAACTGCTGCGGTACCTGTCGGTGGTGCAGTTCGGCGTGCTACGCCACGCCACCGAGGACGTGCAGGTGGGCGACCGCGCCGTCAAGGCAGGAGAATGGCTGGTGGCCGCGCTGAACTCCGCGAACCGGGACGAGGAGCTGTTTCCGGCGGCGGACGAGCTGGACTTCCACCGCGAGTCGCCGCGCGCGCACGTGGCGTTCGGCTACGGCGCGCACCAATGCATCGGCCAGCAGCTGGCGCGCGTCGAACTGCAGGAGGCGCTGACGCGCCTGTTCCGCCGGGTCCCCGACCTGCGCCTGGCCGTGCCGCGGGAGTCGCTGGGCTTCAAACAGAACACCCTGGTCTACGGCGTTCGCGAGCTGCCGATCGCCTGGGGCTAGGTGTGATGTCCAGGGAGGTTGGTCAGCCGGGTGATCGGTGGGTGGCCTCCGACGGCGCTGTGGGGTCGGTGGTGATTGTAGAAGTGGAGCCAGGCT
>NZ_JBEYSJ010000056.1:0-41717 GCF_040704195.1 Amycolatopsis sp. NPDC047767
CGCCGTGAACACCTGCCGCGGTTCCAACGGCGCTGTTCCTCCGCCCTGGGGACGCGCCACGAACACCGGGATCAACGGCTCCACCAGGTCCCACAGCTCGTCCGGCACCAGCCGCAACGACAAACGATCAACCACAACCAAGATCATGACGCATCAGTCGTTGATCACCACGTAAGACACGCTCTAAGTTCGGGCCGGCCGCCCGTGATCAAATCAGCCGCATCGCCGCCTGCAAGCCCGCCGAGCTGGGATTGCCGTTCACGACCTGGAGCCTGACCAAGCTGGTCGCCTACCTCGCCGAACACGCATGGATCAGGGCGAGCACCGAGACCGTCCGGCAGATCCTGCGCAAGGCAGGCGTGTCATGGCAGGCGACGAAGACGTGGAAAGCCAGCAAGGATCCCGATTTCGTGGCCAAGAAGAACCGCATCCTCGACCTCTACGATCGCCCACCCGCCGACGGGCGAGTGATCTGTGTCGATGAGTTCGGGCCGCTGAATCTGCAACCCCGCCCCGGCCGCGGCTGGTTTCCCCGCAGCCGCCCGGCCCGGCAGCGCGCGACCTACACTCGCACCAAGGGCGTCCGGCAGATGTTCGCTGCGCTCGACCTGGCCTCCGGGCAGATGTTCTACCGGTTCCGCGACCGCAAACGCTGGCCGCAGTTCCTCGACTTCTGCAAGCAACTGCGCCGCCGCTTCCCGACCGGGAAGCTCTACCTGGTCAGCGACAACTACGGACCACACGGCAAGGCCGAGGTCAAGACCTGGTGCGCGGACAACGACATCGAACTGATCTACACACCCACCAACGCGTCCTGGCTGAACTGGATCGAGTGCGAGTTCACCGCGGTCCGCTACTTCACCCTCGACGGCAGCGACTACCCCAGCCACGCAGCCCAGGAAGCCGCCATCACCGGCTACCTCCGCTGGCGCAACCGCCACAGCCACCCCAAACGCCACTTCGCCATCAACTCCAAAATCCGCCGCCCCGATTACCTACCCAACGTTGCTTGATACGGCACTAGTCCGACCAGGACGCCTTCGCCCGGTCAAATGTCAGAGCGAATGCCCCGGCGCGCGCTTCGGGAGTCGCGGCGGCTCCCGAAAAAGGCGACGATCGCCGCAGCCACCGACGACCCGAACACAAACAACCAGCCACGTCGAAATCCGGTGACACCACTGTGTGACGTGCCGAGGAGTGCGACCTGGACCGCGACCCCGAGGGCACTGCCGATCTGCCGGGACGTGTTGAGCACAGCACTGCCGGTCGTGGCCCGATCCGAGGGCAGGGTGGTGACGGCCGCGAACAGCGGCGCCTGGGTGAGACCAGAGCCGATTCCGCACAACAGCAGGCCTGGAAGGAAGTGGGCCACGTATCCCGGCTCGGGCACCGCGGCGACGTACCAGAACGCGCCGGCTGCCGCGAACGAGGCCGTGCCGAACGCCGCGGTGAGCGGCCTGCCGAACAGCCCGGCCAGGCGAGAGCTGCCGAAGGCCGCGACCACGGCCATCAGTGGTCCGGGCGCGATCGCCAGCCCGGCGTGGAGGGCGTCGTAGTGCCAGACATCCTGTAGGAAGAGCACACTGCCGAGCAGCCAAGCCGAGAACGCCAGAAAGAACAGAAACAATGCGGCGGTGGCGGCGGTGAATGGAGGACTGGTGAAGAGGCGTGCTTCCAGCAACGCGTGCGGGTGACTGCGACTACGCCACACGGTGAGGGCGACGGCGGCCAGCGCGGCCAACAGCAGGACCAGGCCGCGCGGCGAGCCCCAACCCCACTCACCGCCCTCGATCGTGACGAGGGTGATCAGGAAAACGGCCGCCAGCAGGGCCACCGCCGACAAAAGGTCCGGCAGCCGAGCCTCGCCCGCGTCTTTCACTTCGGGGACAACTACGTACGCACCAACCAGCGTTACCACCCCGATGGGCGCGTTGATCAGGAAGATCCACCGCCAGTCGACCGCGACGAGCAGGCCACCCACCGTCGGCCCGGATGCGCCCGCTATCGCGGCAACGCCGGCCCAAATGCCGACGACGAGGTTGTGTTCCCGGTCAGGGAAGGTCGGCCACAGCAGTCCCAGCGACGTCGGCACGATCAACGCCGCTCCTGCCCCCTGGACTGCCCGTCCGGCGACCAGCACCGCGACGGACGGCGCGAACGCACACACCACCGAGGCCGCAGTGAATGTGACGACACCCACCATCAGCACCCGGCGCCGGCCGAACTGGTCGGCAAGCCTCCCGGCCGGAACGAGTAGCGCCGCGAACACCACGGTATAGCCGTTGAGAATCCAGGACAGCACGCCGAGCCCTGACCCGGCGAACGTGGCACCTATCGCCGGCATCGCCACGTTCACGATGAACAGGTCCAGCTGGGCCATGAACGCCACAGCGGCGAGCACGAACAAAACACCCCACCGCCGCCGGGAACCTTGGATCGAGCTCTTAGGTGCTCCGTCGTCACTCTCCGTCGCCACTTGGGTCAATCCGTCCTGCGGGCTTCAGCCCAGCCGTCGACAGTCTTCAAAGATCGGAGTCAGTCCGTCGCGTCATAGAACTAACCTTGTGCGACACCGCAGCGAGGAGCCAGCGGATCACCACTCGCGACTATTATTCACGTTGCTCAGAAACGTCTGCACAGCAAGGAGAAAATCCGGAACGGCTCTCCTGCGAGCGGAGCAGGCAAAAGCCGTCGGAGGAACTTCTCACATCCTGTCATGCAATGGTCGATTCGGGGCGTACATTGATTCGAGGACCGCGCCGGCGCTGTCGACGCCCGCGTGGCCGCTTGGACAGCCAAAGGAGTTGATGGCCGTGGCCACGACGGAGTCCGCCGCGGTGCGCCGGTCGCTCAGCGACGAGCTGGTGAACCGCATCGTCGAGGAAAGCCCCACCGTCCGCCTCGAGGTATTCGAACGACACGCCCGCGGCATCGTCGACTGGGCCTTCTGCCAGCCCTCGCCCGCGCTCTTCTGGTTCAGCCGTGGGGTCCGGCGCGTACGCCTGTCCGTCGACGGACGCCGGATCGACGCCAGCTTCTCCCCTTCGGCCGACCTCGGACTCGTACCCGCGCTGTCAAGTCTCGAGGGTGAGATCGAGACTGATGAGTACTACCGGTATGCCGTCGCCTTCCTCGACGAGTCCCGGCTGGATCGGCCATTGGGACCAGGGCAGTGTGTGTTCGCGTTCGGCAATCCCACCGTGCAGTCGAGCTTTGCCGAGGTGGTGCGCAAGGCCGGGCGGAGCGATTCCAGGTTCACCCTCCTGCTCGAAGGCTGGTCCTTGCAGACCCTGGCCAGGCTCGGACCAGCCCTTGCCGGCACCGGGCGTCCGAGCGCCCTCCCGGCAGCCTCACTGCGGAAGGTTTCCGATTTCGTCCATGCCAACCTGAACGCAACCCTCACGGTCAGGCTCCTCGCCGAAGTCGCCGGTTACAGCGAGCGACACTTCGCACGGGCCTTTCGCGACTCCACCGGTCAGACCCCGATGGAGTTCGTCACCGAGGTCCGGATAGCCCGCGCGAAGGAGTTGCTCATCCAAAGGCGGCGTCCCATCACGGAGATCGCCCTCGACTGCGGTTTCAGCCAGGCACAGCATTTCTCGGTTGTCTTCCGGCGAGTCACCGGCACCACACCCCGTCGTTATTCGCTGCACGGCGAATGAGCGCACCCGGGCGGCGCCCGTCCTGGCGCCGCCCGCGGGTGCGGTACTCAAGCCGTGGTCACCTCCGCCTCGTCCGGCGCTACCTCATCCGGATCTACGACGCCGGACTCGGCGCGCCGCATGCTCCTGAGGAGCCCGAGACAGCCCAGCGTGATCAAGCCCATCACGACGACATACACCGACACGGAGTACGAGGAGCCGGTCGCGGCGAGCAGGGAAGTCATGATCAGCGGGGCGAATCCACCACCGACCACGTTGGACAGCTGATAGCCGAGCGATGCGCCGCTGTAACGCATGTCCACCGGGAAAAGTTCGGAGAACAGGGCCGCGGTCGGCCCGTACATGATCCCGCTGATGAACATGCCGACCACCACGGCGATCCCGGCAAGCAGCGGCTGCCGAGTGTCGAAGAGCGCAAACATCGGCCAAGCCCAAAGTAGGGTGAGAACGACCCCGAGCACGTAAACCCGGCTCCGCCCGATCCGGTCACTGAGGATGGAGAAGCCGGGAATGGACACGCACATGGACAGGGCCCCCAGCGAGATCACGGCCAGCATCGTGTTGCGGGAAAGACCGAGGGTGCCAGTCCCGTACGCCAGTGCACCGGTCGTGCAGACGTAGAACGATCCCCCGACGACGAGGTAGACCCCGACCGCGATCAGGATCCGGCGCGGGTGCTCGCGAAGGACGCGCAGGACAGGAGAGCGCTTGGGTTGCTTGGCCACCGCACGGAACGCCGGAGTGTCCTCGAGGCGCAACTGCAGGATCAGCGCGCCGATCACCACGACGCCGCCGGCCAAGAAGGGAACCCGCCAGCCGTAGGCCAGGAACGACGCCTTGTCCGTCAGGCCGGCGGCGGCGAAGAACGCACCACTCGACAAGATGAGCCCGATCGGCAGGCCGATCTGGGCCCAGGCACCGAACCGGCCACGTTGCCCCTTGGGCGCGTACTCGGTCGCGAGCAGCACGGCGCCGCCCCAGAGACCGCCCAGCGCGAGTCCTTGCACGACCCGCAACGCCGTCAGAACCAGCGGCGCCATAAGGCCGATCGCCGCGTAGCCCGGCAGGACGCCGATCGCGAAGGTCGCCAATGCCATCAGGACGAGCGTCACGGCGAGCGCGGGCTTGCGACCGCGGAGGTCACCGAAGTGACCGAAGATCGCACCACCGATCGGCCGGGCCACGAATCCCACCGCGATCGTGGCGAACGAGGACAGGGTCGCGGCGAGCGGGCTGAACGACGTCGAGAAGAAAACCCGCGGGAAGACAAGCGCGGCCGCAGTGGTGTAGAGGAAGAAGTCATACCACTCGGTCGACTGCGCCAGGATCGTCGCGGCACGGACTTTTCGCAGCTCCGCCCTCGATGGCGGCGGGACGCCGTCCGTGCTCGCCCCTGGGGTTGTCGATGTCATGTGAGGCCTCCTGGGCTCGGCAGCCGTTTCGGGCTGATGGAAGGGCGCAAGCGACGGGCTCGGTCATGCCCGCCGCCCCGGCTCACCGGTCCCTCCGGGTCCGGCGGTCACCGTGGCGGGTAGCCCCAGAACCGTGGTTCCGGACGCCGCACGGACAAATCCCGGGCGTGTGGCGAGCATTCTTGAGCGCGCGTCGCTCGTAGCGCGCGAACACATCCGGGCAACCAATTCCGGGAGATAGATCGCTATTCGCTTCACATCGATCTCCAGGGCACTCAGGCGCGATAAATGTTCCGGACGGGTCCACGTCGCGACGCCGGTTATCGAGCCAGAAGAGGCCCCGGACCGGCACCACTGCCAGGTGACGGCAGACTGTACCGATGTCAGCCACATCCCTCAACGCTTTCTTCCGACTTTCTCCGCGTGTATTATTGTTGAAGTTCGACTCAACGAAGTTGCTTTCAAACATGGCAGTCAGAGAAACTTTTCGACCGTATTTCGGAAGACTTCCGGAATACGTTGCGGCATACTCACATTTCAGCCGTGGCCGATGATTTCAAGGCATTCGGCAGTTCCTGGCCACCCGACGGCATCGGTGCCCGCACCGGTGCCGGGAAGTAGGTGAAATGGCATACTCCGAGTCCACTGCTCCCGCGCTCTTTCGAGCTGAGAGTGGGCCGTGCAGGGCGGTCGGCTACACCACCGCAGGTGACGCCGACGTGCTGCGAGACGCTGAGCTCGCCGGCAAGCCGCCGGGACCGGGAGAGGTGCAGATCGAGATCGCGCGCTCCGGGGTCAACCCCACCGATGTGAAGGCGCGCAGCAACTTGCGCCTGCCCATTCCCGATGGCCTGATCCAGGTTCCTCACCACGACGGCTCCGGCGTGATCCGCGCGGTCGGCGCCGGAGTCAAGGAGTTCACGCCCGGACAGCGCGTATGGACCCACTTGGCCGCGTACCGCCGGCTCGATGGCACTGCCCAGCAGTTCGTCACCCTGGCCACGGACCTGGTCGCGGCTCTGCCGGATCACGCATCGCACGAACTCGGCGCCGCGCTCGGCGTCCCGTTCCTGACCGCGCACAGGCTACTCACGCTCCGCGCCGGCGGTCCGGAGGAACTCGGGCCGGGCGCCCTCACCGGCACCGTGGTCCTCGTGGCCGGCGGCGCGGGTGCGGTGGGCAACGCCTCGATCCAGCTCGCCAAGTGGGCAGGCGCCACCGTGGTGACCACGGTCAGCTCACCCGAGAAGGCGGAACTCGCGACTGCCGCCGGGGCAGACCACGTCATCGACTACCGCCGCGAGAACGTCGTGGCCAGGGTGCGGCGGATCGCGCCGGAGGGAGTCGACATCGTCGTCGAGGTCTCCCCCGCGGTGAACGCGCGCATCGACTTCGGCGTCGTGGCGTCCAGCGGAACCCTGGCCATCTACGCCAACGACGGTGGGACCGACCTCGCCATCACCGTTCAGGACGCCATGTGGCTGAACCTGCAGATCGGGTTCGTAATCCTGTACACGCTCCGGGCAAGTGAACGCGCCGCCGCCGTGCGTGCCATCGTCCGCGCGCTCGAAACCCAGGCCATCGGGATCGGACCGCGTTACGGCCTCCCCGTACGCACCTTTGGCCTCGACGAGGCCTCCGCCGCGCACTCTGCGGTCGAGAACGGCTTCATCGGCAAGGTGCAGCTCGCGGTCGCCGAGCTCTGAGTACTTCCCACCCATCCCATCCGAGGAGGAACAAATGCCCATCTACCGCTGCTCGCTGCCCGAGGGGCTGCTGTCGTACGAGCAGAAGCTGCAGATGTCGAAGGAGTTCACCGACATCCACTGTGAACTGACCAATGGCACGCCGCGCAAGTTCGTGCACGTGATCTTCGAGGAGGTACTCGAGGGCGGAGCGTTCACCGGAGGCGCACCGTCGACCGTCTCCAAGACTGTCGGCTTCATTCGTACCGGCCGCACGCAAGAGACGCGCAGCGAGCTGGTCCGCCGGCTCACGGAGATGTGGCAGCGCATCTCCGGGCAGGACAATGCCGACATCGTCGTGGCGCTGCACGAGGTCCGTCCGAAGGACGTGATGGAGTGGGGAGAGTTCCTGCCCGATGACGGAGCCGAGGCGGACTGGGTCGAGGAACACGACCTGACCCGCGTCGGCGTGTACGCCACCAAGTAGGCCGGCTCCGGCCCCCACAGAACGGACACGACATTGTCAGCAGAACTACCTTTTCTGGTCGCCTCGGCCTCCGGCTTCACCGGGACCCGTGTGGTCGAACTGCTCCTCGAGCGAGGGCACGCCGTGCGCGCGCTGGTGCACCGGGAAGACGCGCGCTCACAGCGGCTTACTGATATCGGCGCCGAGGTCGTAGTGGGGGACCTGCTCGACCTCGGCTCCGTCAGCAACGCGCTACGGGGAGTCGGCTCGGCCTACTTCGTGTACCCGATCGCCCCGGGCCTGCTCGACGCCACCGCCGTCTTCGCCCAGGCAGCGGCCGAGAACGAGATCCGCGCGATCGTGAACATGTCGCAGATCTCGGCCCGGCGCGACTCGGAGAGCAAAGCCGCCCAGCAGCACTGGATCGCGGAACAGGTCCTGAACTGGGCCCCCGTGCCGGTCACCCACATTCGGCCGACCTTCTTCGCCGAATGGCTCGTGAAGCACGGGAAGTCCGTGGCCCAGGAGAACATCCTGCGCCTGCCGCTCGGCGACGGCAGGCACGCCCCGATCGCGGCCGAGGACCAGGCCCACGTCATCAGCGCGGTGCTGGAAGACCCCCGGCCGCACGCTGGGCAGGTCTACACCCTGCACGGCCCGGTCGAGATGAACCACTACGAGGTCGCGGACGTCTTCTCGCGGGTGCTCGGCCGTCCGATCAAGTACGAGCCGATCGAGCTGGACACCTTCGCCGCCAACCTCACTAGGGCGGGGCGCTCCGAACACCTCGTGCAGCACCTCTGCGCCGTCGCGGTCGACTATCGCCACGGCCTGTTCGCGGGCACCAACGATGTCGTCGAACGGATCGGCAAGACGTCCGGCACGACCGTCGAAAGCTTCGTGGAGCAGAACCGAGGCTTTTTCACCGCCTGAGGCGGCCGGCCCGGTGCGGTACCAGTGGCGAACAGCCGCAGGTACCGCACCGGGCCCGTCGTTTCCCTAACCCCTGGAGGACGAGATGCGTCTGCCCGTCACCGGACGCCCGCCGGAGGGCAGCGGTATCGCTGCCTACACGCACTGGCTCGCCGCGGAGCACGGTTTCGAGTTTCCCGACCACGAAGCGCTGTGGCGATGGTCCGTCGAAAAGCCGGCCGACTTCTGGAAGTCCGTCGCAGACCACTTCGGTGTGCGAGGCACGACCGGACCGGCGCTCGGGAAGCGCACCATGCCGGGTGCCGAGTGGTTTCCCGATGCCCGCTTGAATTATGCCGAGCACGCACTGGGCCTGCCCGAGGACCGGGACAAACTGGCGGTGATCGCGCGCTCCCAGACCCGCGCGCCTTCGGAACTGACCTACGGACGGCTGGCCGAACTCGTCGCGAGGGCCCGCGCCGGCCTGCGACGCCTCGGCGTGGGCCGCGGCGACCGGGTTGTCGCTTACCTGCCTACCATCCCCGAGACCTTGGTGGCCTTCCTGGCCACCGCCTCACTCGGCGCGGTGTGGGCTTCGTGCGCCCCCGAGTTCGGCGCCCGGAGCGTCGTCGACCGCTTCGCGCAGCTCGAGCCGCAGGTCCTGATCGCCATCGGCGGCTACCGCTACGGGGACAAGAGCGTCGACAAAAGCGCGGACCTCGCCACCATTCGTGCCGGTCTCCCGACGCTGCGCCACGTGGTCGGCGTCCCCTACGGCGAACACGTACCGACGGGCACATCGACCTGGGACGACCTGCTCGCCGTGAACGAGCCGCTCGAGTTCGAATCCCTCTCCTTCGACCACCCGCTGCACGTCCTCTTCTCGTCAGGCACGACCGGTTTGCCCAAGGCGATCGTGCATGGCCATGGCGGGATCCTGCTCGAGCACCTGAAACTGCACGGCCTCAACCTCGACACCCGCCCAGGCGACCGCGTGCTCTGGTTCACCACGACCGCCTGGACGATGTGGAACATCCTGATCTCGGGCCTGCTGCGCCGGGCCGCCGTCGTTCTCGTCGATGGAGATCCGCAATACCCTTCGCCGGACGCACAGTGGCGGCTCGCCGCGGAAACCCGGGCAACTCTGCTGGGCACCAGCCCGGCCTACCTGACGGCGTGCCGGCGAAGCGGGGGCGGGCTGTCCGATCTCGACCTGTCGGCGCTGCGAACCCTCGGCGTGACCGGCGCGCCTCTCACGCCGGAGGCGTTCTATTGGGCGAACGACCAGCTCGGCGCCGGCGTGCTGATCAACTCCATCAGCGGTGGCACCGACGTCTGTTCGGCGTTCGTGGCCGGAAACCCGTGGTTGCCGACCGTTGCCGGCGAGATCGCGGCGCCGTGCCTCGGCGCAGACACCGCCGCGTTCGACGACTATGGCCGTGAAGTCGTCGGCTGCGTGGGCGAGCTGGTCGTCCGCGCAGCGATGCCGTCCATGCCCTTGCGCTTCTGGAACGACCCGGGGGACGCCCGCTACCGGGCAGCCTATTTCGACACCTATCCCGGGGTCTGGCGCCACGGCGACAGCGTGACGTTCACCGACCGCCGCAGCTGCATCATCAGCGGGCGTTCGGACGCCACCTTGAACCGCGGTGGGGTACGCATGGGGACCGCCGAGTTCTACAGTGTGGTTGAGGAGATGCCGGAAATCGCCGACAGCATCGTCGTGCACCTCGAGGACGCCGGCGGCGGCCCGGGCGAGTTGCTGCTCTTCGTCGCTTTGCGTTCCGGCACGCGTCTCGATGACGACCTCCGGGTACGGATCGGCAAGACCGTGCGGTCGCAACTCTCGCCGCGTCACGTTCCCTCGGAGATCGTTCAGCTGCCCGCGGTGCCGCGCACGCTGACCGGCAAGAAGCTCGAGACTCCAGTAAAGCAGATTCTGCTCGGCCGGTCCGCGTCCGAACTCGTCACGTCCGGCACGGTCGCCGGCTACGCGGGGATCACGGCGGTCGCCGAGCTCGCGCGCCGACGTGCGACGGCATCAGCGCCCGAAGACGCCTGACCCTCATCCCGGTGTGGAATCTGGGCCGGCCGGGCTGCTGGCCCGCCCGCGAAGACGCAGGTCCGCTCGCCCAAGTCAACGACACGATTGCCAACCACTCGCGCTCACGTTCGAGCGCAGTCATCGGGTCGGCGTTGACCCGATGGGGAGGCGCACTTTCCCGGACGGGAAAACGATCAAGGTCGCCCTGGCTGTGGCTGGACGCGGCGGCTTGACGCGTCTGTCGTCCTCGTCGACACCGGTGCCCGGCCCAAACCACTGGTGATTCGGTGCGCTGTGGGCCAACGCTCGTGGTCTCGAAGTGCGGCCCGGGGATCGGCCACACGTGACGGACGGCCGACTATGCCAGTTGACAACACAAGCTGGCAACGCCAATTCGGCGACGGGTTCCGACTCGTCGCTGTTCCGGAACAACTGGAGGTATTTTGATGTCCGAGCCGAATGTGTCCTCGCCGGCACGCCTGATCGACCACGTCGCCGTCGTCACAGCGGACGCCGATCGTACGGCAGCGTGGTACCAGCGCACGCTGGGCCTGCGCGTGGTGCGTGACGAATTTGTGGTGGCCGCCGACATTCGGCTGGTGTGGTTGTATCCGGACGGGATCGTGGCCAGAGGCGTGGCCGCGGCCGTGCAGGTCGTCGAGCCCGGCGAATCGGGTGCGGCGCGCACATTCCTTGAGCAGCACGGTGAAGGGCTGCATCACATCTGTTTCGCGGTTGACGACATCGAAGCAGCTTTGCGCGACGTCGGGCAAAGCGCGAAGAACGTGTTCGTCGGGGGATACGGTCTCCCGTGTGCGTTCCTGACCGACGCTCCCGGTCGAACCGTCATCGAATTCGTGCAACGCCCGACAATCGTGTGACCGTGTCGACAGCTTCGTCTACCGTTCTGGCTGTCGTACTGCGCTTTTGCGTCGGTGCACAAGGCGTCTGCAGTGATGCTTGTTGTCTGCTCCCCCACCGGATCGCACGATGAGGGTATTCGCGGCGGAGAAGAGATCCGGTGCGCCGCACTCGGCTTCCGAAGGAGTGAGCGATGAGCACTATTGCGTGGATCGGACTGGGGCACATGGGTGTGCCGATGTCGAAGAACATGGTCGACGCGGGCCATACGGTTCGCGGTGTGGACATCGTCGAGTCCGCGCGCGCGGCCGCGCGCGCGAACGGCGTCGATGTGGTGGGTTCGGTCGCAGAGGCGGTGCGGGACGCCGACGCGGTTTTCACAATGCTGCAGAACGGCTCGGTCGTCGAGCAGGTGCTGACCGGACCGGACGGTGCGTTCATGAACATGCCGGCAGGTTCGGTCGTCGTGGACTGCTCCACCATCGGATTCGAAACGGCCCGGTCACTGGCAGACCAGGCCAGGGAGCAGGGTGTCGGGTTCGTCGACGCACCGGTGTCCGGCGGTGTCGAAGGCGCCGAGCAGGCGAGCCTCACACTGATGCTCGGTGGAGATGCGCGTGACGTCGGTATCGCGGAGCCTCTGCTGAAGTCTGTCGGGTCGTACATCGTGCACGTCGGCCCCAGCGGGGACGGCCAGGCGATGAAGGTGGTCAACAACGCAATGCTGGGTGTCTGCATGGCGAGCGCCTGTGAGGCGTCAGTGTTGGCCAAGCGCCTTGGTCTTGACCCTCGGGTCTTCTACGACATCGTCCTTCATTCCTCCGGGGACAACTGGGCGTTCCGCAAGTGGTTCCCGCTCCCGGGCGTCGTCGAGTCCTCGCCGAGCTCGCATGGCTACGAGCCCGGTTTCATGGTCGACCTGTTGCACAAGGACCTCTACCTGGCCACCACGACCGCTGAGGACTTCGACGTCCGGTTGGACACGGCCGCGGCTGCGATGAAGCTTTTCGCCGAGGCATCCGCGTCCGGCGCCGGGCAGCGTGACTGCACCGCGTTGGTGCTCGAATTGGATGCCGCCGGGGAAACGCGGTCCTAACAGCTTTCGTATCGGGTGCCACCGAGGCATCCCGAACGAGGTGAATTCCCACAGCTCATATCGTGCAGCGGCCGGACGCTCCGGCTCCTGCACGATATGAGCTATCAAATCAGTTCGGCCCGACGGCTTCGAACCTCGTCGTGGAGAGCGTCGCGAACGATCTGCACCGGGCGACGGGTCACGCTGTCCCGCCGTGCGGCGAGAGTGAAAGAGAGCAGCATGGGCTTCTGCCCAGCTCGAACGGCCCGCAGATTTCCCCCGCGGATGGCGAGGAATTTCGGGAGCAGGCCGATTCCCGCACCAGCGCAGGTGGCTTCCAGCTGGGCGAGGATGTTCGTCGAAGTGAATCGCGCTGTCATGCCGGGCGCGAGCTTCGCGGCGTCGAGATCACCGACCTGGAGCAGCGAGTCGATGTAGAAGATCAGCGAGTGGGTCTTCAGCTCGTCCATTGTGGTCGGTTCGCCGTACCGGGCAAGGTACTCGTCGCTGGCGTAGAGATCGAGCGTGTAGTCGGTGAGTCGTTCGGTATACAGCCGGCTGGCGACCGGTTTGCCAACCGCGATAGCGAGATCGAACCCGGACTGGTGCAGACCGAGCTGACGGGTGGCGGTGATGAGCTCGACGCTGAGGTTCGGGTGCTGGTCCCGCAGCCTTGCCAGCGCGGGAACGACGAACGCGGTCCCAAAACCGTCCGGTGCGGTGATCCGGAATGTGCCCGTCAGTGAGTCGTCGTGGACTCCGGCGGCTGCTTTGGCAGCCCGCTCCACCGCTTCCTGGATCGGGCGGGCATGTTCTGCCACTGCGCGGCCGGTCTCGGTGAGTTCCCAACCATCGGCGCCACGCTCGACCAGCCGGACACCGAGCGTCTTCTCCAGTGCACGCACACGACGCGACACCGTGGTGTGGTCGACGGCGAGCGCATCGGCCGCGGCGACCAGGCGTCCGGTGTTCGCGACCGCCAGAAGATAACGAAGGTCGTCCGCGCGAAGGCTGCGGACATCGACTGTGCCGGACATCGACCACTCCTTCTGCGGTGCAATTCTGCACAGATGGTCTGTGTCTTTGGTGCTTGTCCGCAGAGCGTAGCACCCGGACATTGGAGCCATGGAAGAATGGAGCCCACGTGCCGACAAGGAAATCGGGCCGCTGTCAGGCGCACTCGTGGTCGACCTGTCCCGTGCTCTGGCAGGGCCGCACGCCACCATGATGATGGCAGATCTGGGCGCTCGGGTGATCAAAGTGGAACCGCCGGGCACCGGGGACGACACCCGGACGTGGGGGCCGCCGTTCGTTGGATCGGGCGAAGCCCGCGTGGCGACGTATTTCCTCGCGGCGAACCGGAATAAGGAGTCGCTGCAGCTCGATCTGAAGCGGCAGGAGGACTTCCAGACGCTCTGTGCGCTCATTCGCCGTGCCGATGTGCTTGTCGAGAACTACCGGCCGGGCGTGCTCGACCGCCTGGGACTGACTGCGTCCACATTGGAAACCCTCAACCCCGGTCTGGTCGTACTCTCGATCAGTGGTTTCGGCCACGACGGACCGGAGGGCGGCCGCGCCGGGTACGACCAGATCGCCCAGGGCGAGTCCGGGTTGATGAGTCTGACCGGCCCGTCGTCCGACCAGCCCACCCGAATCGGAGTTCCGATCGGTGACATCCTGGCCGGCCTCAACGGCGCGGTCGGGGTGCTCGCGGCGCTGGTGGCCAGGGCGCGTACCGGTCGCGGCATGGTGGTGCGGACCTCACTGCTCGCCGGGCTGGTGGGTGCGCACGCGTTTCAGGGGACTCGCTGGACGGTCGCGCACGAGGTGCCACGCTCTAGTGGCAACCAGCATCCGCAGATCGCACCGTACGGCGCGTTCCGCTGTGCTGACGGCCAGCTGCAGATCGCCGTCGGCAGCCAGCCACAGTGGCGGCGCTTCGCAGGGCTCGTGGGGCTCGATCCGGATGATCCGCGCTTCGCCGACAACGCCGGCCGGGCCCAGAACCGCGCAGAGTTGACCTCCGTCATCGAACGTGTCTTTCGACGGAAAACCCGGACACAGTGGCTGGCCGATCTCGCTGAAGCAGGAATTCCGGCAGGCGCCATCCGCACCCTCGACGAGGTGTACGAGTGGGACCAGACGCGCAGCCAGGGCTTGGTGATCACCGTCGACCACGTCACCGCAGGAAAAATCGAGTTGCCGGGCCCCGCACTCCGGCTCGAATCCTTCGACGGCACACCGGCAGGACGCGCCAACCACGAGCCACCGCCATTGCTGGGCGCAGATGCTGTGCGGATCCGCGAATGGCTGGCAGGACAAACGAGTTCTCGGGAGGAAGTCGGATGACAACCACACACGCGACACAGGAATCCGCTGCGGGCCCAGCACCCGATCGCCTGATGCTGATCGACGGTGAGTGGGTCGAAGCCCGGTCAGGACGGTGGCGCGAAGTCACGTCCCCCGCACACCGCGGGACTGTGCTGGCTCGCGTACCCGAGGCCGACCGCGAGGACATCGACCGGGCCGTGACTGCGGCGCGTGCCGCGCTCGGCCCGTGGCGGGCCCAGCACTTCAAGACGCGGCAACGTGCCCTCGGCAAGATCGCCGACGCCATCGAGGCACGGGCTGAGGAATTGGCCCGCACGACCGCCGCCGACACCGGTAACGCGCTGCGGACCGAAGCTCGTCCCGAGGTCGCCACGCTGGTCGATCTGTTCCGGTACTTCGCCGGTGTCGCCGGCGAAGTAAAGGGCACCACCCTGCCCGCCGGAGACGGGCAATTGCAGTACACCCGCCTGGAACCGCTGGGGGTCGTGGGAGCGATTGTGCCGTGGAACTCGCCGCTGGCAATCGTGGGTTTCAAGATTCCTGCGGCGCTGGCCGCAGGGAACACCGTCGTCCTCAAGGCGGCCGAGGACGCGCCGCTGTCCGTTCTCCAGCTGGCCCAGATCTGCGCAGAACATCTGCCGGCAGGAGTGCTCAACGTGCTATCCGGAGACGGCAGAGTCGCCGGAGCGGCTTTGGTCGAGCACCCCGGCATCGACAAGATCTCGTTCACCGGCTCGACCGAAGTCGGCCGAGTTGTCGCCCGCAGCGCAGGGGAACGCCTCATTCACGCGTCCCTGGAACTCGGCGGGAAGAGCCCGTCCATCGTGTTCCCGGACGCTGTCGACGACCAACTGATCGACGGACTGCTGCTGTCCACTCGGTTCTTCCGCCAAGGTCAAAGTTGCACAGCAGGAACACGGCTGTTTCTCCACGAGGAGATTCACGACGAGGTCGTCGAGAAACTCGTGGCCAGACTCAGGACATTGACCGTCGGCGACCCGCTCGACGAAGCGAGTGACATGGGCGCCGTGATCAACGAGAAGCAGTTCGACGCGGTCAGGGCTTACCTCGACGACGGTAGAGCGCAGGCAGGCATGACCGCCGCCATCGGCGGAACTGCGCCTTCCGACGGGCCACTCGCCAACGGCCTATATCACATTCCGACGGTGTTCACCGGTGCCCGCAATGACTTCCGGTTGGCCCGGGAGGAAATCTTCGGCCCTGTACTGGTGGCCATCCGCTGGCGGGACCGTGACGAGGTCATTCGCATGGCCAACGACAGCAACTACGGCCTTGCCGCCTACGTGTGGACCGGTGACCTGGATCAGGCATTGACCACGGCACATCGGCTGGAAGCCGGATGGGTACAGGTCAATCAGGGCGGAGGCCAGGTGGTCGGCCAGTCATACGGTGGCTACAAGGACAGCGGACTCGGTCGTGAGGTGTCCCTGGAAGGCATGCTGGCGGGATTCACCCAGACCAAACAGATCAACGTGCGCCTACGCGGCTGACAAGGGAGCCGACGATGCGACCGGTTGCGGGGACCAGTCCCGCGGGCCGGGCATGCTGACCGTCGTCGACACTCGCGAGCCGGCACCCGGATCGAGGTGCCCGGCCCACCCGTCACCGACCACACGGCCACTACACCAGAAATGCGCGCCCAAGACGGCCGGAGTATTCGGCTGGATCGCGGCCCGAGGACTCAAACCGCGGATCGGTGGCGACCATCCCCTGGACCAATTCGTCAAGGCCCGCAGCGAACTGCAATCATGTCGCACGATGGGATAACTGCTCGTACGACCGGGATCGCGGACCCTGTTGCTGGTGCCGTGAGGCCTGAACGGGTGGGCGTCCGTAATGGGCCCGCGTTCCGACCGTGCCCGCAGCCACGGTGGGCCAGTAAGGGGCCGGTTCACCGCTAGCCATAAGGCATTCGCTACGTCCAATTCGGATTCGGTCACCAGCCACCGGCCGAAACCGGCGAGGTGGGACCACTCGGTGGGCATCTCGGGATGTTCAGAATTCCGTCCCGTCAAGGCGGTGGGGAAAACGCGTTGTGTTGACCAGGTCGAGACACAACGGCCCGCCGAAGAAAACCCAATCCATGTCACGCAGTCCAACCATTGCCCGCGACTAGGGAGCAATCTAGAATCGACCTCGTGAAAGGATCAGAAATATCTTCGAAAATGACACGGGTCGGCGATCTGCGGATGCACTACCTGCGCGGCGGTGAAGGCCCGCCATTGTTCCTGCTGCACGGCTGGCCGCAGACGTCGCACTGTTGGCATCGCATCGCGGGATCGCTCGCGGAGACGCATACCGTGGTCATCCCCGATCTGCGCGGCTATGGCCGCACCGACAAGCCCCGCGACGGCTACGACAAGCGCACCATGGCTGCCGACCTCGCTGGCCTTGCCGAAGAGCTGGGTTTCGAACGCTTTGCGGTGGCCGGGCACGACCGCGGTGGTCGCATTCTGCACCGCTGGGCGCTGGATCGCCCGGACCAGATCGATCGGCTGGCCGTGCTGGACATCGCACCGACGCGCGAGATGTGGCGCCGGATGGACACCAAACTCGCGAGGAGCTACTGGCACTGGTTTTTCCATCTCCAGCCCGATCTGCCGGAGTTGCTGGTCGGTCAGAACATTCCGGCGTACCTCGGTTACATCTTCGAACACTGGACCTTCCAACGTCAGAGTCTGCCCGCCGAGGACGTCGCCGAGTATGTCCGCGCCTTCCAGGCACCCGGTGCGTTGCGGGCCGGGTTCGACGACTGCCGCGCCGCATTCCCGGCCGACGAGGAACTCGACGACGCGGACTACGCCGCGGGCAGACGAGTCACGCAGCCGGTGCTCGCACTCTGGGGAATGGCCAGCATCCTCGGAGGAATGCCGGTGCTGGACATGTGGCGCGAATATGCGGACGACGTGACCGGGCACGGCCTCGAAGACTGCGGCCACTTCTTGCCCGAGGAACAGCCCGAGCAAGTGCTTCGCCACCTTCGAGAGTTTCTGAGCACCTGAGGGCTTGCGCACCAATGTCGGACGCCGCGGGCTCATCCGACATCCCCGACAGCGGATGGAGCAAGACCCACGCCTGGCGCGTGGGTCTTGCTCGACGGGACCGGTTCGGTGGCGCCGCGAGACCGTGGTGGCCGCAGCGGCGGCGCCGTGACACTGCCGGCATCGTCAAAGTCCGGCTGGGAGTCAGCGAGCGCTGCTGGCTCCAGCATGCGGTACGCCTAGTACTGCAGGGAGGGGTAGGCGGCCAGATCCCCACGGCCTTCCGGAGTCAGGTCGAGGGCGCCGAAGATCGGCCAGATCGCGTCCATGGCGCTGGAGTCGCCGCGGGCGAAGACCTGTTCGCTCGTCCAGCGGTGGTTGATGCCGTCGTCGTCCTTAGTGAACACGTGCAGCAGCGGAATCTGCACGCCGTCCGGGGTTTCCGCGTGGTAGTCGCGGTTGAAGGTATTGTTCTTCGACGACACCGCGCGGATATTGCGCCAGCGGCGTTCCCGGGCGTAGGTACCGAGCCGATCGGCATCGGCCTTCGCCACGACCACGAGGTTGATGCGTTCGGCGAGGTGGAAGGCCGCGCCTTCGAGCCCGTCCACGACCGACGTGCACGAGGGGCACGGCTGCTCGACCAGCGGCAGCTCGGCGGTCTTGCCCCCGGACGCTCCCGCCCGCGGGTCGTCCGCCCAGCGCGGGAACATCATGTTGTAGATGACCAGCGTGTTCCGGTCGGGCTCGAACAGCTCCGAGAACCGCACCGGGGTGCCGTCCACTCCGGACTCGAAAACGTAGTCCTCGGCGACGGGGCCACCCACCGGCAGCGAACGGCGCTGCGCCGAGACCTGCTCGGTCAACAGCTTGAGCTGCGCCTCGGACTCCAACAGCCGTTGCCGCGCCTGGCGGTACTCGCTCGGCTCGCCGGGGAACCGGACGTCGGGGTCGCGAAGGATCTCCGACCACTTCTTCATGTCACGCGGACCGCCCACCAGGGCCATGACTACCGTCCTTTCCGTGGCTCCGCGCCGGGTTCACCGCAAAAGGGAGACCGAGCCGGAGCAGTTGTTGTTATCCCTCGCGCGGCCCGGGACAGCGGCGCCGCCGGAACTCGCGGCAGGCGCGCGACGAGATAGTTCGTTGACCAGACTTCCTACGGTCATTAGAGCACAGCGAGGATGGTTCGGTCAACGAACCCTACCTGGTAGCATGAACTTATGGCTCTCCCCAAGTACTACGCGGGTCAACAGTGCTCCCTGGCTCGCAGCCTCGAGATTGTCGGCGAACGCTGGACGCTGCTGATCGTGCGCGACGCCTTCTTCGGCGTGCGCCGCTTCGGAGATTTCCAGGCCCACCTCGACGTGTCGCGAGCCGTGTTGACCGAGCGCCTCGCGGGCCTGCTCGAGGCAGGTGTGCTGACGGAGGCTCGCGGCAGCCACGGTTACCGCGAGTACATGCTGACCGATAAGGGCGTGAGCCTGTGGCCGGTCGTCCGCGACTTGCTCGCCTGGGGTGACGAACACTGCTCGGAGCGGGGCCCGCGTCGGGTGTTCCGGCACGTGCAGGATTCCGGTCTCGTCGCACGCGACGGGTCGTGCGCGACGTGCCGTCGCACGATCGCCCCATCCGACCTCATCGTCCTTCCGGGCCCCGGCTACGACGATCACGCCGACGACTTCGTCAGCGAAGCGCTTTCAGAGGCACACCGCATACTGGAACCCCTCCGCGGTCGATGATTCCGGCCGCATTCGCCAAGAACGCCGAAACAGCCCTCATCCCGGCCTGGACCGGCAACCGGACACGCTTCCGACTCAATCGCGGGCGGCAACCGATAACGCCGCCCTGCACCAGATCGCCGTGAGCCGAAGGCGCGTAAACCGGCTCATCCGGAACGGGGTGTAGTCGTCGTCTGAAGCCGCCGGCGCAGACCGCGAGGGCTTCGGCGACGCGAGCGACCGGCAAGCGCTGGCACATGATTGCCTCCAGGGCCCAGCGCAGCGCGTCGCGACAGACGAGCCCGCGGCTCAGCCGCGTGGCTGGTGCCCTGGCCCCAGACGTGTCGGCACTCGGCGCAGCGGAAACGGGTGAGCGTGAGCAGCAGCGTGATCTGCCGGTACCCGGACGGCTCGTGCGCGAGCTCGCGGATCACCGCGTCGCGTGGCGATCTCTCAGCGCCGCAACGGTGGCACCAGCGGTCGAACTCGCCCTGCTCGACACGGCAGGCAAGTACCGCGCGTCCGGGCTCGAGCCGTTGACCGACCACCTCCAAACCGAGCTCGTCGCGCCCCCACAGAACGCGATCTTCGCCGATCCGCCACCGGCGGTAAATCACCTCATGCCGCACCGGCGGCGGGGTGACCCCCTTATGATCGGGCCTTGCCGCGGGTGACGTCGATTCATCGCTTCGCTCCACGATCTTCGACATCGAGATGCGGTGAACATGCTGATCGCACCACCATCGGCGAAAGCCTTGAACTTCCGAACCGCATGTGATCCGCCGGCGGGCTCACGGGGGGGTGCCTTGGCCGTTCACAACGGATCGCGGCCGCAGGCGACCCGGCCCAGCAGGCGGCTCTCGAGGGCGAAGACGGCTTCGTCGTGGTCGGAGGTCGCCGGGTCGAGGATCCAGATGCGGCTGTCATAGGGGCGGAAGCCGAGGGTGGCCCATGTTCTGCGGGCACGGTGGGACGCCGGACCGCCGGTGCTTACGAACGGCGCCACGGCGATCAGGCAAGGCTCGGCGCACAGCCACTGCAGCAGCCGGCTCGTGAGGAGCCTGCCAACGCCGCACCCGCGCCAGGCCGGTGCGAGCACCACGTGTCCGATCAGGACGACGTGGCTGCCCGACGCTCTGATCGACCCGTCGAGCGATTCGGTGAGCCTGCCGTACCCGGAACCGTCCGGGTCACCGAAGAGCGCGCCGAACTCGGTGAAGCCGCTGTGAGCGCCCAGTTCGGCGACAACGTCGCCCACGTTCTGGAGATCGACGAGGAGCCCGCCGGCTTCGAAGAACGTGCCTGTCACACTGCCGTCGGCCGCGCGGCACTCCGACAGGAACGCCGCACTGGCGGCGGCCCGGTCCGCCGGCTCGACCGTGACGCTCGCCTCGCCCGACCACACCGCCACACCGGAGCTGCCCAGCGTGTCACCGGTCAGGGAGGTGGTGGTGCCCACGGTCATCCGCGCCCGGCCGAGCAGTCCGGCGAGCCCGGCCGGTGAGCCCGGGGTCACGAGAGGTTGTGCGCGAGGTCGATGGCGCGGCCGAGGTTGTCCAGCTTCTCCGCGACGGTCGACCCCGCCGGGTAGAACCGCACGGTCGTGATGCCGCGGTCCCGCCAGGCGCCCAGCCGCTCCCGCACCATGGACTCGGTGCCGATCAGCGTGGTCGCGAAGATCATGTCGTCGGTGATCAGGGCCGCGGCGTCCGCGTGCCGCCCGGCCTGCCAGAGCAGCTGGACCTCGGCCGCGATCTCCGACCACCCCTGGCGGCTGTAGGCGCTGTTGTAGAAGTTCGTGGTCGCCGAGCCCATGCCGCCGAGACTGAAGGCGAGATCTTTCTTGCGCCTCGCGGCGACCGCGGTGAGCTGGCCTTCGTCGTCGACGAAGTTCACCTCCGCGCCCTGACACAGGTCGATTTCGCCGAGCGATCGCCCTACGCGCGCGGCTCCGGCGTTCAGCGCGTCGAGGTAGGCGGAAGCCCCCTCGGGCACGAAACTGCTGCCCAGCCAGCCGTCGGCGATTTCACCGGCGAGCTCCAGCATCTTCGGCATCAACGCCGCGATGTAGATCGGGATGTCGGGGTTCGCCGGCAGCGAGGTGCGCATCGGGACGCCCTCGCCGCCGGCACGCGGCACGGTAAAGACCTCTCCGCCGTACTTGATCTTGCCACCGGCGAACACCTGCCGGACGATGTCGATCGTCTCCCGCATACGGCGCAGCGGCCAGTCGAACGGCACCCCGTGCATGCCCTCCACGACCTGTGGGCCCGAACTTCCCAGGCCGAGCACGAATCGGCCACCGGACAGCTCAGCGAGCGTCATCGCCGTCGTCGCGATCAGCGTCGGGGTGCGCGTCGCGAGCTGGATCGTGCCGCTGCCGAGGGTCATGCGGTTCGTGCGCGCCGCCAGATACCCCAGCGGCGAGGGCGCGTCCGAACCCCAGGCCTCCGAGATCCAGCAGATGTCCAGGCCGAGCTTTTCCGCTTCCACGGCGAGCGTGACGTTGTCCTGCCACGAACCGACCAGCGCTTCGATCGTCGTCGCCGTGCGCATCAGCGTGCTCCCTCGGCCAGCTCCTTGATGAGGCGCAGGTTCGACTCCAGCCCCGCCTGGAACTCCCCGAGCCGGTTAGCGACGATCTTCTCCTCCTTGTGCGGGAGACGGTCGATCGCGTGGTTCAGGCCGGACCGGCCCGGGCCCATCTGCCCCCACTGGCTCAGCTCCGTGCCTACCGGGCACGGCTGTAGGGAGAAACCCCACACCGACGACGGCCGCACGTCCTGGCCGGCGTTGACCTCCCACGTGAACGCGGAGTTCGGCTCGAACTCGATCACCGTCGAAGTCGATTCCCACTCGCCCAGCGCTTCGTGGAAGCAGCGTCCGCGGAACCTCTTGCCGACGCCGGGTTCGCCGGCACCGTCGAGCCAGGTCAGTTCCAACAGCTCTTCGCTGAGTTTCACCATCAGGTGGATGTCGCTGACGAGAGCCCAGACCGCCTCGGGGGTGGCGTTGATTTCGACGGTGGCCCGGGCGGTCGGAAGATCGGCATACATCATCGGAGCCGCTCCTTGATCGAATTGTCAGTGAGTTTTATTATAGAACTAATAAGCTGTGTTCACAATGCAGTGAAATCCTGGGTTTTCTGCGACTTTCCCTTAGACGCAGCAATCCGCTCCGCAAAAAAGCCCGCCATCGCGTCGTCGCGATGGCGGGCCCCCGGATCGGCTTCCGGCGTGGGTGCTGGCTCAGGAGGCGAACCGCTTCCCCTTCTGCTGGACGTACGGTGCATCGCGCCCTTCGACGGTCCGCCCGGTGAACGGCTCGCCGCAGTGCGAGCACGTCTCGACCGCGCGGGCGTCGTGGCCGCAGGTGGTGTGGTGCAGCAGCACCGGGGGCCCGTCGGGACCGGTCGCCCACTTGTCGCCCCAGTTCAGCAGCGACATGATGATCGGGAACAGATCCTTGCCCTTGCGGGTCAGGTGGTATTCGTACCGGGGCGGGTTCTCCTGATACGCCCGCTTCTCGACCACACCGTTGCGGATCAGTCCGTCGAGGCGCTCGGTGAGGATGTTCCGGGAGATACCCAGATCCTCCTGCAGCTCCTCGAACCGGTTGTGCCCTTTGAACCCGAACAGGTCGCGGACGATGAGCAACGTCCACCACTCGCCGACGACCTCGAGCGTCTGGGCGATCGAACAGTCGAAATCAGCAAAGCTCTTCCTGCGCATGATGCAACTGTACCTTGATTGAGACCTGGACTGAAGGGGATCGAAACAGCTGCTCTCCGGGACCGAATAGCCGTGCCAGCACTTCCGAAATCCATGTCCCGCAGCGTCTCGCGCTAGCGCGTTCGATGAAAGAACTGTGGATCTCGAAGCGCCCGCTTTCACGATCAGCTCGAGCCGTAGCCCGCCGACGATGCCGGCACCTCCCGGCCCGGCTCACCGGCTCCCGCGGTGACATCACCCTGCCCGGACCACGAAGGCCGCAGAGCGAGCAGCGCCCCGATCGTGATGAGGCCCATCACGATCACGTACGCCGACACCGAGGCCGAAGTCCCGGTGGACGCCAGCAGCGAGGTCATGACGAGCGGCGCGAAGCCGCCGACGACGTTCGACAGCTGGTACCCGAGCGAGGCACCGCTGTAGCGCACCGACACCGGGAACAGCTCCGAGAACAGCGCCGCGGTCGGTCCGTACATCACGCCGTTGGTGAACATCGCGACGGCGATCGCGAGAGCCACGACCGGCGGTGCGGCGGATTCGAGCAGCGAGAAGTACGGGAAGGCCCAGAGGATGGTCGCGACCGCGCCGACGAGGAACACCTTGCGCCGGCCGAACCGGTCGCTCAACCTCGACGCGATCACGATCGACACGGCCATCGCGACGGCCCCGATCATGATCGACACCAGCATCATGTTCCGGGAGATCTTCAGAACCTGGGTGGCGTACGCCAGCGTGCCGGTCGTGTAGACGTAGAACGACCCGCCCACGACCAGGAAGACGCCGATGGTCACGGCAATGCGCCGGGGGTGCTCCCTGAGTACCTGCAGCACCGGCGACCGGTGCACTTCGATGCGTCGCTTCGCCGCACGGCGGAACGCGGGCGTGTCGTCGATCCGCATCTGCACCAGCAGCGCCACCACGACGAGTGCGCCGCCGAGCAGGAAGGGAACCCGCCAGCCCCAGGAGAAGAAGGCGTCCGCACTAGTGACGCCGGCCACCACGAAGAACGCCGCGCTGGACACGATCAGCCCCAACGGCAGCCCGAGCTGGGCCCACGCGCCGTATGCGCCGCGCTTCCCCCGGGGTGCGTACTCGGTGGCGAGCAGGACCGCGCCACCCCATTGGCCGCCGAGCGCCAGCCCCTGACTGACCCGCATGACCAGCAACGCCGCGGGCGCGCCGAGGCCGATCGCGGCGAATCCCGGGAGCAAGCCGATGACGAAGGTCGCCACCGCCATCAGCGCCAGCGCGATGACCAGTGCCTTCTTGCGGCCGTACCGGTCACCCAGATGGCCGAACAGCGCGCCGCCCACCGGGCGCGCGACGAACCCCACCGCGATCGTCGCGAACGAAGACAACGTCGCCGCGAGCGGGCTGAACGAGGCACTGAAGAAGACCCGTGGAAAGACGAGCGCCGCTGCGGTGGTGTAGAGGAAGAAGTCGTACCACTCGGTCGATTGGCCGAGCAGTGTCGCGATCCGCACTCGTCTCAGCTCGGCGGGACCGATCGTCGGATCGCCCGGCGTGGAGCCGGTGGGGAAGCGGGCGTTGTTCGAGTTCATGACAGGCCTCCGGTTGCTCGTTGACGCGAGGTCGCGATGGGTTCGTTGTCCTGGAACGGCTCTGCGACAGCGGGCGCCGGAACCGTCGCTCGGGCGGCACGGTCCGGGCCGGTGCCCGGCACGTGCTCGATCCGCAGCTCCCCCGAAGCGGCGACAGCGCGAAGCCGCTTCTTATCGATCTTTCCGACACTGGTGCGTGGCAACGTTTCCGCCAGCACCCACCGTTCGGGCAGCCACCAACGGGGAACGGCTGCCGACAGGTGTCCGTGCAGGTCGGCCATCGATGCGGTGGCCGTCTCGCACAGGACGACCACCGCCAGTGGACGTTCCTCCCAGCGCGGGTCGGGCACGCCGATCACCGCGGACTCGAGCACGTCTGGGTGCGCGTCGAGGTGGTTTTCCAGAGCCACCGAGGAAATCCACTCGCCACCGGACTTGATGACGTCCTTCGACCGGTCGGTGATCCGGAAGTACCCGCGGCGATCGAGCGCACCCAGGTCACCGGTGCGCAGCCAGCCGTCAGCGCTGAAGCAGTCTCCGCTCTTGCCTCCGACGTACGAGCCGGTGACCCACGGCCCGCGCATCTGCAGTTCGCCGACCGACTCGCCGTCGCGAGGGAGGACGTCGCCGAACTCGCCCACGACGCGCATCTCGGCGCCAGGCAGCAACCGGCCGGACCAGCCGCGCCACGGTTTCGCCGGATCGGACAGATCACGCGCGGCCGGGAGCGAAATCCCGCCCCACGGGCTGACCTCGGTCATACCCCAGCCCTGGAAGAGACTCGTGCCGTGAACCCGCTCGTAGTAGTCGATGAGCGCGGGAGCCACCGGCGAACCGGCGCACACGATGGAGTCCAAAGAGGACAGGTCCACCGGGTGCGTTTCCGCGTAGACCTTGACCTGCGCCCAGATGAGCGGAATCGAGACCGCCAGTGTCGGCTTCGCCGCGGCGGTCAACGCCGTGATCGCTCCGGGGCTCACGTCCCGGCCCGGGAGCACGATCCCCGCGCCGGTAAGCAGGGCCGCGTGCGGCAAGCCCCACCCGTTAACGTGGAACATCGGGGTGATCTGCAGGATCCGGTGCCGGTCGGAAAGCGCGAACGCGGCGCCGGAACTGATCGCGAGCGCGTGCAACCAGATCGAGCGGTGGCTGTAGACGACGCCCTTGGGCAGTCCTGTCGTCCCGGTCGTGTAGCAGATCGCGGCCGGCGCCCGCTCGTCCGGCTCGTGCCAGGTGTCGTGCACCGCGACGCTCGCGAGCAGTTCGTCGTAGCCCGCGTGTTCTCCCCTGTCCTCGCCGACCACGACCAGTGTGTGCACCGACGGAAGTCGCGGGAGCAGCGCGGTGAGACGGGGCAACAAGTCGTCGTCCACGATGATCACGCCGTCCTCGGCGTCACCGATCACGTAGACGAGCTGCTCGTCCGACAGGCGCGAATTGATCAGGTGCAGGACGGCGCCCATCGCCGGTACGCCGTAGAAGGCTTCGAGATGGGGCTGGTGGTTGCAGCAGAACGTGCCGACCCGGTCGCCCGGCCGAACACCGAGGCCGCGCAGGGCGGTCGCCAGCCGTGTCGCGTTCTCGGCGACTGTCCTGAAGTCCGTCTCCCGGACGACCCGCCCCGCGGAGCCGCTGACGACCGGGCTGTCGGGGTGTACGTCGTAACCGTGGCGCAGCATCGCCGCCACAGTCAGCGGGAAATCCTGCATCGTGCTCATGAGCTCGCTCATGGCCCGACCACCTCCACTTCGTTGTGCGAGGTTGAGCCTCGGCTGCGCCACCTGCGACCCAGCCGAGTTGTCCTGGTGTATCGGAAACTCCGGCTCAGGCGATGTCCACGTCCTGGTCCATCTCGGGCAGGTTGACCCCCACGAGCCGGACCCCGGCCTGGGTGCGGTAACGCTTGTTGACGCTGATCAACGTGGCGGTGAGGGGTTCGAGCTGGCGGGCCAGCCGCAGCGGGCCGGCTACGACGCCGGGCCTCCCCGTGACCGCCGCGCACAGCTCGCCCGCGACGGTGAGCGCGTGCTCGTCGTCGCCGACCATCAACACGTCCTCGTCCGCGAGGTCCTCCTTGGCGCTCCACAGCGTCACCGCCGACAGGTGGTGGAACGCGCCCACGACCCGGGCTTCCGGTACGAGCAGCTGCAGTTCCTCCGCGGCGCTGCCGTCCGGTACGTCCAGCCCGAAGGGGCCGCGCCGGTCGAACCCGAGCGGGTTACAGCAGCTCACGATGACCTTGCCGGCCAGGGCATCGGCGAGCGACTGCACCAGGTCGGAGTGGCCGCGGTAGGGCACGGCCAGGATGACGACCGGTGAACCCGCCGCCGCTTCCCGGTTTTCCGCCCAAGCCACCGATTCCGTGCCCGCGAGGCGCTCGTTGACCGTCCGGGCTCCCTGTTCGGCCCGTTCCGCGTCACGCGACCCGATCACCACCCGGCGACCCGACCGCGCCAGCCGGTAGGCCAGTCCCCTGCCCTGCGGGCCGGTGCCGCCGATGATGGCGATGCGCTCTTCTTCCACCCGTTCCTCCTGTTGGCTCCGAACCGGCGATCACAGATCTGCGATCGCCGGGATGACGCTGTCGCCGATGCGGCGCATGGAATCGAGGATCAGCTTGTGATCGCCGACGATGTGGCGCACCAGAACCGTTTCGAATCCGATCTTGCGGTAGAACCCCAGTCGTTTCACGACGGTTTCCGCCGACCCCACGAGTGAGGTGTCCCGTTCGCGGCCGAATCCGCGATAGCCGGCCGCGACAACCGGTTCGACCGCCTCCCACGCCTTCTCGTCCGTTTCCGCGACGTAGATGTCGCGGCGCAGGACAGCCTTCGGAACTCGGCCGTGTTCCGAGCAGATCCGGCTGTAGACCTCGAGCTGTTTCTCCAGTTCCTCAGGAGACGTGCCGGGGGCCGTTTCCCAGGCGTCGCCGAGCCGTCCCGCCCGTTCGACGGCCTTGCCCGCCATGGCGGCCACCCAGATCTCCGCCGGGGTACTCGGGACCGGGTTGATCTGCAGGTCGTCGAACTGGAAGAACTCGCCCTCGTGGCTGAACCGCTCCCCGGCCAGGAGCCGGCGAACGACGGTGAGGAACTCTTCGCTGCGCCGGCCGCGGGAACCCTTGGCGATTTTGAACGCGTCGAACTGCTCGCTCACGTCGCCGTTGCCGACGATGAGCGTCAGCGGTTCCGGCGCGAACGCGGCGAGCGTGCCTACCTGCTCCGCGGCCAGCACGGGGTGGTGGAAGGGCGCGAGGTAGAGCAGGCCGACTGGCATGTCGCCGGTGACGGCGAGCATGCGGGCGAGTGTCGGAGTCGGCGCGAAAGCGTTCGCGTACGACGAGGCGTGACTGTCGCCGACCATCAGGAAACCGTAGTTCCACTCGGCGGCGGTCTTCGCGATCTCGAGCAGCTGCCGCGCCTGGAGCCGGACGTCGGTGACGCCCAGCGGGATGTCGCTGAACTCCCCGCGGTCGACGACGATTTCGTGGTACTTGCGAAGGGATTCCTCGGACGCGGCGAAGATGAAGCGAAGTGAAGTTCCGAGCTTCATTCACGTTCCTTCCGGTGTGGGCTTCGGTGCCCTCCGGCGCGAGGGGAATGGGCTCACGCATGAGGATCAAGTGAGTTTCAACATAGAACCCTAGACTCCGTCATCGCACTGGAGCAAGGGTCATGGAGCGGCTATTTTTCAATCGATCTTGCAGGTCACAGGGCTATCCCCCCCGAGCGCCCTGTGGTTTTATCAAGCTACCCACATGCTCCTTTGCCGGAGACAGGTCGGCGTAATCGGCCGAAATGATCAATCACCTTCGAGGAGGATGGCATGCGCCTGGGGTGGGATATGGGGTACTGGAGTTCGGCACCACATCCGTTCCTCGACGAGGGCACGCGGGAGGCCGATCGGCTAAGCCTGCATTCGATCTGGGCCGCCGAGTCCTACGGCTCGGACTCCCTGACATCACTGGCGTGGCTGGGTTCGCGAACGACCGGACCGGCGCTGGGCGCTGCGTGCACCCAGATGGCGGCGCGCACGCCCATCGCGGTTGCGATGGCCGCGATGACCACGGACCACCTGCCCGACGGCCGGTTCATCCTCGGGCTCGGGTCGAGCGGGCCGCAGGTGGTCGAGGGCTGATCGCACGGGAATGTCCGGTCGAGTTCCACGCGGAGCACTTCAGGATTCCCGCGGTCGGCGGCACCGGTTTCGGGAAGCCGCTGCGGGCCAACATTCGGCCGCGGCGGTCCGAGATCCCGATTTTCCTCGGTGCCCAGGGCCCGAAGAACGTGGCCCTCGCCGAGATCGCGGACGGCTGGCTCTCGATGTTCTTCGGCCCCATGCTCGACGCGTGCTACCGCGCGGCACTTGTCGAGGGCTTCGGTCGTCCGCGCGCGCGCCACCACCGAATCGTTCACCGTCGTCGCCACCGTCAACGTGCGCGTCGACGACGACGTGGAGCGCGCCGCCGACGGCCTGCGTCCGCTGCTGGCGCTCTATATTCGGCGGCATGGGCGCTGCCGAGGTGAACTTCCACCGCAACATGTTCACGAGGCTTGGGTACGAGACGGAGTGCGAGAAGATCTCCCGGCTCTACCTGGACGGCCATCGGACCGAGGCGATCGCCGCGGTCAGCACCCGGATGGTGGAGGGAGTCGCCTTGATCGGGCCCACGCACAAGATCCGCCACGACCTCCAGGCCTGGGAGACGACCGTCGTCGACGTCATCAGCGCGAGCATGGCGGACCCGGCAACGCTGCGGACCCTCGCCCCGGGAATTTGCCGAGGAGGCCGACCGGGCCCCAGAGGACGAGCACGGGATGCGTGAGGGGCTTGCCTGCCGCGTAATCGACGTCGCCGGCATCGGCGTCGTCCAGGAAGGCCACGTGGCAGTCGTCGAAGCCAACGCGCAAGGCGCCCGGGGCGGAGAACCCACGTACTCGTCGACGCCTTCTGCGGCCAGACCCTGGCGCTGGAACGTGCAGCGTTCGAAGGAATAGCCCGGGCACGCGACGGTGTTGCTGCCCGCCGGCAGCTGAGGGAAGAACCCCGTGTCAGTAACTCTCCTTCGCGAGGACGGAATCCATCCGCCGCCACATTTCCCGCTTCGGCGCCATGTCGAGCACGGCCAGGCGCTCGACCCGCTCCGGGCGGTCCAAAGCCCAGCGGTGCCCTATCCAGGCGCCCCGGTCGTGTCCGACGACGGCGGGCGCGCGTTGGTTTCCCGTGTGAGTCCGCACCCGACGTGACGAACCGGTCGCCGCCGCGATACGCCGCACCGTCGGACACGAAGTCGGCGTCGAAGTCAGCGAGCACGAGTTCCCCGCACCGCCGACTCCCGGCGCTGAGCGAAGCTCTCTCCGGGTTCGGGTACCACCCAACGCGGTCACCGTCGTGGCCCCGCGCGGCCGGCCCGGGCGGCGGCGCGAGCCCGGGAGGCACGCAGTTTGATGGCGTTGCCGCAGGCGCGAACGTCGTGCCAGACCGCGCTGTTGTTGCGCGACCTGTCGTAGAACGCCGCCCGGCAGGTCGGGCTACGACAAATCTTCACTCGCCGCCACTCGTCCAGCTGCTGCGCCCGGTGGACTTCGAGCAGCACTGCGCCCGCGACGACCTGCCACCCGGTGCCGACGGGTTCGAGCACCAGCCGCCCGCCGGAATCCCACCCGGCGACAACGGGCAGCGCGGCCGGCAACGGTCCACCCTCGTCTCCGACGACTCCCGCGAGCTGGTCGCGGAGCGTTCGGAGCTCCTCGACGTCAGCGGCCCTGAGCCGAACGCGGCGGATGCGGCCACCGCGAGCGCCCGCCCACTCCGCAAGCGCCGCACTCGCCCACTCCTGAGCCGAGCGCACCGACGACAAGAGGTCACCGTGGCTCCCCCGCGGGCCGACACCAGTGTTGAGCAAATCCTGGACGATGCCGAGTCCACCCGGCGCCGGGGCGAGAGCGTAGCGGCAGTTCCCCGGCCACGTCACGACAACTGCGCAGAAGTCGGCGGCGAATCGGCCAACGCTCGCCGCAACGCGTCGGTCAAGTCGGCCGTCATTCGGCGCGATACCGAGGCACCGGCGACGAACGTCGACCCGTGGAACGTGCCCGGGTACAAGTGCAGTTCCACCGGCACGTTCGCCTGCGCGAGCCGCCGCGCGTACTCCAGTGCCTCGTCCCGGAACGGGTCGAACTGGCTCGCCGTGACGTACGCCGGCGGCAGCCGGGTCAGGTCGGTAGCACGCGCCGGTGCGGCATACAGCGACACGAGCGGACCGCCGGCCTCGTCGCCCAGGTAGGCGGCCCAGCTCTGCTTAGCGTTGCCTCGGTGCCAGACCGGCGTGTCCGCATAGGTCCGCATCGACTCGGTGCCGAGCCGGTCGTCGAGCTCCGGGATGCCGAGTGCCTGGAACGCCAGTGCCGGGCCGCCGCAGTCGCGGGCCAGCAGCGCCATGGCCGCCGCCAGTCCGCCGCCGGCGTTCTGCCCGGACACCGCGATCCGCGCCGGGTCCACCCCGAGACCTTCGGCCGTCTCCGCCAGCCACAACAGCGCCGCGTAACAGTCCACTACTGCCGCGGGGTGCGGGTACTCGGGCGCGAGCCGGTAGTCGACGGAGACGACGACCGCCCCCAGCGATTCGGCGATCGCCGCCGCGCCGTCGTGTTCGGTGTGCAGGCCACCGGTGACGAAGCCACCGGAGTGCATCTGCAGAACCGCTGGCACGCGTCCGCTCCCCCGCCGCGCCCGGTACACGCGGACCGGCACAGGCGGCGCGCCGTGCCGGCCGGGCACCTCGCGATCTTCGACGGCCAGTCCGGCCAGGTCCGGTGCCGGGCGCCGCGCCAACAGGGAACGCTCGGTCTCACGAGCCTTCCGGGTATCGCCGACGTCGATGTCCGGGACCCGGGGCAACCAGGGCGCGGGCTCCGGGTCCACCGCGTACGACAAGGAGAACTCCTCGGATGAGCCGTCAGGGAGCGGGGACGAAGCGCGGTCCGCTGGCCTCGAAGTCCGCGCGCTTCTCCCGCACGAACTCTTCGACGGAAAGCGGTGAGCGGCCGCCGATCTGCTCGATGACGTCGTTCGTGCCGGCGAAGACGCCGTTCTGGTAGTCGACCGCGACGTTGCGCAGGTGCTGCACGAGGTGCGGGTCGTGACCGCGCTCGAGCATCGACGCTGAGAACTCCTCGACGCCGATCGGCTCGTAGTGCACCGGGTGACCGAGCTCGCGGGCCATGGCCTCGGCGATGTCGTGGTGGTTCATCTCGACGGGTCCGTGCAAGGAGTAGACCTCGCGGTCGTGCGGCTCGGGATCGACCAGGAGAGCCGCGATCACGTGGGACTGGTCGGCCGAGGCGATCGGCGCGTGCCGGCCCTCGCCGAACGGGAGGCGCAGGTAGCCCTCGCCGTCACGCAGTTCCCACGACACCGTGAGCCACTCGGCGAAGAACGTGGGCCGGACGTGCGTGGTCAGCAGGTCGGTCCGGTCCAGCAGGCGTTCGCACAGCCAGTGCTGCCGCGCGGCGTCGCTGCCTGCCTCTCGGCGGGCGGGCAGCTGCGACATGTTCACCACCGAGCGCACCCCGGCTTCCGTCGCCGCCTGGGCGAAGATCACCGTCGCCTCCACCAGCCCGGGGAGGATCGGGTGGCAGAAGTACGCACTGGTGACCCCCTGCACCGCGGCGGTCACCCCGTCGAGGTCGTGCAGGTCGGCCACGACCACCTCGGCACCGGCTTCCGCCAGCGCGCGAGAGCGGTCGTCCTCGCGGTGCACCATCGCGCGGGCACGGTGGCCGCGTTCGAGGAGCAGCCTGATCGCCCCTCCCCCGGTGCGGCCGGTCGCTCCCGTCACCAGGAAAAGCCTGTCGTCTGCCCCGTGAACACCTTTCGCAGGGCCGAAAATCGTGATCGGGGAGAGAAAGCGTTACCAGTCGATCTCGCGCATGAGGAAGGGCTTGTCCTCCGGCGCCGACTTGCGCGCTTCGAGGACTTCCCAGGCCGGCGCACCGACCGGGACGCGCAGCGGGGGTTCGGCTTGCTCGATCGTGTCGGCGACCGCGGCCGCCACCGTTTCCCGGGTGACGACCGCACCACGAAGGATCTCCAGCGCGCCGATCAGCGGCGTGTACGGATCACCGTCGGGCAAGGTCACCTTGGCAGGCCGGCCGTCGCCCGAGGACACGACGCCGGGCTGCACGATGCTCACCTTGACGCCGAAGTGGCCGGCCTCGATGGCCAGGGTTTCGGCGAGCGCCTCCAGCGCCCACTTCGTCGCGCCGTAGGGACCGACCAACGGCAGCACCAGCCGCCCCTGGATGCTCGAGACGAACACGAGCCGCCCCGATCCCCGCGCGCGCATGGCCGGCAGCACGCCCTGCGCCACCCGCAGCGGCCCCAGCGTGTTGAGCCGGAAGAGCCGCTCCACCTCGTCGGGCGGCGCACTCTCCAGCGGCACGCGCACGGTCGCGCCGGCGTTGCTCACCAGGACGTCGACCTCACCGGCTTCGCGCAGCGCCGCGTCGACGCTGTCCTGATCGGTGACGTCGAGGCGCAGCCGCTGGTCCACCGGCAGATCGGCGAGCGTCTCCGGACGGCGCGCGGTGGCGATCACGCGGTGGCCGCGACCGGCCAGCTCGATCGCGATGGCGCGGCCGATACCTCTCGACGCGCCGGTGATGAGGACAGACGACATCGTGGTTCTCCTTGGTGTTGAAAGGGTTCACTCGGTGCGTCCCTCAGACGGTCGTCCAGGAGTCGATGCGGAACGCGCCGCCGGCCGCGCTGATCCGCGCGCCGCGGCCGCCGGGGAAATGACCGCCGAAGACGGGTGCGGAGTGCTCAGCCGCCCAGCCGAGCATCCGGATCCGCGACTGCTCGGCGGTCGCGGCATCGGCGTCGAGGGCGTTGCGCTGCCTCGGGTCGAGGATCTGCATCGGGTGGTGCACGAGATCGCCCGCGAGCAGCGCGTGGTCACCGCCCGAGGAGATCGTGACGGCGGCCGCCCCCGGCGAGTGCCCCGGCACCGCGACGAGCCGGAGGGCTTCGTCGATCACATGGTCTTCGCCGTCCCACAGCTGCGTTTCGGCGTGCTCCACGACGGGCGCGATGCTGTCGAGGAACCCGGTCACGTACCCGAGCGGGTCGGGTGCGTCGCCGCTCTTCGCCAGGCCGGACAACAGGTCGAAGTCGGCCTTCGGCAGCAAGTGCGTCGCGTGGGGGAACGTCGGGCGCCACACCCCGTCCTCCAGCGTGGTGTTCCACCCGATGTGGTCGGGGTGCAGGTGCGTGCACACCACCAGGTCCACGTCCTGCGGCCGCACGCCGAGCGCGGCGAGGTTGGTGAGGTAGCCGGTGTCGAGGTGGTCGAACGGCGGCACACCCGGGCGCGGTTTTCCGTTGCCGATCCCGGTGTCGACCAGGATGGTCCGGCCGCCACTGCGTACGAGGAAGCTCTGCGAGGTCAGCCAAGCGTCTTCCGACTCCGCCGACCAGAAGACGGGCTCGAGCCAGTCCTTCTCCGCTTCCCACTCCTGGCGGGCGGAGTCCGGCAGGAGGTCGGGCCGGGAGAACAGGTGATCGGTCCACTCGTGCACGCGGGTGATTTCGACGTCGCCGAAGGAAGTCGAGGTGGTCTTGTCGGTCATGGAATTTCCTTCCCGCTGTGGTTGGACGGCCGCAGGGCCGAGTCATCGGCACCGCCCGCAATCCCGACAGCCTGGCCGGCCTCCCCCTCGCCGAGAGGCTCCGGCTGGACGTGACCGATCAGTCCAGTGTGGACACGGCGATTAAGGCCGCGGGCGAGACCGATTGAAGACATGTCTGGATCTCCCGTTCGCAGCGCGGCGCTGCAGTCGCGGCGGTTGGGTGACACGTCGCGGCGAGCAGGCCCTGAACCGACGCTATCACATATATATACTGACCGACATAATTTGAGTGTATCGGTCGGGTGATCCAGGCGGCTCGGGAGATCAGTCGCCGACGGCGGTGAGCGCGCACGCCCGGGCTGCGACGGTCTCGCGGATCGCGTCGAACGGCTCAGGGCTGCGCAGCGCGCGCGAGGTCACCATCGCGCCTTCGACCCCCGCCACGGTGGCGTGCGCCAGCTCCCGCGCGGCGGCGGCATCGGCGCCGAGCACCGTGAGCCGCAGCGCCAGCGTCTCGGTCATGAGGATGAACGCCCGCCGGCTGGCGGCGCCGAGCTCCTCCGAGTCCTCACCGACCTCGAGCACCAGGGGCGCGATGGTGCACCCACGGCCGTAACCGCTGGTCAGCATGCCTTCCTGGGCCGAGTCGACGTAGGCGCGGACCAGCTGCTCGGCCGACGAAGCCTCGCCGGCGAGCTCGTTGATCATGTCGACCTGCTCGCGCGTGTGCGCCTCGGCCGCCTCGGCGGCCATCTGCACCTTGCCCTGGGGGAAGTGGTAGTAGACCGACCCGCGGGGCGAGGCGCTGCGCTCGACGACGTCGGACAACGCCATGGAGTGGTAGCCGTGTTCGCGGATGAGCTGACGGGCGGCCCCGACCATGCGCTGCTTGGTGTCCGACCGTCTGACCATGCCGTCGAGTGTACCCCGGTTGCCTGTATGTCGACCGACATATATAGTCGCTCTCAGTTCTATGTCAAGCGACATAATACGGTCGCCATTCCGGAGCCGCCGTCCCCGAGGGCGTTCGCACCGGTCGGATCCGGTCCATCCCAGTTTCCCGAGGAGTAACCATGAGCCGTGCTGTCCGCTTCCACGAGATCGGCGGTCCTGAGGTACTGCGACTCGACGACGTGCCCGAGCCGAAGCCGGGTGCCGGCGAGGTCCTGATCCACGCCCGCGCGTGGGGGCTCAACCGCGCGGATTCGCTGTTCCGCCAAGGGTTGTACAGCGTCGCCCCGGTCGTGCCCGCCGGAATGGGTTTCGAGGTCGCGGGGGTGATCGCGGCCGTCGGCGACGGGGTCGGCGAGCTCCGCGTCGGCCAGGCCGTGAGTGTGGTGCCGAACTTCAACCTGCTCGACTACCCGATGCACGGTGAAGCGGTTCTCGCACCCGTCCACGCCGTCGTGGCGCATCCCGAAGAGCTTTCCTTCGAGCAGGCGGCCTCGACGTGGATGCAGTACATCACCGCGTACGGCGGTCTGGTGGAGTTCGCGAACACCCGCCCCGGCGACACCGTGGTGATCTCGGCCGCGTCGAGCAGCGTCGGTCTCGCGGCCATCCAGATCGCGCGGCGGGCCGGCGCGAAAGCCGTGGCCCTGACCCGCACCAGCGCGAAGCGGCAGCAGCTCCTGGCCGCCGGAGCCGACGAGGTCATCGCCACCGCCGAGGAGGACGTCGCCGCCCGCATCCGGGACCTGACCGAAGGCCGCGGCGCGCGCGTCGTCTTCGACCCGGTCGGCGGCGCCACCCTGGCCACCCTGATCGAGGCCGCCGCCCAGGACGCGGTCCTCGTCGTCTACGGCGTGCTCGACTTCAGCCCGGCCACGGTGAACGTGATGGACGTGCTGCTCAAGCGGCTCACCATCCGCGGTTTCGGCGTCGCCGAACTCGCGGCGGACCCCGGCCGCCTGGCCCCCGCCGTCGACTACGTGCGCAAAGGCATCATCGACGGCGACCTCGTGCCGGTCATCGACAAGGTGTTCCCGCTGGAGAAGTTCGCCGACGCGCACCGGTACCTGGAGGGCAACGACCAGGTCGGCAAGATCGTGATCGCCGTCGGCCCGGGTGTTTCCCGGTGAAAGCTCTGGTTCTGGGTGGCGGAGGACCCGTTGGTGCGTCGTGGGAGGCGGTGCTGCTCGTCGCCCTCGGCGCAGGGGGGTTCGCGGCCGCCGATGCCGACGTCGTCCTGGGCACCTCGGCCGGCGCGATCGTCGGCTCCTGGCTGACGATGCGCCCGGAAGGCCTCACCCAGCTGCCCGACCGGATGCGCGAACGGGCTGCCTGGCACGCCGCCCGCGCAGCGAACGGTCGCAGCGACCGCGAGAAGCTGACGAGCCTCATGACCAAGAAGTCCGATGCCGGCGCGCCTTCGATGTTGACCATTGCCCGGGCCGCGGTCGAAGCGGAGTCGCCGCTGTCGGCGGGCGAGGCCGAAGAACTGTGGAAACCGGGCGCACCCAAGGGATCGTGGCCGCGCAATCTGGCGATGGCGGCAGTGAACGTCAGAACCGGGCAGGCACACGCGTGGTCGGCCGAAGACCACATCCCGGTGGCGGTCGGCATCGCGTGCTCCACCGCCGCTCCGGGCGTCGCCCCGGCCGTCGAGGTGACCGGCACCGTCTGGGTCGACGGCGGAGTGCGCTCAGCCACCAACGCCGACCTGCTGGCCGAGGCAGAAGACGACCCGATCCGTGGCCGGGGCAAGGTGCTGATCGTGGCGTGCCGGCCGTCGGACGACCTCGCCCGCGAGAAGTCCGTGCTCACCGAACGCGGGTACGACGCGCGGGTTCTCGTCTCCGACCCCTACTACGAGAAGCCCACGGATCTGCTGGACCCACACTTCATCGACGCGGCCACGGAGGCCGGCGCACAGCAGGGGCGCAACGTCGCCGAAGATCTCGGGAACTGGTGGAACAAACACTAGGAATCGTTGCGAGTCCACTTCGGACACCGGATGCAACACCCGGCCCCGGATCTTCTCCCGGCCGGGTTCGGGCAGCCCCACGGTGTCCGGAGTGGACTTCCAGCGCCTCGACCTTCGAAGGGGGAAGCCGCACCACTGATGGCGGTCGGCGGCACCGAATCAGAGGTGCGCCTCGCAGGCCCAGACGTCCAGCGCGCGTCCATCTCCCCGCACGTCCAGGCCCGTGGCGTCACGCCGGTTCCAGAGCAGCAGGAGCAGTTCGCCCGGCCGGGCGGTCACTCGGTGTCCACTGTGGCGGGTCCGCGGCCGAACTCCGGTGCGTCCGGTCCGATCCGCACCCACCATCGCGATCCGGTGCCCGATCAGGTCAGGCCGAGTGACGTGGGGACTGTGGAGCGCAACGTGGTGGCGTATCGCTGTGCGAACCCGGTGACCATCTCGTCGACACCGCCTGCAGCAAGGGCCTGCTCGAGGTCGTCGCCGGTCTCGCGGCTGCCCCGGCCAGCATTGCGCGCGTCCACGGCGTGGACGACGGTCTCGTGCACCATCCGCCGGGCCCAATACAGCCGAGACTCACCGGCAGGCCACATCGTCCAGCAGTCCAGGTCTGCCGACGCGGTGCGAAGGGCCTCGAGCACGTCATGGTGAGCCGCAGTCAGCGCCTCGACGCGATCGGTGAGGGAATCCGGCTCCGGCTCAGGCAGGGCCGGTGGCCTGCTCCGTGCACCTCGGACGATCAGCTCGACCCAGCGGTACACGCTGGTGGTGTGCGTGACGAGGTCGTCGCGTGTCCAATCAGGACAGAACGGGACGCGGTCCCGGGGGGGGGCAGCCCGCTGGGCCGCAACCACCAAGACAGGGCCGTGTTCGGCCAGTTTGTCGAGGTAGTACCCGGCATCCGGCCGCAGACGATGGACCGCGGTCCGGGCATCAGGGCTGGGCCGAAAGGGCATCGAGGCACTCCGTTTGCCGACTGGGCTTGATATGTATGTCAGACGACATAGTATCGGAGGCGTGATCATCGCCAACAGCAGACGGAGGTGCCTGCGGTGCCCGAAGCCGATCTCCACTTCTACTTCGATCCGGTGTGCCAGTTCGCCTGGATGACCAGCAAGTGGATCCGGAAGGTGATCGCCGCGCGCGACTACCGGGTCGAGTGGCGGCTCATCTCGTTGCGCATGATCAACTCGCACGTCGCCTACAGCGCGCACTTCCCGCCCACGTACGAGGAAAGCCACAACGCCGGGCTGCGGATGCTCCGCGTCGCTGCCCGTGTCCGCGAACAACTGGGCTCGGAAGCCCTCGCTCCGTTGCAACGGTCGTTCGGCGCGCACATCTTCGACATCCCGCCCTGGCGCGACGACGCCGAGCGCACCGCCACGCTGGGGCACCCCGAGCACATGGAGCGGGTGCTGAAGCACGCCGGCCTGCCGGTCGAGTTCGCCGGTGCGCTGTTCGACGAGTCGTGGGACACGGAGATCCGTGCCGAAACCGACGCCGCCCGCGCGCTGACCGGAAAGGACGTCGGCACCCCGATCCTGCACATCGACCCACCCGACGGCGTCGCGTTCTTCGGCCCCGTGATCAGCCGCCTGCCCGGCGACGAGGAGGCCGTGCAGCTGTGGGACAACGTGCTCGGGCTGGCGCGATTCGGCGGCTTCGCCGAGTTGAAGCGCAGCATGCGCGAGCGCCCGCAGCTGCGGGTCTACGGCCTCGACGAGTCGCAGGTCGGCAAGCAGGAGGACTGGCACCAGGGCAGTCGCCGGCTCAAGCACTAGGACGCCTCGTCCGCCTAGCCTGACGGCCGGACACCGGCGCTCAACCAGTTTGCAAGTCGCGTTCAGGCCGAACGAAGTCCGAACTTCCCCAGGAGCAAGAAATGCGCACACGTACTCACCTCGCCCGGATCACCGCCGCCACAACAGCGCTGGCCGCCGTCGCCGTTTTCGCCGCCGTGCCATCGTCGGCGGCACCGCAGCAGGTGGAGCATCATGCGCAGGCGAAGGCGAAGGCGAAGCCGACGATCGTGCTGGTGCACGGCGCGTTCGCCGACACGTCCAGCTGGAACGGTGAGATCACGCGGCTCGAGCAGCGTGGCTACAACGTGATCGCCGCCGCAACCCCACTGCGCGGCGTCGCGTTCGATGGCGCCTACATCAAGGCTTTGGTCGACAGCGTCGACGGATCGGTCGTGCTGGCCGCACACTCCTACGGCGGGTCCGTGATCACTGACGCCGCGCTGAACGACCCCAAGGTGCAGGCACTGGTCTACATCGCCAGCTTCCTGCCCGACCAAGGGGAGAACGCGCTCGACATCACGAAGAAGTTCCCGGGCAGTACCCTCAGCGCGTCGCTGCAACAGGTCGCCCTCCCCGGCGGCGAGACCGACCTCTATGTGAAGCAGGACCTCTTCCCGGAACTCTTCGCCGCCGACATCCCTCTGCCACAGGCTCGTCAGATGGCCGCCGGCCAGCGGCCGGTGACGGCGACCGCTGTGAACGAGGTATCGGGCGCGCCCGCGTGGAAGAACATCCCGGTGTGGGACCTGATCCCGACCGCTGACAACAGCATCCCGTTGGCCGCGCAGGAATGGATGGCCGAACGCGCCCACGCCCACACCGTCGTAGTGCGGGGCGCCGCGCACGACGTGTACGTTTCGCACCCTGATAAGGTCACCGACATCATCGTGGCTGCCGCCGACGCGACCACACGGTGATTCGCGGACTCCCGACCGGAAGCCCGGAGCACGGCAAACCGGTCTGCCCCTCATCCATTGCGATGGGCGACCGCATTCGCCAATTCAGCAAGCAGACGGGGAAGGTCGTGTTTGCCCAGCACGACCTCGATGAAGACCATTCGCCCGGTTCGTCAACGGCGCTGGTGCGGGTTCGCGCCCTGCGCGACTCAGGCGTGATCTCGGGCTACCACGCACAACGTGATTCTCCAAGCGGTCGGCCGGACCGTGCACGCGATGGTCTCCGTCCGCATCCGCCGCCTTCACGCAAGGTCATCGCCGGCTTCCGCGAGTGGGCGATCCAGCTGCCGGAGACGCTGAACATGTTCGTGACCACCGGTGGCTGGGACTTCCTGATTCACGTCGCCGGCACCGGCACCGGCACCGACGACCTGTAGGCCTTCATCCGGGGCAAGCTCAGCACCCGGCCGGAAGTCAACGATGCGGGGAAAACACTTCTCTGACAGGACGCTGACATCCGCGTCCTACGGTAATAGGCATGACATCCTCCAGGTGGTTCGCCGTTCTCGCCGCGGTTCCCCTCCTTGCGGCGGGGCCAGCCCCGGCGACAGCGGCGCCACCGCAGATCACCGCTCGGGCCTATCTTTCGGGACAGGATCCACAGGGAATGGAAGCTCTCGCCAAGGCGGTGTCCGATCCGGCCGGCCCCGCGTACCGGCATTTCCTGTCAGCCCAGCAGTTCTGGCACGAGTTCGGCCCGACTCCCACGCAGACCGCCGAAGTGCAGAACGAGTTGCGGGCGGCGGGAGCCACCGTGACCGGGACGATGTCTCACTACGTCGCATTCACCGCGTCGCCCGCCCAAGTCGCCGCGTGGGCGAAGGCGGCACCGCGCCACGTGATCGCCGTGGTGCCGACAGCGGGAAACGGCTCGCCCACACAGCAGGCGGACGACGCTGAAACGGACGCTCCGGCAACCGCCTGTTCCCACTACTACGGCGAGGCGTTCGTGAAGTCCCTGCCGGAGGCGTACGGACGAACCGAGCTCCCCGCGACGTCGTGCGGTTACCTGCCTTCACAGCTGCGCAAAGCCTACGGTGTCACGCATTCCGGTCTCACCGGCAAAGGCACCAGGATCGGTGTCGTGGGCATCGGCACGGACCCCCAGCTCGAGAAATCCGTCAACGCCGACGCCACCGCGTTCGGCGACAAAGCCCTCGCGCCCGGCCAGTTCGCCCAGCGCTACCCCACCGGCCAGTCCACTGTGTGCGACGAGCCGACCTGGGGAATCGAGCGTGAAATGGACGTCACCATCACGCACGGCATGGCACCGGACGCTGGCGTGGTCTACTCGGCCGCTGCTTGCGCCACCGACAAAACCGATCCCCAGGCCACCATGATCTCCCTGCTCGACGGCCTCGATCGGCTGGTCGACGACCGGGCGGTCGACGTGGTGTCGACCTCCTGGACCACGCTCGACTCGAACGTCTCTCCGGCGATGATCGCGGCCTGGGACCAGACGTTCCAGCAGTCCGCAATCGAGGGCATCGGCCTCTACTATAGCTCGGGCGACAAGGGCGACGATTCCGCCGGAGGCACCCGCGCCCCGCAGACGGAGTACCCCGCGTCGGATCCGTGGGTGACCGCCGTGGGCGGGACGACGCTGGAAGTCGACAAGAACAGCAACTACCTCTTCGAAACCGGCTGGGGCACCAGCAAAACCGACGCTTCGGCCGACGGCAAGGCCTGGACCACTCCGCCTCCCGGCTCCTTCGACGGCGGTGCCGGAGGGGGCCGCACTGCCCTGTTCAACCAGCCTCCGTACCAGCACGGCGTGGTTCCGGCGACACTGTCCAAGGAGGACCGAGTGGTCCCGGACGTGGCTGTGGATGCGGACTTCTACGCAGGCCTAAGGGATGTCTCGTAACTGGTGTTGTGGTTAGTGGGGCTAGTGTTGCGGTCAGACGTCCATAAGGATGTTGTGAAGGTTCGCGATTCCGGAC
>NZ_JBEYSJ010000057.1:0-7325 GCF_040704195.1 Amycolatopsis sp. NPDC047767
CTTCTACAATCACCACCGACCCCACAGCGCCGTCGGAGGCCACCCACCGATCACCCGGCTGACCAACCTCCCTGGACATCACACCTAGCCCCAGGTCAGCAACCGGTAGCGCAGCCCCGTCGACGACTCCAGCCACTCGCCGGTCGAGTCCGGCGGCCGGCCGACCTCGGGCGCGTACGTATCGCCCTCGAAGTGCTCCTGGATCTCCGTGACCACGATCCGGTCCGCGAACGGCAGCGCCGCCCGGTACACGGCCTCGCCGCCCATCACCCACACGTCGCCGGACACCGCGGCGAACGCCTGCGCCAGGTCGGGGAACGTCTCCACGCCTTCCTGCGGCGTGCTCGACAGCACGAGGTTGCGCCGCCCCGGCAACGGCCGGAACCGCGGCGGCAGCGACTCCCACGTCCGGCGGCCCATGAGCACGGCCGCGCCCGTGGTCGTCTCGCGGAAGTGCTTCTGGTCCTCCGGCAGCCGCCACGGCAGCTCGTTGTCGCGGCCGATGACCCCGTTGGCGGCCTGCGCCCAGATCAGGCCGATCACACCGCCACCGGGGCCTTGATGCCGGGATGGGGGTCGTAGCCGTCGATCACGATGTCGTCGTAGGTGTAGTCGAACAGGCTGTCCGCCGGCTTCAGGCTCAGCGTCGGGAACTCCCGGGCCTCGCGCGAGAGCTGCGTGCGGACCTGGTCGACGTGGTTGTCGTAGATGTGGCAGTCGCCGCCGGTCCACACGAAATCGCCGACGCGCAGGCCGACCTGCTCGGCGATCATGTGGGTGAGCAGGGCGTAGCTGGCGATGTTGAACGGCACACCGAGGAACAGATCGGCGCTGCGCTGGTAGAGCTGGCAGGACAGCTCGCCGTCGGCGACGTAGAACTGGAAGAACGCGTGGCACGGCGGCAGCGCCATGCGCGGGATGTCGGCGACGTTCCACGCGGACACGATCATGCGCCGCGAGTCGGGATTCTCCCGCAGCGTGGTCAGGAGCTCGGCGAGCTGGTCGACGTGGCCGCCGTCCGGGGTCGGCCACGAGCGCCACTGGACGCCGTAGACCGGGCCGAGGTCACCTTCGGCGGACGCCCACTCGTCCCAGATCGTGACGCCGTTGTCCTGCAGCCAGCGCACGTTGGAGTCGCCGCGCAGGAACCACAGCAGCTCGTAGGCGATCGAGCGGAAGTGCACCTTTTTGGTCGTGACCAGCGGGAAGCCGTCAGCCAGCCGGTAGCGCAGCTGGTGACCGAAGATCGACCGCGTGCCGGTGCCGGTGCGGTCCTGCTTGACCGCGCCCGTGTCGAGCACGTGGCGGAGCAGGTCTTCGTACTGTGTGTCCGGCATGCCCACCAGCCTAAATCAGGCCTCGATCGACTCGCCGTCACGCGGCACCGAACCGCGGGACAGACTCCGGCCGGCGAAGAATTCACGGCACGCCCCGCTCACGGCGAACATGAGCGGGAACCCGATCAGGATCGACACGACCCCGATCACCGCGACGCCGCCGATGCCGAAGACGGTGGTCTCACCTGCGTCCGGCTTCGCGTATTCGATCACCGCCAGCACCAGGACGGTCAGGAAGAACAACCCGCCGACGAACGGCAGCACCCCGCGCAGGACGAAGTGGCGCAGGCTGGCCAGCAGCGTTTTGCGGAACACCCAGACGCACGCCAGCGCCGTCATCGTGTACTCGATCGCGATGGTGAGGCCGACGGCGTCGACCGAGTCCGAGAGCACGTTGTCGCTCCACACCGCGAGCAGCACGTAGAGCACGAGCGAGACGAGGCCGAACGTCCAGGTGGAGACCGACGGCGTTTGGTACCGCGGGTGCACGCGGCCGAAGACCTTGGGCAGCGCGCCGTGGCTGGCCATCGACAGCGTGGTGCGCGCGGCGGGCATGATCGTCGCCTGGCTGGTGGCGGCGCCGCTGGTGAGGACGGAGACGATGAGCAGCAGGCCCATCACCTTGCCGAGCCCGGAGTCACCGAACACCGCGCCGCCGAGGCCGGCCAGCACGTCTTCGGAGTTGGCCTCGTTACCCAGGCCGATGCCGCCCTCCCCGACGCCGGCGAACGCGAGCGCGGCGACCGTGACGAGCAGATAGTTGAGCACCAGCAGCACGGTCGAGAGCACGGCGGCGCGGCCGGGCGCGCGGCGCGGATCGGCCGACTCCTCGTTGACCGACAGCGAGCTTTCCCAGCCCCAGTAGATGAACACGGCCAGCAGCACGGCCGAGACCGCCGTGCCGAGGCCGACGCCGTTGGGCCACAGCCAGCTCCACTGCGGGTGGCTCGCCTGCGGCCCGGCGCTGCCGTCGTAGACGCGGACGAGGGCGACGATCGAGAAGACGACGAGCACGGCGAGCTCGATGCCCAGCAGGATCCACTGGGCGCGCGCGGACACCTCGATGCCGCGGTAGCACAGGTAGCAGAGGGCGAGCAGCCACGCGCAGCCGATGGCGGTGGTCACGGCGCGGTTGTCCGCCAGGCTGTCGGCGCCCAGCAGGAGCAGCGTGTAGCGGCCGGTGAGCGCCGACTGGCTGCTCATCACCAGCAGCTGCGCGACCGTGACCACCCAGCCCGTCATCCAGCCCGCGCGGCTGCCGAACGCGCGCGTCGCCCAGGTGAAGTTGGTGCCGCAGTCGGGTTCGGCCGTGTTGAGCTCGCGGAACGCGACGGCCACGAAGAGGACGGGGATGAACGACAGCAGGATGAACGCGGCGGCCTTGAAGCCGGCGCCCGCGAGCACGATGAACCCGAGCGTCGCGGCGATCGAGTACGCCGGGGCCGTCGACGACATTCCGATCACCATTGCGGACACCATGCCCAGAGCCCCTGTCCGGAGTCCTTTGGCCGGCACGGAAGGGGCGGGGTGGGCGCCGAGCGCGACGGCTTCGGACATGGCCGGTCCTCCTTATGGGGGTGGGATTCGGTCGGAGCCGCTGCGTTTCGCTAGGCCTTCCGGGTCTTTCCGGGCCTCTCACGGCCGCCAGACGGTACCGGTTTGGAGCCCAGACCCGGCACCCCGTGTGCGCCGGCGCACATCCGCGCGCCGAAAACATCACCTCAACGGCGCCTTGACCACTGATTTCGGCGTCGCTGTCGACCCATCCGGCGAATCGCGTGAATCCCGAAACCGACTCCTGTTCGGGCGCGGGGGCAGATACGCTGCGCGCCTAAGGAATCACATGCCGAAACACAGGGAGGGACGGCATGGGTGACGGAAACCGTACGAAGGTCGAGGAGCAACGCACACCGAAGGCGTTGGACGGCACCGACAGAACCTTGATCGCCCTACTCCAGAGCGACGGTCGCGCCTCGTTCACCGCACTGGCCAAAGCAGTCGGACTCTCCGAGGGCGCCGTGCGCCAGCGCGTCCAACGCCTGCTTCGCGACGACATGATGCAGATAGTCGCCGTGACGGCCCCCGAAAACGTCGATCTGACCCGCCAGGCCATGATCGGCATCACCGTAAGCGGCGACCCGCGCGAGGTCGCCAACCGCCTGTCGGACCTCGCCGACGTCCACCAGGTCGTCCTCTGCGCCGGCCGCTTCGACCTCCTGGCCTCACTGATCTGCCGCGACGACGACCACCTGCTGGCCGTCCTGGGAGACCAGGTGCGCCCCATCCCCGGGGTGACCTCCACGGAGCTGTTCGTGTACCTGAAGCTGGCCAAGCAGAACTACGCGTGGGGCAACCTGACCGTCTGAGGTTGCCGGTGTTTCTCGGGTGAGGCCGGGTCCCCGCCTCATTTCCGGGCTGCTGGGTCGCTGTGCCAGGGGTTTTGGCGAGGTGCCGCTGACTGTCTCGCTTTCGCTGTGTGCGCGGCTGGTTTCCTTTGTTTGCAGCCCTTCCCCCTCACCACACACAGCCCTGCCCTCCCGGCATGCCGTGTGCGAACACCGCATCACCCGATCGACGCCACTCGGGGATGTGCTCGGCTACCCGATTTATTTCTCGTACGCCACCCGCGCGTTCGTCGTTGAGCGCCACACCACCCGGCGCGCCGGCGGACAACACCACCCACACTGCGCTCAGCGTCACCGCCCTCACCGGCCGCCGAGCGCACCCCCGGTCGTATCGGCTGCTACGTCCGCAGCCAGTGGCACACAGAGAACAACCTTCACGGCGTCCGCGCCATCACCCGGCGAACCGTCGCTTCGTCCGAGGCCGATCTGGCAGCTCCGAATCCCGCCACCTCGGCCCGCGCCAGGATCGTCGCCACTGAATGCCGCACACCACGCCAGCCCCGCGGATCCGGCGCACGAGACAGAAATTCACGCAGATCCGAGGGACCTCACACGGACCCACGACTTTGCCGGAACTCCCGCCCTCCCCAGGGGGCCATCCCCGTCCCAGCTTATCGCCCCATGGCCCCAAAAACGGGGGAAAACAAAATCTGTGGACAGGTGCTCCTTCTGCAGGTGGGCTGTGGACAACTCGGGGCCGCCACGGCACCGGCGCGGAAGCGGCCGAACGCCGGACACCAGATCTGATATCTGATGGCCGGAATCCACCACGCCGGCACCGAGCCGTCTTCCGAAACAACGTCACCGACCCTCGTCAAAGACCGAGCGGCACAACAACGTCGGGCCACCACTGCCCTTCACACATAACGTCGATGGCTCACCCGACCACCACCCTCCGGCACCGCTGCGCGCAACACCGCCGGAAGGGGCCCGTCGTGGACGATGCCCAGCCGTTGCGTTGCGCGGGTGAGCGCGACGTACAGCTCCGCGGCCCCGCGGGAGCTCGCCGCGAGGATGCCGGCGGGGTCCACGACGAGCACCGCGTCGTACTCCAGGCCCTTGGTCGCCGACGGCGGCACCGTGCCCGCCACGCCCGGCGGCCCGATCACCACACTCGTGCCCTCGCGTGAAGCCTCCGAGTCGACAAAGGCAGAAATCGCCAAGTCGTACGAAGAAACCCGCCGCGACCACGGCGACACCCCGCACGAACGCACCGACTCCGGCGGCCGCACTCCCGGCGCGAACTCCGCCAGCAGCCGCGCTGCCACCGCCATGATCTCCGCCGGCGTCCGGTAGTTCACCGTGAGCGGTCGGAAAACCCACCGGTCCGCGACGTAGCGTGACAACACCTCCGCCCACGATCGCGCGCCGGCCGCCGAACGCCGTTGCACCAGGTCGCCCACGATCGTGAACGACCGGCTGGGACAACGCCGCATGAGCACGCGCCAGTCCATTTCGGACAGTTCCTGCGCCTCGTCGACGACGACGTGCCCATACGTCCAGTCGCGGTCCGCCGCAGCGCGCTCGGCGAGTGCGCGGTTGTCGCGCTCTCGGTGACGCTCCGCGAGCGCGCGCTCGTCCAGCAGGTCGGCCGCGGTGAGCTGCTCCTCGTCGTCCATCGTCTCCTCGACCTCGAGGACGTCGAGCACACCGGCGGCGTAGTTCTCCTCGACGCGAGCGCGTCGCATGGCGGCCCGCTCCACCGACCGGTCCTCACCGAGCAGGTCGACGGCCTCGTCCAGCAGCGGCACGTCCGACACCGTCCACGCCGCGCCGCGCGCCTGGTACAGCGCGGGCGCCCCGCCGGCCGCCGCGACGCGGGAGCGCGACGAGTACAGCTGCGCGAGCAACCGGCGCGGCGTCAGCAACGGCCACAGCCGGTCGAGCGCCGACGCGAGCTGCTCGTGATCCGCCAGCTCCGCCAGCACTTCGGCGCGCAGCTCCGTCCGCATGCCGTCCGACGGTGACAGCCAGCCTTCCCCGATCCGATCCACCGCGCGCTCCGCCAGCCCCCGCCGGACGGCCTCGCGGAACACCGGCCGCGCCTCGTTGTGCGGCAGCCCGGTCGCGCGGGCCTCGTCGCGGGCCGCACGCGCGACGTCCGCGTCGAGCACCACCGGGCCGTCCGTCAGCTCGACCGGCACCGGCTCCGAAGGCAGCTCCTGCCGATCCGCGACGGCCGCGACCAGCACGTCGAGCATCGCCGGCGACCCCTTGATGCGCTGCAGCTCGGGCTCGTCCTCGGCCGTCACATTCAGCCCGGGCACGAGGTCGCCCGGCGTCTGGAACACAACGTCGGTCTCACCCAGCGACGGCAGCACGCGGCTGATGTGGTCGAGGAACGCCGGGCTCGGCCCGACGACGAGCACGCCGCGCCGCTGCAACCGCTCGCGCTTCGTGTACAGGAGGTACGCGACGCGGTGCAGCGCGACGGCCGTTTTTCCGGTCCCCGGCCCGCCCTCGACCACGACGACGCCCGGGTGCCGCAGCCGGATGATCTCGTCCTGCTCGGCCTGGATCGTCGCGACGATGTCGCGCATCCCGTCGCCGCGAGGCGCGTTGACTGCGGCCAGCAGCGCGGCATCGCCCCTGGTCCCGCCGCTGTCGCCGAGGAATTCGTCGGTGAAATCGACCACGCGCTGTCCCCGCGTGTGGAACTGCCGGCGTCGTGCCATTCCTTCGGGTGACGCCGCGGTGGCGCAGTAGAACGCGCTCGCGACCGGCGCGCGCCAATCCACGAGCAGGGGTTCGTAGTCGTTGTCCTCGTCGAAAATGCCGAGCCGGCCCAGGTACGTCCGCTCACCGGAAAGGGCGTCGAGACGGCCGAAGCACAATCCGTTGTACGCCACGTCGAGCTGCGCGACGGCCTTCGCGCGCTGGGCGGCCTGGACGTCACGCTCCCACAACAGGTGGCCAGGTTCCCGCAGTGCCTTGACATGCGCGCCGTTCGCCCGCTCCCGCTCGGCGGCGAGCCGATCGTAGAGCGACGCGACGTATGCGCGTTCCGCTTGCAATTCCTCGTCGTACCCCTGATTTGACAAGTTCCCTCACAGCGTTTATCCTGATATCAGGTTCGGCGTTCACCAGTGGTTTTGACGTGAGCGCCGATTTTTTATTGTCCGGGTCCTGTCAAGTCGGATCTTTCGGGCATGAAAAAGCCGCCCCTTCGAGATTCAGGGCGCCTTTTCCGGGCTTTCAGCCGAGCAGGAAATCGCGGACGGGCAAGGCGCGCTCGACCACGCGCACGTCGCCCAGCAGGCCGTAGAAGCCCTGCTCCACCTTGCTGCCGTAGGCGTACGCGCCGACGAACCAGCCGCCGCCCGGGTTGGCCAGGCCGTTGGCGGGCGTCTTCGGGTTGCGCAGCAGCGGGCAACCGTCGACGAACATGGTGGTGTGCTTGCCGTCGTTGACCATGCTGCGGCGGCCATCCAGCGGGCAGGCCATAGCTCGTCGGCCGGTTATCGCCGCCAGCCGATCGCCCGGTCAGCCCTGCTGGTCGCGCTTGGTCAGCCCCGCCAGTCAGCTGCCCCGGTCAGCCCCGCCGGTCGCGCTTGGTCAGTGCCCGCCAGCCAACCGCCCGGTC
>NZ_JBEYSJ010000057.1:7421-41436 GCF_040704195.1 Amycolatopsis sp. NPDC047767
GGTCAGCCCCGCCCGTCACGCTTGGCCAGCCCCGCCAGCCAACCGCCCGGTCAGCCCCGCCCGTCACGCTTGGCCAGCCCCGCCAGCCAACCGCCCGGTCAGCCCCGCCCGTCACGCTTGGCCAGCCCCGCCAGCCAACCGCCCCGGTCAGCCCTGTCGGTCGCGCTTGGTCAGGCCTGTCGGTTGCGCGCCGGCTGAGGTGGGTTGGCCGGGACCGGGTCGTCCTTGGGGAGGCGGAGGGGTACGGCGAACCACAGTAGGCCGAACAGCAGGACCGTGAAGCTGCCCGCGGCGATGAGGGCGGGGGTGCCGTAGACGACCTTGGCGATGAGGGCGACCGTGAGCGTGACCGTGCCGGCGAGACAGCCGAAGCCGACGAGCACCACTCGGTTGCCAACGCGCAGGATCTCGTCGCGGCGGCCTGTGCGGAACAGCAGGCGGTGCCACGCCGCGGGCGCGGTGAGCAGCGCGGTGGCGGCGACCGCCAGCAGCACCGCGACCAGGTGCAGCCCCTTCACGAGCCCGCCGGCCGCCTGGAACCGGTCGGTGAACACGACCGCCAGCAGGAACCCGAGCAGGATCTGCACCCCAGCCTGCGCGACGCGTAGCTCCTGAAGCAGCTCGCCGACGTTGCGCTGCAGCTTCTGGTTGCGTGTCTCCCCGGTGTGCTCCACGTCGACGTTGTCGATGGCCTCGTCGGCCTCCACCGGTGGTGCACCGCCGGTGGTCGAACCGAGGCCTTCCCCACGGCGGAATTCGGCTCCTGCGGGGTCGGCGGAGGGCGGGTTGGCTCGGCGCTGCTCGTCGGGGTCAGTCATCGGGTGTGCTCCAGGGTCGGCTTCGTGCCGAAACACTAAGCCCGACCACCAGACTCCCGTTCCCCCGAACCTGGCCGACCGGCCCGTGGAGGATTCACCCGGCGCTGCGCACGACGGGGGAACTGATCACACGTTCGGGTGGCGCCCATGGCGTCGCGGTCCACGCGCTGGCTAGAGAATGACCATGCGAATCGCTCCCACACTCCTTTCCGCTGCTCTCGTCGCCGGCTTGGCCAGCCTCTCCGGCGCCACCGCCGACGCGGCCACCCCGGTGCACTTCACCTCCGTGCACGGCACCTTCACCGGGTACTCCCGTGGCGCCCACGCCGTGACCTACCGCACCGACCTCGTCCCGGGCGGCGCACAAGCCCACGTGTTCGGCACGTCCGCGCACACCACCGGCACCACGACCGCGCTCGTGGTCACCGGCCTGCTGCCGAACCACCAGTACGGCGCCCACGCCCACGCGAACGCGTGCGGCCCCAGCGGCGACGACGCCGGCCCGCACTTCCAGCACACACCGGACCCGGTGAAGCCGTCGGTGGACCCCACCTACGCGAACCCGCGCAACGAGATCTGGCTCGACTTCACCACCGACCATTTCGGCACGGGCCACGCCAAGTCCACTGTGGACTGGACGTTCGGCTCACGACGCGCACACTCCGTGGTGATCCACGAAACACACACGCACACCGACGCCGGTCACGCCGGAACCGCAGGCGCACGGCTGGCCTGCCTGGACGTCGCCTTCTGACCTAGAACCCCCAAGAGCGCTCCGGGACGATGCGGACGCGCACCGAGAACGACGCGTCGAACGCGGCCGCGTCGGCGTATCCGACGCCGGCGTAGGACGGCTCGTATTTCTCGAGGTAGCCCGGCGCTTCGGAGGGTTTGCCCTCGTCGACTTGGGCGCGGCCGTTGACGACGAGGATGCTTCCGCCGTTCTGGTCGCTGTTGAGGTGGAAGCTCACCTCCGGGTTGCCGGCGATGTGGCGGAGTTTGGCGGTGTCGGGCTGGCTGAACACCAGGATGTCGTCGCCGTCGAGGACGAACCACACCGGACGTGGTGCGGGACGTCCCCTCGGCGTGATGGTGGTCAGCCAGCCCACGGGCTCGCCGGCGCGCTTGATCAGGTTCGGGTCGGGTGTGTACTGCATCTTCGGTCTCCCCTCGGAAGTGGTGAGATCAAGAGAACCACAACCCACCGACAGTTTCCGCTAGCGCGAGGCGACCATTCGCGCATATCGGCTCCCTGCAAGCAAAAGAACGAGACCGGCGCCGAGAAATGCACCCACTCGGGCGAGCCCGTCGAGCGCCGCGAGGTCGAACAGAACCAGCTTCGCGACCGCTGCGGCAACCAGCACGAGACCTACCACGCGAAGCGCGACGACAGCGATACCGCGGAGAAGCAGGACGAGGGCGGCGACCGTCCAGGAGACGGTGATCAACGCGTGGCCCAGCAGGAAACCGGACCGGCCGGGAACCGCCAGCAGTGCCGCGCACAGGACCAGGCCGGCTGCGCCGTAGAGCGCGGCGAGGCCGCCCGGAAGCCACGGCAAAAGCTTGCTGGGATTGAGGGTTTCGAGCCGCACGGCGGCCCAGGTCAACGCGATCGCGGCGCCCAGCATGAGCGCGGCCGCGGCGAGTGCGGCGAGCAGGTCCGCGGTCGTGTGCGCTCGTGGGACAACGAGGATCGCGGGCGGCACGTCCACGACGATCGCGACGAGCCCGCCGATCACCGCGAAAGCCAGCGAACCCCCTAGCACGAAACGGTTCTTCGTGTACCGAGCGGCGAACGCGAGCGCCAGCGCTTCACCCAGCAGCACCGCACCCCCGTCGAATTCCGTGACCGTGGCCTGCAAAGCGGCGACGAGGCCGGCGACGCCTGCGACCGTACCGGCTTGACCGCGCACGAACGGCCATTTCGCGACAAGGACAACCGCCACCGCACCCGCCAAAAGTGCCGCCTGCGTCTTCGGAAGCACCATCGCGGCGGCCAACACGGGTAGTGGCGCGACGGCGAGCACGGCCAGCAAAGTCGGATCGTTTTCCCTGCGGCGCAGCATGATCAACGAGATGGCGGCGCTCACGAAACCGGTGGCCACGGCGACGCCGGTGTTCTGCGTGTGCAGCACGGTGCCGATCAGCGACGCTGTCAAGGGCGGAATCGCCGAAGTGAGCGAAAGGGACCACCACGACCGTCGCAACTGGACGGGCACCGTCGAGATCTGGATGATGAGCAAGAAGGTCACGAGTTCCGGCGTGAAGCCCTGGGTGATCACGGGTGCGCACACGCCGCACGCGACGACGACGGAACTGGCGAGCAGAGGGGAATTCCACATGACGGCGAGCAGCAGCCCGCCCACCGCGGTCACGAGCCCGACGGCGAGGCCGGCGGGGACGGGCAGGAACTCGTACAGGGAGGTGGCGGCTATCGCGTCGAGGTAGAGCGTCGCGATCCCTGTGGCGGCAAGGGCAAACGCACCGGTGCGCGCGGCCGGCTTGCGATGCAGCCACGCGCCCGCCCCGACGAGCGCGGCCCCGAACACGGCCCCCACGAGCACCCGCGGCAACGGCCCCAGCCACCCGCGCTGCACCGCGAGCACGAGCAGCAGCACAACACCCAGCAACGTCACGGCCCCACCGACCCACGCGAGCAACCGCGACCCGGCGCCCTCCTTGCCGAGCCGCTCGCTCAGGGTGGGCTGCGGGGTGTAGGTCGGGAAGGGGTTGGTCTGGGGGTAGGGCTGCTGCGCGTACGGCTGGGGTTCGGCTGGCGTCGGGTAGGCGTAGGCGCCGGGGTACGGCTGGTAGATGGGACCGAAGGGCGCGTACGGCTGCGGGCCGGTCTGGGGCTGCTGACGCGATTCGGCTTGGTGGGTCGGCTGCGGAGCTGACGCCGGGTGTGCGGCGGCCTGAGCCTGCGACGGCTGGCCACCTGGCTGCTGCGGACTCGACTGAGCTTCCGACCGGCCACCTGACGAGGGCGAGGTTTGGTAGGGACCCGCCTCGGACTGAGTGCCAGCCTGCAGCGGGTGCTGGATCGACGCGGGAGCTGGCTGTGGGCCCGCGCCGGTGAGGTGTGCCGGTAGGTCGCCTTCGCTCGCGCTGGGCTGGGCGGATGTGGCCGGCTGCACGCCTGCCTGCGGCTGCGCGGCGGTCGACGGAGGGTGTGGCCGATCCAAGTCCGGTGCGGCCTCGGGCTGCGGTGCCTCGGTGGGCGTCAGCGACTGGCCCGGCGGCACTGGTGGCTGGGAAGTGGGCTTGACCAGCGGGTTCACCGGCCCAGCCTGCGCAGCCGGGTCCGGGGGCGGCGTGGCGGGCGTTCCTGCGACGCGGAGTTCGGTGCCGACGGCGGCGATGTGCCGGCCGAGGGCGTCGAGGGCGTCGGCGAGGCGGTGAAGCGTGGCGGCGTCCGTGGTCATGCGGTCAGGGTCGGGGATGGGTGGCAGTGATCGGATCCGTAGCACTACTCAACCCCGGACACGGGACGGTTGCGATCACCCCGGGCTAGTCTTCGCGGCGCAGGCCCAGCGACGAGGAGTGGCGTGGACGATCAGCTGCTGGACGACCTCGCCGAGCTGGCCGAGGTGCTCCGGCCGCACAAGCCGGGTGTGGCGACGTTCCTCCGGACGCACCACGAACGGCTCGTGCAGGCGCCGACCCGGCTCGAGCGGCGACGGGCGCTGAGGTCGTTGCTCGGGCTGTTCCGCGGTGCGGCGGGAAGCTTCAACGACGTCTCCCTCCACGACCACGGCGACCTCCTGCCCGAGAACGCGCGCATGGAGGAACTCCGGGCGGCGGTCGCGCGGCAGGCTCGTGAGGAGCTGGACCGCCGCTGATCCCGGACGCGGGCGGCGGATAAGAGAGGCTGAGACCACGCCGGACCTGGCCGAGTCGCTGGCGTTCTTCCCGTGCAGGGAACGTGGAGACATCGGCCGAGCACGGCCGGCGAGCCGGGCAGGCGGCCATCGGGGGCAGCCGTGGCGATCTGGACCACCGAGCACCAACACGAGCCCCAACCGGACAGCAGCTTCCTCGCGAATAGAGGCGAAGGCGCAGCAGCGGCCGCCGTCCGAGTCCCGAACACAAGCCGCCCCGGGCTACCCGCCACACGCGGGCCGGCGGGTAGCCCAGCGACCGTCAGCCGGCCTGAGCGATCACCTCGTCCATCGTCGCCATGATCGAGATGGTTTCGTCGAGCGGCATCAGCGGGCTCTCCAGCGCGCCGGCCGCCAGGAGGCGGGCGACCTCGTCGGCCTGGTGGCGCAGGCCGCGGCCGGGGTCGGTGTGGGTGTGGCGGACGGGGGTGCCGCCGCGTGGGGTGACGGTGAAGGAAGCCGGGGCGTAGAAGGCGCCTTCGATGTCCAGGCGCGCGTCGGTGCCGACGATGGAGGCGGTGGTGCCCGACGCGGCGCGGAGGGTGCAGTTGAGGACCGCGTGGGCGCCGCTGTCGTAGCCGAAGAGCATGGACGTCTGGGCGTCGACGCCGGTGAAGGCCGGCGAGACGATCGAGGCCACGCGCGACGGCGTCCCGAGGATCATCGACGCGAACGAAACCGGGTAGACGCCCAGGTCGAGCAGCGCGCCGCCGCCGAGGGCCGGGGCGAAGAGGCGGAAGTCGGCGTCCTCGGCGAACCACTGGCCGTGGTCGGCGGAGACGGTGACGATGTCGCCGAGCTCCGGGAGCAGGCTACGGACGTGGTGGATGTGCGGCAGGAAGCGCGTCCACATCGCTTCCATCAGGAACAGTCCGCGTTCGCGAGCGAAGGAGACCAGTGAACGCGCCTCGTCGGCGTTCATCGTGAACGGCTTCTCCACCAGCACCGGCTTGCCGGCGGACAGCGCGAGCATGGCGTTGTCGTGGTGCATCGGGTGCGGGGTCGCGACGTAGACGACGTCGACCTCGGGGTCCGCGGCCAGGGCTTCGTAGCTGCCGTGGCGGGTGGGGATGCCGAGGCGGTCGGCGAACGCGTCGGCGGTCTCGCGGCTGCGCGAGCCGACGGCGGCGACCACACCCGAATCGGTGAGCTTCAGGTCCTCCGCGAAGGCACCGGCGATGCCGCCCGTACCCATGATTCCCCAGCGCAGCATGCGTCCTCCACGTTCTCGCCCGAAACTGTCGGACCGAAGACATACCATCGACCCCACCGAACGGAGGAGCCGCCATGACCACGCTCGCCAACCGCCCGAAGACCGGCCTGCTCGTGATCGACGTGCAGAACGGCGTGGTCGACCACGCCCACGAGCGTGACAAGGTCGTCGCCAACATCGGCGCGCTCGTCGACAAGGCGCGCGCCGCCGACGTCGACGTGGTGTGGGTGCAGCACAACAGCGAACAGATGCCTCGCGACAGCGAGAAGTGGCGGTACGTGCCGGAGCTCGTCCGGAACGACTCGGAAGCGTTGGTGCAGAAGGCGTACCCGGATTCGTTCGAGGACACCGACCTCGAGTCCGTGCTGGCCGAGCGCGGCATCGGGCGCCTGTTCGTCTCGGGCGCGCAGACCGACGAGTGCATCCGCTCGACGCTCCACGGCGCCATCGCGCGCGGCTACGACGCCACCTTGGTCGGCGACGCGCACACCACCGAAGACCTCTCCGAGTACGGCGCGCCGACACCCGACAAAGTCATCGCGCACACGAACCTGTACTGGAACTACCACGCGGCACCCGGCCGAAAGGCCGGCACGGTCACCACCGAGGAGGTCGACTTCACGCCCTGACCTGCACGAAGTCAGAACACCTCCACTGTCGAGACCCTCGGCAGGCCGGCGAGCGCCGGCTCGTCGTCCTCGACCGCGGCCAGCACGGCCGCCTCGGCGAGGCCGGCTCGTCGGCACAGTTCCACCGCCGCTTCCGCCACGCCCGTGCAGCCGGTGCGGGCCAGGATCGGAACGACGTGGCCGGGCCGGGTGAGGTCGGTCCACGTCGTGGCCGGAGCCGCGAGGGTGCGCGCGGTCAGGGCCCGGTCGTGGGCGGAGATTCCGGTGGTGATGCCGTCGGCGGCGTCCACGGAGACGGCGAACGGCGGGCAGTCGGTGTCGTCGGCGGGCAGCAGCGGGATGCGCAGCGCGCGCAACCGCTCGCGTGGGAGAGCGACGCAGGCGAACCCGCTGGTGTAGCGGATGAGGAAGGCCATCGACGCGGTGGTCACCAGCTCGGCCGGGAGGACCAGGCAGTCGTCGAGCCGCACCGGTTCGCCGCGGCCCAGGGCCGCGAGCGCTCCGACGTCCAGATCGGCGGCGAGGCTCATCAGCCCAGGTAGTCCGTGATCGCGGCGAGGGTGTCGTCCTGGTACTCCAGGAGCATGGCGTGGCCACCCCGAGGCAGGACGCGCAGGGAAGCGTTCGGCAGCAGCGAAGCCATTTCCACGGACTGCGACACGGGCGTCAGGACGTCTTCGGCACCGGCCAGCACGAGCGTCGGGGTCAGCGCCGACGGCAGGTCCGGGCGGGAGTCGTAGACGCGCAGGCCCGCGGCTTGCGCTTCGAAGCCTTCCAGCGACGTCGGGTACGGGTCTTCCGCGGCCAGTTTCGCTTGGGCGGCAAGGGTTTCGTGGTCCGACAACACTCGGGCGGTGAAGGCCCACGCCATGCCGATCACGCCGACGGCCAGCGGGTCGACGTCGGCGCGGCGGAGCGCGAGGCCGGCGTCGAGCCACGCGTGCTGGATGGGGGTGTACGACGGGAAACCGTTGAGCAGCACGGCTTTCGACAGGACCGAACCGTGGCGGATCAGCATCGACTGCAGCACCGACGCGCCCAGCGACCAGCCCACGGCGGCGACCGGGCCGAGGTCCAGGTACTCCACGAGCGCGGCCGCGTCGTCGGCCAGCGTGTCCACCGAGTACGGACCCGGGGGCACGGCGCTGCGGCCGACACCCCGGTTGTCGAAGGTGATCACGGTGAACCGGCGGCTCAGTTCGGGCACCGCGCCCGCCCACGCGCTCGAGTTGGCGCCGAGGCCGGCGATGAGCAGCAGTGGCGGGCCTTCGCCCGCGGTGTCGTAGCGGAGGGTCACGCCGTTCACGGTCGCTGTCGCCAAGGTGCACCGTCCTCTCGAAGACACGAGCATCCGGCCGCGCCGGGTCGCGCGACAACAGGAGGATGTACACGAGCCGCACATCGGACGTGGGTGAACGCACACGCACTGCGCCATCCAGCGGCTTTTGGTCGACGGGGCCGGACATCTGTGGTCAAGATGTCAACAGGCACCGAGGAGACGAGATGGACAACACCAACGGCGGTGTGACCACCACGGAACAGGACCTGGCCAGGCTGCTGCACCTGCTCGCCGACGAAACCGGCGCGACGGGCGAGTTCGACCGGCTCGGCGAGGACCTGGCGGGCGAGGGCGATGGGGAGCTCGTCGCCCTCACGCTGACCAGGGCCGCGCGCATCCGCGGACTGCTCGCCGACCGCAAGCGCCGCGAGCGCGAGATGCAGGCGCTGCTGGACACGGCCAGTGATCTCGCCTCGGTGCGCGAGGTCGACGCCGCGCTCGACGCGATCGTCGCCCGCGCGCGCCGGCTGCTCGGCACCGACGCCGCGTACATGGCGCTCGTCGATCCGGAGACGGGCGACGCGTACATGCGCGTCACGCTCGGCACGATCACGCGGCCCATCGAATCGCTGCGGCAGCCGCCCGGGTACGGCGTCGGCGGCTGGGTCGCGCAGGAAGGCCGCCCGTTCGCCACCGCCAACTACCTGCGCGACAACCGGATTCGCCGCAAGCACTCCGTCGCGTCGGCCGTGGCGGAGGACGGGATCGTGAGCATCCTCGGCGTCCCGATGCGCGTGGGTTCGGAAGTGATCGGCGTGCTGTTCGGAGCCAACCGCGACGAGCGAACATTCGCACAATCCGAGATCGACCTGCTGGGCTCGCTCGCGGATCACGCGGCGATCGTGTTGGAAAACGCACGCCTCTTCGCAGCCACCAAGGCCACCGCCGAGGAGCTGACGGTCGCCAACGACCAGCTCGCCCGCCACAACAAAGCCCTCGAACAGGCAGCGACCGCCCACGAACAGCTGATGGCGATGGTCCTGCGCCGCGCCGACCTGGCCGAACTGGTGGCCGCCGTCGCCGAGACCCTCGACGGCGCGGTCCTCGCCGCCGAACCCGACGGGACGCCGCTGGCCAAGGCCGGCCCGGCGGAGCTGCTGGATCGGCTGCCGGACCTGCCGCCGGTCGCCGCGGAGGTTGCCGGGACGGACCTGGTGGACGGCCCCGCCGATCGGGCCGCGCTGCCGACGGAGTCCGGAAGCGAGCAGGGCAGGAGCATCGGTGAATCCGGGCCGACCAACGAACCCGGACCTGGCCGGGTGCGGGATTTGGGGCGGCGCGCGTGGACGGTGCCCGTGCGGGCTGGGGGTGAAACGTTCGGGCATCTGGTGTTCTCGGGGCGCGCGGAGCCGTTGGACACCGACAAGCGGATCCTCGAGCGGTCGGCGCAGACGGCGGCGTTGTTGTTGCTCGTCGAACGTCAGATGTCCGCGGCCGAACAGCAGGTGCGCGGGCAGGTGGTGGACGAGTTGCTTGCCGAACGCGAGCCGGATTGGGCGGCGTTGCGGCGGCGCGCGAAGGTGTCGGGTGCGATCGATTTCGCCGTGCGGCAGACGGTGCTCGTGGTTTCGGCCGGCGGCACCACCAGGCGGCGGCTGCTGAGGGCCGCAGCCGACTACGTCCGGGCGCACGGGGGTGTGGCGACCGAGCACGGTGGGCACGTCGTGCTGGTGCTCCCCCGCGCCGACGCGACGGCCGCCGTGAGAGCCGCGCGGAGGCACCTCGAGCGCGCGACCGGCGGCACGGTCACCGCGGGCGTGGCGGGACCCGCCGCGACCGCGCCCGCCGTGCGGAGCCTGCACCGGGAAGCCGAGCGCTGCCACCGGTTGCTCGTCGCGCTCGGGCGAGCGGGCACGGCCGCCAGCCTGGCCGACCTCGGTGTGCTCGGCCTGGTGCTCGACGGCGCCTCCCGCGAACACGTCCGCCGCCTCGTCGAGGACAACGCCGGCGCGATCCTGAGCTACGACGACGAACACGGCTCTCTGCTGGCCGAAACCCTCGACGGCTACTTCGCCGCCGGCGAGAACCCCCGCGCCGCCGCGCGCCGGCTGCAGGTGCACGCCAACACCGTCTACCAGCGCCTCGACCGCGTCGACCAGGTGCTCGGGCACCGCCGTTGGCGTGAGCCCGCGGGTGCCCTCACGCTACGCATCGCCCTGCAGCTCCGGCGCGTAATCGACCAGATCCCGGTGGTGGTGTCATGACAGCGGAAGCGCTCACCAGGTCCACAGTGGACAACCCTGCCGAAGCCCTCGCCCACCTCACCTTCCTGCTCGCCGAAGAGGCGCCGGCCACTGATTTCGAGGCGGTCGAGGCCCACGTCCGGGCGCTTCCCGAAGGCGGCCGGAAGAACCTGCTGCGGCAAGCGATTGCGGACGCCCGCACCGTCCGCGGCATCCTCGCCCGCCGCGCGCAACGCGAACGCGAAACCCAAGCCCTGTACGAAACCGCGCGCGACCTGACCTCGCTGCGAGACGTCGACGAGGTGCTCAGTGCCATCGTCGACCGCGTCCGCCGGCTCCTGGCCACCGACTCCACCTACATCGCCCTCATCGACGACGACACCGGCGACGCCTACATGCGCGTCACCTCCGGCACGGTCACCGCGCCGATCCGCTCAGTGCGCCAACGGCCCGGCTCGGGCGTCGGCGGCCGTGTGATCGCCACTGGACGTCCGTTCGCCACCACCAACTACCTCACCGACCCCCGCATCCACCGCGAAACGCACGTCGCGAGCGCCGTCGGAGAAGACGGCGTGGTGAGCATCGCCGGTGTGCCGATGAAACTCGGGCAACGCGTGATCGGCGCCTTGTTCGCAGCCGATCGCCACGAGCGAACATTCGATCAACACGACATCGCTTTGTTGACCTCGCTTGCACACCACGCGTCCGTGGTGATCGACAACGCGCGCCTGTTCGGCCAGCTCGGCAGCACGACGGAGGAGCTGCGCGAAACCCACGCGCAGATGTCCGAACAACGCCACGCGCTCGAACTCGCCGGCGCCGCCCACGAGCTCTTGGTGCCGCTCGCGCTCGCGGGCGCCGGCCTCGGCGAAGTCGCCGACACGATGGCACGGCTGCTCGGCGGCACCGTTGCCCTCGAGACCGGCACCGACCGCGTCGCCGCCACCGCGCCCGGCGGGATCCCGGTCGAGGCCGTGTTCCGCGCCGGCACCGTCGTCCCGCTGCGCGCCGGCGGCGAAACACACGGGCGGCTGTACTTCGGGCGCACCCAGCCCCTGACCGAAACCGAACTCGGCACCCTCGAACGCGCGGCACAGACCGCAACACTTCTGGTACTTCTCGAACGCCAAACGGCAACAGTCGAACAAGACCTGCGCCACGAGCTGGTGGAAGACCTCCTCGGCGAACGGGAACCCGACTGGGACTCCATCACACGGCGTGCGAAAAGGTTCACGGTTCTGGTGGAAAACGAACCGCACGTGATCGTGGTGGTCTCAGGCGATGCGCAAGAACTCACATCCGCCGCCGAATGCGTCGCCACCCGCCGCGGCGGCCTCGCGAGCGAAGTGGACGGTCACCTCGTCCTGATCCTCCCCGGGTGTGACGCCGGCGCCATCGCCCGGGCCGTTGCGGCCGAGCTCGACGCGAGCACCCCCGTCACCGCCGGAGCCGCCGGCCCGGCCCACGACCTCCCGGCGTTGCGCACCACCCACCACCGGGCCCTGCGCTGCCACCGCCTCCTGCTGGCCCTCGGCCGGGAAGGCAGCGGCGCGGGCCTCGACGAACTCGGCGTGGTCGGCGTCGTGCTCGATAACGTCGGCCCCGACCAACTGCGCCGCGTCGTCCGCCGCGCCCTGGGACCGCTGCTCGACTACGACGCCGAACACCGCTCGTCCCTGCTCGCCACCGTCGAGTGCTACTTCGACCGCGGCCAGAGCCCGCCCGCCGCGGCCCGCGCGCTCGGCATCCACGTCAACACGCTCTACCAGCGCCTCGACCGCATCGACCACGTGCTCGACGGTGCCGGCTGGCGCGATCCGGAAAACACCCTCGACCTGCAGGTCGCCCTGCAGCTCTACCGGCTCATGCCGGACCCCGCCGCGCCCGCTCCCGCAGCACGAACTTCTGCACCTTCCCCGTCGACGTCTTCGGCAGCTCACCGAACTCCACCGACTTCGGCGCCTTGAACCGCGCCAGCCGCGACCGCACGTGGGCGACGATCTCCTCCTCCGTCGCCGACGCGCCGGCGTGGAGCGTCACGTAAGCCGCCGGCACCTCACCCCAGTGCTCGTGCGGCGCGGCGACCACCGCGACCTCCAGCACGGCCGGGTGGTCCGCGATCGCCTGCTCCACCTCGACGGACGCGATGTTCTCACCGCCGGAGATGATCACGTCCTTGCTGCGGTCGCGCAGTTCCACGTATCCGTCGGGATGGAGAACGCCCAGATCACCGGTGCGGAACCAGCCGTCCGGTGCCGCCGCGCGCGTCGCCTCGGGGTCTTTGAAGTAGCCGAGCATCACGTTGTTGCCCCGCAACGCGATCTCGCCGACCGCCACGCCGTCGGCGGGCACGTCCACCCCGTCGGTCCCGATCACCCGCACGACACACGCGATCATGTTCCCCACGCCCTGGCGCGCCTTCATCCGCGCCTGAGCCGTCGCGTCAAGATCGTTCCACTCCGGACGCCAGTCGCAGATCATGGCCGGGCCGAAGGTTTCCGTGAGCCCGTACAGGTGCGTCACGTCGAACCCCAGCTCACCCATGCGCCGCAGGATCGCCGGAGACGGTGGCGCGCCGCCGGTCGCCACGCGCACCGTTGGTGTGACTCGCACAGCCTCTTGTGCGTAAGCCAACATCGACAACACCGTGGGCGCACCGTTGAGGTGGGTGACTCCCTCCTCGCGGATCAGCCGCCACACCTCGGCGGGCTCGACCTTCGGCAGGCACACGTGCGTCGCCGCCGCTGCCGTGACGGCCCACGGGAAACACCAGCCGTTGCAGTGGAACATCGGGAGTGTCCACAAATGCACAGAAGATGGTGACAATCCCACGTGACCTACCATCGCCAACGCCTGCAGGTACGCGCCGCGGTGGTGGTACAACACGCCCTTCGGCCGGCCGGTGGTGCCGGACGTGTAGTTGATCGACAGCACGGCCCGCTCGTCGTCGGGTGTCAACGCCAGCGGAGCAGCGGCCGCGAGCAGCGCCTCGTACTCCTCCCCGGCCCGGATCCGCCGCACCCCGCCGACGCTCGAGAGCACCTCGTCCACCAGCGGGTCGAACACCGGATCGTGCACGAGCACCGACGCCTCGGAGTGCTCCAGGATGTACGCGACCTCGCGCGCCGACAGCCGCGTGTTCACCGCCACCAGCGGCACTCCCGCCCAGGGCACACCGAAGTTGGCCTCCAGCAACACGTGCGTGTTCGGCGCCAGCACCGCCACCGGACGCCCGCCGGCCAACGGCGCCAGCACCCCCGCCAGCCGACGGCACCGGTCGTGCAGCTCCGCGTACGTCCACCGAGAAGCACCGTCGACCACCGCGACCCGGGAGCCGTGCGCCGCCGCCGCGCGGTCCAGATAGGACAGTGGCGTCAGGGGTTCGAACGAGAGCTCCATCAGGCGACCCGCGCCCCGGCGACAAGACCCGCGAACCGCACCACCTCGTCGGCCACCAGGTGCAGCTGCTGTACCACCCGTGGCTGGTCACACACACCGTCGGCGAACTGCGTCTCCAGTGAGTTCACCACCGCGCCGTAGGGCGTGACCCAGCCGCGCAACGCGTGGACCACCGCTCGCAACGCGCCCAGCGTCGTCACCCCCGCCTGCCACCCGTGCGCCGCCACGACGAGCCCGACGGCCCGGTCGGCGAGGTAGGACAACGGATCCTCGCGCATGTCCTCCACGTAGTCCAGAGCGTTCTTGACCAGCCCCGACATCGACCCGTGGTAGCCGGGCGACGCGATGATCACGCCGTCGGCCCGCCGCAGGTGCTCGACCAGCTCGCGCGCCACCGCGCCGCCGTCGCCGCCCGGCGCGTACATCGGCAGCTGGGCCAACGACGCCCCGGCGAACGCGTGCGTGGTCGCGCCCAGCTCTTCCGCGTGTCGCAACGCGATCCGCAGCGACTGCTCACTCGACGATCCGGGGCGCACGGTCCCCCCGAGGCCCACGATGTGCAGCTGTCCAGCTCGTTCCACGACCCACCACCCGTCACTCGCGCTGACTTGGCCACTTCATCGTCAGCGGCGCCCGGGCACGGCGGCAATGGGAATCCGCACATGCCGCGGGCCCGCAGCGCGCACGAACTTCCGTTGTCGCACCCTCGTGCCGCAGGTCACAGTCGAGCCCATGGTCATGGCACTGGAGAACAAGATCGCCGTCGTCACGGGCGGCGCGAGCGGCATCGGCCGGGCCACCGCGGTGCGCTTCGCGCGCGAGGGCGCACACGTGGTGATCGGCGACGTGCAAGATGCGAGCGAAACCTTACGGCTGGTGGAAGAAATCGGCCAAAAGGCTGTGTACAAACGAACAGACACCACCAGCGAAGCCGACTGCGACGCCCTCGTCGCCGCGGCGGTGGCCGAGTTCGGCCGGGTCGACGTCGGCGTGGCGGCCGCCGGCATCGCGACCGCGGCGGGGATGAGCAACGTCGAGACCCGCGCGCAGAACGGCGACGCGACACACGTGGTGAACCTGGCGACGGAGGCGTTCCGGCGGGTGCTGGACGTCAACGTGCTGGGCGTGATGATGACCGACCGCGCGCTCGCCCGGCAGATGCTCGAACAGGGTGACGGGGGTTCGATCATCAACATCGCCTCGAGCGCCGCGAAGATCCCCTTGGCCGGCGCGGCGCCCTACTGCACGTCGAAGGCCGGCGTCTGGATGCTCACCAAGGTCCTCGGCCTCGAGCTCGCCACCACCGGCGTGCGCGTGAACGCCGTGGGCCCCGGCTACACGGCGACGCCGATGATCGCCGGCATCGAGGACAACGAGGCGGCCTACTCCTCGGCGATGAGCATCACGCCGATGAACCGCCTCGGCACCCCTGAAGAGCAAGCGAACGCGGTGCTGTGGCTCGCGTCCGCCGAATCGTCGTTCGTCACCGGCCAGATGCTGCACCCGGCGGGCGGCCAGTTCACCGACTAGCGGAATGGAGGTTCCCGCATGACAACGCTGGACATCGCAGGCATCGGGCGGTTCGAGGTCGACCTCTGGGAGGACGGCAGCGGATCGCCCCTGTTGTACCTGCACGGGTACGAGCGCCACCCCGGCGCCGCCGGCTTCCTGAAGCGCCTTGCCGAATCCCGGCGGGTGCTCGCGCCCGAACTGCCGGGTTACGGCAAGTCGACCGGGTTCGAGCACTTCACCGACGTGCTCGACGTCGCCCTGTTCCACCGCGCACTGGTCAGTTCTTGGGGTCTGGAGCAGGTGGACGTCGTCGGGCACTCGCTCGGCGGGATGTTCGCGGCCGAACTCGCCGTGATCGCTCCCCAACTCGTACGACGGCTGGTGTTGGTGGATCCGTTCGGAATCTGGCTCGACGACCAGCCTTCACTCGACCCGTTCGGCGCGGCCGCCGACGTGAAGGCCGCCAAGTGGCACGCCGGCCCGCCCGAGCAGGAGCCGACGAACTTCGTGCCCGACCCCGAAGACCCCCACGCAGGAATCCTGTTCTCCGCCCGCAACCTCGGCTCGGCCACGAAGTTCATGTGGCCGATCGCCGAACGCGGCCTCCGGCGCCGGCTGCCGCTGATCTCCGCGCCGACGCTGGTGGTCAACGGCGCGTCCGACGGCCTCGTGACCACCGCGTACGCCGAGGAGTTCGCGCGGCTCGTGCCCGACGCCAAGGTCACCGTGATCGACGAGGCCGGGCACTACCCGATGGTCGAGCAGGAAGACGAGTTCGTGTCCGTGGTCACCGCTTTCCTGGATTCCTGAGAGGACGTCGAAATGGGCAGGGTAGACGGCAAGGTCGCACTGGTCACCGGGGGCGCGGCGGGCATCGGCCGCGAGACCGCGTACACGCTCGCGCGTGAAGGCGCGTCCGTGGTGGTCGCGGACATCAACGAGGACGGCGCCAAGCTGGTGGCCCAGAAGATCGGGGACACGGCGAGCGCCGTGCGCTTCGACGCCACCGATCAGCAGTCCATTGAGGACATGGTCGCCGCGGTAATCGAACGCCACGGCCGCGTGGACGTGATCCACAACAACGCCGCGCTGGTCGGGCCCGACGCGTGGTTCGGCGACACCACGGTGATCGACACCGACATCGCGCTGTGGGACCGGGCGTTCGCCACGAACGTGCGGAGCATCTTCTTGGTGTGCAAATTCGCACTTCCGCACATGGTCGAGGCCGGCCACGGCGGTTCGATTGTGAACATGGCCTCGATCGGCGGGCTGCGCGGGAGCACAGGGCTCACGGCGTACGGCACCACGAAGGCCGCCGTTGTCGGGTTGACGCGGTACATCGCGGCGCAGCACGGACGCCAGGGCATCCGCTGCAACGCGATCGCCCCGGGCGTGATCCAGACGCAGCAGCTGCTCGACGCGGTGCCCGACCTCCCGGAGCAGTCGCTGGCCGGCACCGCGTCACCGCGCGCCGGGCTGCCGTCCGACATCGCGAACATGGTGCTGTACCTGGCTTCCGACGAGTCGGCGTTCGTCAACGGCGAGACCTACCGCGTCGACGGCGGCTCCATGGCAGCGGGCTGAACCCCTACTCCTTCGAAAGGCAGGTACGCACGTGAAGTTCCACTGGTTCGCACAGCAGTACTACACCAAGCTCCCCGACGACTACGGCAGCGCCGTGCACAGCTCGTGGGTCACGCCGCCGGCGTCGGTGGCCGACCCGTCGCAGGTGCACGAGGATTACCACACCTACCTGCGCCTCATGCAGCAAGCCGACGGCCTCGGCTGGGACTCCCTGTTGTTGAACGAACACCACCAAACATCACTCGCGATGACGCCGTCGCCCAACCTGATCGCCGCCATCCTCGCCGGGACCACGCAGAACTCCGCGATCGCCCTGTGCGGCAACTCGCTCGCGCTGTACAACCCGCCGGTCCGCGTGGCCGAGGAGATCGCGATGCTCGACACGATCTCCGGCGGCCGCATCATCGCCGGCATGGTGTTCGGCACCCCGATGGACACGGCCTTCTCCTACGGCGTGCCCCCGATCGAGCTGCGCGATCGCTTCCACGAGGCCCGTGACCTCATCACGCGCGCGTGGAAGGCCGAGGAACCGTTCGCGTTCAACGGGAAGTACACCAAGCTGCGTTACGTCAACACGTGGCCGCGGCCGGTGCAGGACGAGATTCCCGTGTGGATCCCGGGCAGTGGCAGTGTGGAGACCTGGGACGTGGTCAACGCCTTCAACTACTGCTACGGCTACCTTTCGTTCAGCGGCAAGCAGAGCGCCGAGCCGATCGTGAAGGGTTTCTGGGACTACACCGAGCAGCAGGGTGCCGACACGAACCCGAACCGCATGGCGTTCACCCAGATCATCTGCTGCGCCGACAGCGACGCCGAGGCCGAGCGCCTCTACGGCGACGCCGTGAAGTACTTCTACCGCCAGAACCCGACGGCGCTGGAGTTCGCGACGCCACCGGGCTACAACTCGCTGCCGTCGATCCGGGCCAACCTCACGCGGGCGCGCACGATGTCCAATGAGGAACGCATGAAGGCCCAGAACGGCGAACTGTCCTTCTGGGAGTACGACAAGCTCGGCTACATCATCGCCGGCACCCCGGAGCGGGTCGAGCAGCGCGTGCGTGACCTCGTGACGGACCTGCGGATCGGCCAGCTCATCACGTGCATGCACGTCGGCAACCTGCCCGAAGAGGTCGCGGCGATGAACAACCAGCTGTTCGGGACGCAGGTGATCCCGAAGCTGCGCGACATCTGGGCCGGGCTCGAGGACCGCTGGACGCCCAAGGTGAGCCAGCAGCGGATCGCGGAACGCTTCCCCTCCGCGGTCACCGCGGGCTGAACGACGAAGGGGCTTCCCCGCGCGGTGCGGGGAAGCCCCTTCTTCAGCTCCTGTGCGTCAGGACACCGGATCGGTGGTCCGGGCCGGCAGCGTCGGTTCGAGGTCGCCCGCCACGGCCTGGTGCACCCGTACCTCTTTGGACAGAAGGACCGGGATGATGGCGACTGCGAACAGGATCGCACCGACGATCCAGATGGTGTCGAGCTGGCCGCGGCCCGACACCGACGTGTCGATCCACTTCCCGCTCTGGTCGGTGATGATCCAGCCGACCGCGACCTGCATGGCCGCCGACGCGCCGTTGAGCGTGCCGGTGACCTCCGGCCGGGCGATGCCGGCCCAGTAGCTGTTGACCGTGCCCCAGAACATCGGATCGCAGAGGAAGGCGAAGGCCCCGATGAAGAATCCCCACAGCACCCACGTCGAATCGTGCAGCAGCACACCCATCAGGAACCCGACGGCACCGCAGGCCGGCCCGGCCACCAGCCACGGCCGCGTGCGGCCACCGAAGAAGCGGGTGACCAGCGTGCCGTTGACGAGTCCGAAGAGGACCGGGATCGCCGCGATGAGCGGGCTGACCCAGGCCACCGTGTCGGGGTTGACCTTGTCGAGGGTGATGAGGCCGTAGGGCAGCCACGGCCCCGAAAGCCACGTCGGGGTCGTCGCCAGTGCGGTCGCGATGATCATCGTGAGGATGCTGCGGTTCTTGAGCGCTCGCAGCAGTTCGCGGAAGCTCAGCTTCTCGCGGACCTCGACCCCGCGGTGTTCGGCATGGATGCGCGCGACCTCCTCCGGCGTGATCCCGCGCAGCTTCTCGGGTTTGTTGGCGGTGAACAGAACCAGCATGACCAGCGCCGGCACACCCAGCGCCGCCACGACGATGAACGCGTCCCGCCAGGACAGGTGGTTCGCCAGCGGCAGCGCGATCGCCGGCGCGAGCACACCGGCGATGAGGGTCGAGCTCATCCACGTCGACGTCGCCCTGGCGCCGAGCGCGCCCGGGAACCACACGGAAAGGAGCCGTTGTGAAGGAGCCCAGGAGAATCCGAAGAAGACGCCGAAGATCAGGTTCCGCCACCACATCTCGTTGTAGGTGTGGACGAACGCCATCGTCGCCGAGAGCACCGTGACGCCGGAGATGCAGATGATGAGCATCAGCTTGGCGCCGATGCGGTCGGCGAGGATGCCGGCGAGCAGCAGCAGGGGGAAGTACCCCAGCAGGTAGCTCGCCGTGACGCTCGAGATCTGACTCGGCGAAAGGTGCAGGTCGGTGGACCAGAACGGGTTGAGCAGGCTGAACTTCGCGCTGTCCAGCCAGACCACGAAGTTGACGATCAGGATGCTCGCGAGCATCAGCCCGCGTTTGCCCATGAAGAGCTTGGGGCGGATTACCGGTGCGGGGAACGACATGAAAGACCCTCCGGACACAGGGGTGCGGATGCAGGTGGTGGATAGGGAGGCGGAACAGGTGCCTCAGCCGAAGTGCTCCCGACCGACTAGTCGGTTCGAGACAGCTTGCGCCCGGCTTCAGAGTGTGTCAAGCGCCACTTCGGAGCTTCTCGATTCAGGACAAAGCTCTTGTGCAGCAATAGGTTTCTTGATCTTTCGGGATTCACCCGTGCGGCGCAGTGCGTGGTTACCGTTGGTCGGCGTTTCGGGGTTTGTTGGGGTGCCGGGGTTTTCTTCCCGGCCACAAAGGACTTGGTGTTCCATTTAGGAGGCTATTGTGCGCGTAGTCACTTGGCAGGCGATCGAAACCCTTTCCCTGGACGAGGTCGACGCACCGGTGTGCGGACCGTCCGATGTGGTCTTGTCCGTCGGGGCGTGCGGGATCTGCGGTTCGGATGTGCACTCCTACACCGAGGGCGTGTGGATCGCGCCCGGCGTGCCACTCGGGCACGAGTACGCGGGAACGGTGACAGCAGTGGGATCCGAGGTGGCCGGCTTGCGGGTCGGCGATCGGGTCGCGGTGAACCCGGCGGCGCCGTGCGGCTCTTGTCCGCGGTGTTCGGAAGGGCGGCAGAACCTGTGTTCCGGCGGGTCCGGCCACTCCGGCGGGTTCGGGGACGAGGTGCTGGTGCGCAACGCCGTTCCCGGGCAGCACTTGTTCGTGTTGCCCAGCGACTTTCCCTTGGAGGAAGCCTGTTTTCTCGAACCGCTGTCGGTGGCCGTGCGGGCCGTGCACCACGCCGCGCCGCCGTTGGACGAGCCGATCGTGGTGTTCGGCCTGGGAACAATCGGACAGTGCGTGGTGCAAGTCCTCCTCGCGGCGGGCGCCCGTGATGTGATCGTGGTGGATACTTCACACCGCCGCCTCGAGGCCGCCCTGTCCGCCGGGGCGCATGAGGCGCTGAACCCCTCGTCCGACGACGTGGGCGCCTCGCTGTTCGCTTCGCGCGGCACGACTTCGTCGCCCTACCAACCTCGTTCGGGTGCGATCGGGGCGGTGTTCGAATGTTCCGGTGCGGCTCCCGTGCTGCCGCTGGCATTCTCCCTGGCCCGCGCCGCCGCGCCGATCGCCGCGATCGCGCTCGCGGCCCACCCTTTGAGCATCCCGGTCGACGACCTGGTCCAGAAGGAGCTCCGCCTGCTCGGCAGCTTCGCCTACACCCCCCGCGACTGCCAGGAGGCGTTCGACCTGCTCGTGTCACGGCGGGTGGACGTCCGGCCGCTCATCTCGCACCGCTTCGCCCTCGCCGACATCACGGCGGCGTTCGAGGCGCAGCGGGACACGGGGGCGTCGATCAAGGTGGTGGTGTCGCCATAGGTGACGGCCGACAAGGACGACTTCATTCGATCGGGGGCACTGTCTGGCCCGCCGTAGACGGTTGCGTCTAACCCTGGCTGGACGTGAGGTCATCGAGATCAGGAATGAGCTTCGTAGCGACGAGGACAAACTTCACCTGCCAGACTCGGTGGAAGATCATCAGGCCCGTGCCGAGGTGCTCGCGAGGAAGCCCAGCGCAAGCAGGCAGAGGCTGCCGCGGAAAACCGGGCAGCCGTGCGAGAACTGCTCGCGCTGGGACCTTCGCAGCGTGCGGCCGGCGACGTGCTCGGGGTCTCGTTCCAGCGGGTCAGCCAGTTGGCGAAGCCGTCTTGACGTGCCCCTGGTCGACGTGATCGACGCCACAAGCGACAATGGAGGACGTGACCGCCACCTTGAGCAAGCCCGCCCTGCGGATCGGCCCCTATCAGGTCGATCCGCCGGTCGTGTTGGCGCCGATGGCGGGGATCACGAATGTCGCGTTCCGGCAGCTGTGTGCGGAGTACGGGGCGGGCATCTACGTGTGCGAGATGATCACCGCGCGGGCCGTCGTGGAGCGGCACCCCGGGACGATGCACATGATGACCTTCGGCGAGCACGAGAAGCCCAGGTCGATGCAGCTTTACGGCGTGGATCCGAAGACGATGCGCGAGGCCGTGAAGATCATCACCGGTGAGGGGCTCGCGGACCACATCGACTCGAACTTCGGGTGTCCCGTCGCGAAGGTGACGCGCAAGGGCGGCGGGGCGGCGCTGCCGTTCAAGCGGAAGCTGTTCGCGGACATCGTGCGCGAGTCGGCCGCGGCCGCCGCCGAGGCGGGGGTGCCGTTCACGGTCAAGTTCCGCGTGGGCATCGACGACGACCACCGCACGTTCCTCGACGCCGGGCGCATCGCCGAGGCCGAGGGCGCGGCGGCGGTCAGCCTGCACGCGCGCACGGCCGCGCAGCGCTACTCCGGCCAGGCCGACTGGTCGAAGATCGCCGAGCTGAAGCAGGCCGTGACCAGCATTCCTGTGCTGGGCAACGGCGACATCTTCTCCGCCGCCGACGCGCTGCGCATGGTCGACGAGACCGGCTGCGACGGCGTGGTCGTCGGGCGCGGGTGCCTCGGGCGGCCGTGGCTGTTCGGGGAGCTGGAGGCGGCGTTCGCGAGGCGCGAGATTCCGGCCGGGCCCAACCTGGGCGAGGTCGCGCGGGTGTTGCGCCGGCACGCGGAGCTGCTGGTGGCGCACGACGGGCCGACCAAGGCGATGCGTGACCTGCGCAAGCACATGGCGTGGTACTTCATGGGCTTCCCCGTGGGATCCGAGCTGCGGCGCGGGTTCGCGATGGTGTCGAGCCTCGACGAGCTCGACGACCTCATCGCCCGCCTCGACTTCGACGCGCCGTTCCCGGAGAACGCCGACGGTCCGCGGGGCCGGCAGGGTTCGCCGGGCAAGGTGACGCTGCCGCACGGGTGGCTGGACGACCCGGACGACGACTGTGTGCCCGAGGCCGAGGACATGCATTCGGGCGGCTGAGCCCGGGCATGGGGCTTCGGGCATGGGGGCTTGGCTTTGTGCGCCGGTGTTGGTTGCCGACGGAATTCGAACAGGGCCTGTCGCATAATTCGCAGCCAGTGAGCATTTTCGCGCTTCGCTGACCTGATTATTGCGCGGGAAACCACGTGTCGAGTGCGAGTTGCAACGATTGGTTGTCCCCTTCTGCCCAGGCGATGATGCCGTCGGGACGGAGGAGGAGTGCGCCGGTGTTGGTCACTGGGAGGATTTCAACACGGTTTGTCGCATAATTCGCGAAAGCCTGCGTCTCGGGTGTGAGCAGGAGCAGGCCGCGGCCGGAGTGCAGGTGTTCGTGCAGTTTGGAGCGCGCCCCGTGGCCGTCGGTGAGGTCGAGGTCGGACGAGTGCAGGCCGACGGGTTCGGCGGCAGGGTAGGCCAGCTCGTGGCGATAGTCCACACCGGACAGTAGAGCGCTGAAATACCGGTTCACCGCAGGGATTTCCATGAGGTCGCTGACGATGTCGCGCAGCGCGTCGACATGGCGCCCGGGAGCCAGGAGCGCCGACTGCGCACGGGTGTTGTGCAGCACGGCTGCCGCGGCGGGGTGGCGTTCGCGGGTGTAGGTGTCGAGCAGCGACTCGGGCGCGGCGCCGCGGACAACGGCGGCGAGTTTCCAGCCCAGGTTCATCGCGTCGAGCAGGCCGAGGTTCAACCCCTGGCCGCCGCTGGGCGAGTGAACGTGGGCGGCGTCGCCCGCGAGCAGGATTCGGCCGTGCCGGTAGGTGTCGGCTTGGCGCGCCTGGTCGGTGAAGTCGCGGGGTTCGCGGAGGCCTTCGATGGCGACGTCGGCGCCGGTGACGCGACGGATGGCGGCGGCCAGCTCGGCCGCGGTGACCGGACCACGGCTGCCGTTCGTCGCGACGGCGGTGGCCGGGTGACCTTCGCCGGTCAAGCCGAGTGAGGCGATCGGAGCGGCGTGGTCGGTCGGCCTCTCCGGCGTGGAGGTAGCGACTTCGGCCGAGACAGCCGAAGCACCAAAGGGATCTCCTCCGGGCGAAGCGGCTGAGACGACCGAGCCACCGCCGGTGACCGGAGTGGACCGGCGGCCTTCGCCAGCCGCGACGACTGGCGCGCTGACGCCCACCGAGGTGGCCGGCTGAGCGTTGTCGACTGGAGTGGGCAGGCGGCCATCGCCAACCGAGACGACAGGTGCGGTGGCGCCGACCGAGGTGACCGGCTGAGCGTTGTCGATCGGGGCGACGGCGCCGGGCGTCGCGGCTGGAGCAGGCGGCGCGGCGTCGGCGAGTTCCGTGACGCCGGCGAGCGAGCCGCCGTGGAGGAAGGTGCCCGTGGGGTAGCGGCCGGGGGCGGGGGCGGGGCCGGCGAAGGAGACCGCGCCGGCGATGGTGCGGAGCAGGGGTGCGGTGCCGGGGAAGGCGAACGGTGTGAGTTTTCGAACGCGGCTGTGTGCGCCGTCGCACCCGATCAGGTAGGGGGCGCGCAGGCGGTGTTCGGCGGTGGACGTGTGGGTGATGGCCGTGACGCTGTCGGCGCCGGGTTCGAGGGCGACGACGTCGTGGCCGCGGAGGATCCGGACACCGAGCGTCTCGGCGTGGGTGGTGAGGAGCCGTTCCAGGTCCGGCTGCCAGATGCGGGTGCCGGGGCGGCCGGGGTCTGGGGTGAGTTTGTGGATGTTCGCGAAGTGACCGAGTTCGGTGCCGTGGTCACGGGTGAAGTCGCGGGCACCGGCGGGATCCGCGGCGGACAGGTGGGGGCCGAGGCCGCGGCGCCACAAGGCTTCGGTGGCCAGGGGGCCGATGCCGCGGGCCTTGCGATCACGCGAGGGTTCGGTGAGTCGTTCCAGCACCAAAGCGCGGCCGCCGCCCAGCTGGACTTCGGCGGCGAGGAGGAGGCCGACCGGGCCGGCTCCGACGACGATGACGTCAACATCCATGAAAAGCCTCCTTAACTTGTTAAGTGCTACTCTGCTCCTGAACTAGTTAAGGAGTCAAGAAGCATGCCGATCGACGTGCCGGCCGCGGTGCGCACCGCGCTGCGATTGCTGGAGCAAGACGGGCTCGACAAGCTCACCGTCCGGCGGCTCGCAGACGAGCTCGGCGTCAAGGCGCCCGCCCTGTACTGGCACTTCAGCAGCAAACGCGCGCTGCTCGACCACATGACCGGGGCGATCGTCGAGCCGGTGCTGAACCAGTTGCCGGACAAGACCACGCCCTGGCTCGAGTGGCTGGAAAAAGCGGGCAACGCGCTGCACACCGCGCTCCTGGGCCATCGCGACGGGCCGAGCATCGCGATCGGCGCCGACCTGAGCGTGGCCCGGTCGCTGGGTGAATTCGCGGAGCGCGCCGTCGAGGTCCTGCACCGGGCGGGGTTTCCGCTCGCCCACGCGACGCGCGCGGCGGGGGTGTTCGTCCACTTCGTCCTCGGCCGCGCGGTCGAGGACCAGACCAGGCCCGATGAAACCGTGGAGATCCCGTTTCCCTTGATGGCACAAGGCTTACGCGACCGTCAAGCCGCCGGAGCCACTCCAGCTGACGACTTCCGCTACGCGCTCGGCGTCGTGCTCGCCGGGCTGAACGCGACCCGCCCCACGGCCCCGTGAGTTGCCCCGGCGTGACTACTGACAGATCGAGAAGCTGTTCGACGGGCTGGAGATGGTGGAGCCGGGCATCACCCAGCTCGTGCGCTGGTGGCCGGACGGCCCGCAGCCCAAGCCGCTCATGGCCGCCCATCGCACCATCGCCGACGGGATCAAGCTCTGACCTGCGATTTCAGCCGTTCTCCACAAGCTGTCCCCAGGTTGTCCACAGGGGGCTGTGGACAAACGCGAAAGGCCACTCCGAACCTCGGAGTGGCCTTTTTCGCGAGCGGGCAGGATCAGGCAGCCGCACCGATCAGCACCGACTGCACCTGGCCGAAGCCGAGGGCGGCGAGGTCCGCGACGTCGTGGGTGACGACCAGGGACTTGCCCGTCAGGTTCGGGCCGGTGTACAGCGTCAAGGTGCCGGAGACGAACTGGATCGAGCCGGTCGCCGGGATGTTGATGTTGACCTTGTCGCCGACGTTGCCGTTGATGCCCTGCGAGCCCTGGGGCTCGGAGAAGTTCTTGCCCGAGTCGATGATCGCGCTTGCGCCGGCGACCGGCGGCTTCGCGGGGGCGTTGTCACCGATGAAGATCGACTGGACGTGGGCGAAGCCGGCGCCGAAGGTGGCCGGGATGTTCGAGACGCTGTCGGTGAGGACCGCGGCTTCGCCGGTCTTGCAGTCGGCGCCGGTCCACAGGGTCATCGTGCCGCCGAAGCTCTGCAGCGAACCGGTGGCGGGGATGTTGACGGTGATGCACTCGCCGCCGTCGCCGCCGATGCCCTGGGAGCCCTGCGGCTCCGAGAAGTTGATGCCCGAGTCGAGGATGCCGCTCGCGCCGGAGGAGGCGGGCGAAGCGGAGGCGATGCCGGCACCGCCGAGCACCGCGCCGGCGACGGCACCGAAAGCAGCCAGGGACAGAACAGTCTTGCGCAGCATGGGATTCTCCAGAACCTTGTCGGGTTTCCCGGCTCCGCACCTCGGTGCCGGACACCCGCAGACACGGGTCCCGTCCGGTGAACGGTTCACGATCTTGATGTGACGGCGGCCACATCACCCGGTGAAGGTGAGACAGGGCAACGTACTTGCCCGGAAGAATCCCCGCCCGAAAATCCACTGTGGACGGATACGGTTCGGCCCCGTCACTCCGAAGAGGAGCGACGGGGCCGGGAAATCAGCCTGGAACTCAGTTCTCGAGCTGCTGCGGCTCGCCACCGACGGTGATCTTGCGCGGCTGGGCCCTCTCGGCAACCGGGATGCGCAAGGTCAGCACACCGTCGACGTACTCCGCGGCGACGCGGTCGGTGTCGAGGGTGTCACCGAGGACGAGGCGGCGCGAAACCTTGCCGCGCGAACGCTCGGAGACCTGCACACGGGCGTCCTCGCCGAAGGCGGCGGCGCGCTCGGCCTTCACGGTCAGTACGTTGCGCTCCACGCTCACGTCGATCGACTCGCGGGCCACGCCCGGGAGGTCGAACTGCACGACGTACTCGTCACCGTTGCGGTAGGCGTCCATCGGCATCGTGCGCGGCGAGCTGGTGGGCTGGCCGGCGAAGAACTGCTGGGTCAGGCGGTCGAACTGGGCGAACGGGTCGGTCCGGATCAACATCTGCGTTCCTCCTTCAGGTGGCCTCGATCAGCTCCTGGGCGGCTGACCGGACCTTACGAAGTTGACAACGACCCACTCAACTTAGTTGTTCCCTTTTGACGCACATCACAGTGTGGAGTTGTCAGACGGCCACCACCCGGTGTACAGGTATGAACATGTCCATGGGCGGAAAGAAACAGCAGCTCGTGGGCGACCTCGCCGAGCTCATCCGCTCCGGCCGGCTCGCCCACGGTGACCAGCTGCCCGGTGAGCACCAGCTCGCCGAGCAGTACCAGGTCAGCCGCGGGACGGTGCGCAGCGCACTGTCCGAATTGCAACACCAGGCGCTCATTTCCACACACGCCGGCGTCGGGTCGTTCGTGACGTTCGACGGGGTCACGCTCGACCAGGGCGTCGGCTGGGCCCGCGCACTCGCCGACTCCGGCGCGCCCGTGACCACCGAGCTGCTCGGCATCACCGAGGTCGAGGACGCCGAGCTCACCCGCCGCTTCACCACACCGAAGTTCGTGCGCGTGAAACGGCTGCGCCGCGATGACACCGGCCGCGGTGTCTCGCTCGAAGAGGCCACCCTGCCGCCCGTCGGGCCGCTGGCCGAGCTGCGCCTGGTCGACGGCTCCATCACGGCCACCCTGCGCGAAGCCGGCCTGCACCCCGTGGGCGGCGACCAGTGGATCACCGCCCAGCCGCTCGACGCCGCTTCGGCCGCGCTGCTCGGCCGCCCCGCCGGTGAGCTGTTCCTCAAGGCCACGCGCACGTCGCTTGACGCGGATTCCCGGCTCGTCGAGCACGTCGTGAGCCTGCTCGACCCCACGCGTTTCAGCTTCCACCTCACCTTCGGCCGGCGATGAGCCCCCGCGACCGCGCGCTCGCCGCGTTGACCGGGCTGGCCGTGGGTGACGCGCTCGGCATGCCGACCCAGTCGATGTGCCGCGCCGAAATTCGCGCCGCGTACGGGACGGTCGACGGGTTCCGCGACGCGATCGCCGGCCAGCCCATCGCACCCGGCCTGCCCGCGGGCACGATCACCGACGACACCGAGCAGGCCCTCCTGCTCGCGCGCCTGCTCGTGGACGGCGGCGGCCACGTCGAGCCACGCGTGTTCGCCGACGCCTTGCTGGCCTGGGAAGCCGACATGGTCCGCCGCGGCTCGGCGGACCTCCTCGGGCCGTCGACGAAGAGGGCGTTGGCCCTGCTGGAAACCGGCGTCCCCCCGGAGGAGGCCGGCCGCGGCGGCACGACCAACGGCGCCGCCATGCGCGTGACCCCGGTCGGCATCGCGACCCCGGTCGACGACCTGGCCACGCTCGTCGACGCCGTGGCCGAGACCGCGCGCGTCACCCACAACACCTCAGTCGGCCTCGCCGCCGCGACCGCCGTCGCCGCCGCGGTGTCGGCGGGCGTCGACGGCGCGGACCGCATGGCCGCCTTCGACCTGGCCGAACGCGCGGCCGCGCTCGGTGCGGCGCAAGCGCACTGGAGCGCGGGCGGCAGTGTCGCCGCGCGCATCCACTGGGCGCGCGACTGGGTGCGGGGCCTGCGGCGCACCGAGCTGGACGACGCCGTGGCCGACGTGATCGGCACTTCCGTGTCCGCGCAGGAGTCGGTGGTCGCCGCGTTCGCGCTGGCCGAGGTGCTCGACCCGGCCGACGCGCTGACGACGGCCGCGCGGCTGGGCGGCGACACCGACACCGTCGCGGCGATCTGCGGGGCGCTGCTCGGCGCCTGCGGCGAGGAGATCCCGGCCGAGCTCGGCGAAACCGTGGTCCGGGTGAACGGCCTCGACCTCGGCCCGCTCGTCGACGGCCTCGTCGCCGTGCGCAGGACCATCCCGTGAGCCGGTTGATCCACACCGGGCAGGTCGTCGTCGACCTGGTCCTCACCGTGCCGGGGCTGCCGGTTCCTGGCGGCGACGTGCTGGCCACGTCCACGAACCTGCTGCCCGGCGGCGGGTTCAACGTGATGGCCGCGGCCGCGCGCTCGGGCGCCGAGGTCGTCTACGCCGGCACGCACGGCACCGGCAGCTTCGGCGACCTCGTGCGCGCCGCGCTGGAGGCCGAGGGCATCACGACCGCGCAGGAACCCACGGCCAGCGGCGACACCGGCGTCGTCGTGGCGCTCGTGGACCCGTCGGGTGAGCGGACGTTCGCCACGGGCACCGGCGCGGAGGGACGGCTGCGCGCCGACCAGCTCGCGCGAGTCGCCGCCACGCCGGACGACCTCGTGTACGTCACCGGCTACAGCCTCCTGCACGCCGCCAACCGCGACGCCCTGCTGCACTGGCTGCCGGACCTGCCGGGTTCGCGGGTGCTGTTCGACCCCGGCCCATTGGTGTCCGAACTGGACCCGCCAGCGCTGGCGACTTTGCTGTCCACAGTAGACATCATCAGCTGCAACTCCCGCGAAGCCGAGTCCCTCGACGTCGCCGAACTCGCCGAGACCACGACCGTGATCGTCCGCGACGGCCCCGCCGGCTGCACGATCCACCACGGCGGCGAGGCCACCCGGATCGACGGCTTCCGCGTCACCGCGGTCGACACCAACGGCGCCGGCGACACCCACTGCGGCGTCCTGGCCGCCGAACTCCTGCGCGGCGCCGACCTGCCGAACGCGGCCCGCCGCGCCAACGCCGCCGCCGCGATGTCCGTAACCCGACACGGGCCCGCCACGGCGCCAACGCGTGCGGAACTGAACGAGTTCTGTCGGAATATTGACGGCAACACGGGCGACTTCTACCGTCGCACCGACCAAATATGAACAGGTTCAGATAGGCGGGCACCATGGCCAGGACCGAACAACGGGCACCGGAAACAGGCAGCCGGCTCAAGGTCGAGACGCACGGCATCAACGTGATCGGCGACGCCGAGCGCCGGGGCCGGCCAAGGGATCTGTTCTGGCCGTGGTTCGGCGCCAACGTGTCGATCCTCGGGCTCAGCTACGGTTCGTTCGCGCTCGGGTTCGGGATCTCGTTCTGGCAGGCGACCGTCGCCGGTGTCGTCGGGATCGTGTTCTCGTTCCTGCTCTGCGGCTTCATCGCGGTGGCGGGCAAACGCGGCTCCGCGCCGACGATGACGCTCTCGCGCGCGGCGTTCGGCGTGCGCGGCAACCACCTGCCGTCGGCGATCTCGTGGATCCTCACCGTCGGCTGGGAAACGGTGCTGACCGCGCTCGCGACGATGGCCACCGCGACCGTGTTCGAGCGGCTCGGCTGGGGTGGCGGCACGACGACCAAGGTGATCGCGCTGATCGTGGTCGCGGGGCTCACCGTGCTCAGCGGCGTGATGGGCTTCGACCTGATCATGCGGCTCCAGACGATCATCACGTGGATCACCGGCGTCCTCACCGTGGTCTACGTGATCCTCGTGGCCGGCCACGTGCACTGGTCGGCGGTGAGCGCTGTGCCCGCGGGTTCGGCGCAGGAGTTCATCGGCGCGCTCGTGTTCCTGATGACGGGCTTCGGCCTCGGCTGGGTCAACGCGGCGGCCGACTACTCGCGCTACCTGCCGCGCTCGTCGTCCGGACGCGGCGTGATCGGCTGGACGACGTTCGGCGCTTCCGTGGCGCCGCTCGTGCTGCTGGTGTTCGGGCTGCTGCTGGCGGGTTCGTCGCCGGAGCTGAACTCGAGCATCGCGGCGGACCCGATCGGGGCGCTGACCACGATCCTGCCGCTGTGGTTCCTGGTGCCGTTCGCGATCGTCGCCGTGCTCGGCCTGGTCGGCGGCGCGGTGCTGGACATCTACTCCTCAGGCCTGTCGCTGCTGTCCGCCGGCCTGCGGATCCCGCGCTACGTCGCCGCGCTGATCGACGGCGTGATCATGATCGCCGGCACCGTCTACATAGTCTTCTTCGGCGGCACTTTCCTCGGCCAGTTCCAGGGTTTCCTCACGACGCTCGGCGTGCCCGTGGCCGCGTGGTGCGGCGTGATGCTCGCCGACGTGCTGCTGCGCCGCCGCGACTACGCCGAAGCCGACCTCTACGACCGCCGCGGCCGCTATGGCGACGTGCGCTTCGGCCCCATCGCCCTGATCGTCGTCGCGACGGCCATCGGCTGGGGGCTGGTCACCAACGCGTCCGCGAGCTGGCTGCACTGGCAGGGTTATCTGCTGGCACCGTTCGGCCTCGGCGGCCGCGAGGGCTCGTGGGCGTTCGCCAACCTCGGCGTGCTGGTGGCACTGGCGCTCGGGTTCGTGGTGACGCTGCTGGTCAGCCGCTCGCGCGTGCGCGCGCAGGAGGCCGCCGCGTGAAGCCGCTGCTCGGGGTGATCGACCTGCAGAACATCTTCGCCGACCCGGCGAGCGGCTGGTTCACGCCGGGCTTCGCGTCGATCCTGCCCCAGGTGCGGCGGCTGGCGGACGCGTTCGGGCCGCGGGTGGCGTTCACGCGGTTCCTGGCTCCGGAGAAACCGGCCGGGGCTTGGGTGAAGTACTACCAGCAGTGGCCGTTCGCCCTGCAAAAACCCGATTCACGAGCGTACGCGGTGGTCGACGAGTTCCCCGTGAAGTCCACTGTGGACGCCTACGCGTTCGGCAAGTGGACATCCGAGATGGCGCAACTGGTCGGCGACGGCGGCCTGGTGCTCGCCGGCGTCTCCACGGACTGCTGCGTCCTGTCGACCGCCCTGGCCGCCGCCGACGCGGGCGTCCCGGTGACCGTGGTGTCCGACGCGTGCGCCGGGGTCTCGGACGAAAGCCACGAGCAGACGCTGGCGCTCCTGCGGCTCTATGGGCCGTTAGTGGAGGTCAGGACGACGGACGAGGTGCTGGCGAACTGAACACTGCCGGTATGCTCCCCGTCGGGAGGGTACAAGAGTAATGGCAATGTGGGAGTCATCGGCGATCGCGCTCGTTTCGGCAGTGGTCAAATCCGCGGCCAAACTATGGCTGGGGGATCGCGCAGTCGCCGCGGACGTCTCGGCGAGCGCAATCGATATTCTGCAGAAGAAGGCACTAAGCCTCAACGACAAGCGCAAGACGAAACTGCTGTTTGCGAACATCGAAGACCGCGTCGCTGCTCAGCTTTTGCCGCTACTCGAGATCGAGTTTCGGAACCTGCCAGAGAACGAGCAACTGGCCGCGATCGACTGCGTCCGCCTGACATTCGAACGGGCGAGGTTGACCAACGACGATCTCTTCGCCGCCGATCTCGATGCCGGATTTCTCTACCGCCATTTGGTCCACAAATTTCCCGAGGCGCCGGACCAGCAGTTTCTATCCGACACAGCCGAACAGTTCTACCACCGTGTGCTGCACGAGTGCTGCGCCTACGTGGTCCAGGTGACCAGCACGCTTCCCGGGTTGCAAAATGAAGCCCTACCGACCTTGCTTCGCCGAGAAACCGAGATTCTCGCGGCTGTCCAGAAGGTGCTGGCCAACCTCCCGCCAAGCGGGTCGCCGGCCGACTTCGCCGCAGAGTATCGGCGGCAAGTGGTCGCCACGATGGACCGCATGGCCCTCTACGGAGCCAGGCTCACCCGGGCCACCCGGCTGTACCCGTTGTCTGTCGCCTACCTCAGCCTGAGTGTCACAGCCGAGTCGGCTGGGTCCATCGCCTTGCGCTCAGCGGATCGGATCGAACAGGTCCTGCCCCATTCGAACCGAATCCTCCTCCGCGGCGAGGCGGGGTCCGGCAAGACGACTCTGCTCCAGTGGATCGCCGTCGCCACTGCCACCGGTCAGTTGGACACCACCGTGAACTGGTCCCGGTTGACCCCGTTCCTCGTCCGACTGCGGCGCTACAGTGAAGACAGCCTTCCCACACCGAGCAAATTCCTCGGCGAGGTCGGGCGGCACATGGCGGATGAGATGCCCAAGGGCTGGGTGCACGAGCAATTACGCGAAGGCCGGGGTGTAGTTCTCATCGACGGTATCGACGAGGTGCCTGAACAACGCCGCGCGGACGTCCACGAATGGCTCTTGCAGCTGGTCGAGACCTTCCCGCGGGCGCACTACGTTGTCACGACCCGGCCTGCCGCCGTGCCACCGGCCTGGCTCGGCTCGGAGGGTTTCCTCGAGGTGTCGCTACAACCGATGACACCGGCGGACGTCCGCACATTCGTCGAGCGCTGGCACAACGCCATGCCTGCCGACCCCGAGGCGCTCATCGACCTGGACGAACGACAGCGCAGCTTGTTCACCGCGCTCGGCAAGCGTGCGGCCCTCCGCCGCCTTGCGGAGAACCCACTGCTGTGCGCGCTACTCTGCGCCCTACACCACGAGAGCCAAGGTCACCTGCCTGAGAACAGGATGGAGCTCTACGAGGTCGCGCTCAAGATGCTTTTGGACAGCAGAGATGTCGAGCGCAAGGTCAAGGACGAGATCAAACTCGCTTACGCGAAGAAGATCTCTCTGCTGAGTCACATCGCGTACTGGCTGGTCCGCAATGGACACTCGGACGCCTCATACGGGGACGTGCTGAGAATCATCGACAGCAAGCTGAACTCGATGGGTGAGATCCCCGAAGGAACACAGGCCGTGTACCGGCATTTGCTCGACCGCGGCGGCGTCCTGCGTGAACCCGTTCCCGACAGGGTCGATTTCATCCACCGGACTTTCCAGGAATACCTGGCCGCGTCGGCCGCGATTGCCGCCGACGACACCGGGCTGCTCGTCACCAGGGCCCACCTCGACGAATGGCGTGAGGTTTTCCTCCTCGCCGTCGGTCACGCCAACGTCGGCCAGCGTGAACGGCTGCTTTCGTCGCTGCTCAGCAGGGTCGCCGACCCCCGAACCCGGGCCAAACTGGATCTGCTGGCCGCCGCTTGCCTGGAGACGTCGCCGGAGCTGAGCAAGGATATCCGCACTGAAATCCAACGCCGCACCAGTGCGCTGCTGCCCCCTCAAGACTTCGCGTCGGTGAGCCTGCTGGTGTCCGCGGGAGAGTACGTCACCGAACTGCTCACGCATTCAGTTCCAAGGACGACCACGAGCGCATGCGCGATGGTCAGGACAGCTTCGCTCATCGGCGGGCCGAGCGCCCTCGAAGCGTTGTCCCAGTTCGGAGGCAGCGACGACGCACCGGTTGTCCACGAGCTCATCAAGGGGTGGGCCCGGTTCGACCGGGAGCAGTACGCTCGAGAGGTCCTCGCCCGGTCTCCACTGCTGAACGGACACCTCGACATCACCAGCCCCGATCAACTGGTCGGTCTGGAGCACCTTGAGCGCCTGACGTCTCTCAGCTGCGTCTTCGAGCACAGCCGTAGCCACGGGCGCCTCGATTTCGTCTGGAAGCTGCGCGGGCTGCGGCGGCTGTCGGTCAAGGATCACGGCGGCTACGACCTGCCGTCGCTAGGTGGCACAACAGTCACCGACTTGATGTTGACCGGAATCGTTCCACCCGAGCCTCTCGATTTGTCTCCCCTGACCGAGGCGAAGTGCCTGCGATCGCTTCGGGCGTCGGGCCCCACCGATGGCTGGTCCGCTCTTGCCGGTGTCCTGCAACTGGAATCCATTTCGCTGAACTGGGTTCTCTGGCGCAGCAGACTCCGGAAGTTGGGCGGCTTCCCAGGATTACGGGAGCTCGGACTCGGCCATGTGCACGACCTCGTCGACCTCGAACCGTTGTCCTTTCTCACCCGGCTATCGTCTCTCACGCTGTCCGAGTGCGATGCGCTGGAAAACCTAAGAGCGTGTCTTACGTGGTGATCAACGACTGATGCGTCATGATCTTGGTTGTGGTTGATCGTTTGTCGTTGCGGCTGGTGCCGGACGAGCTGTGG
>NZ_JBEYSJ010000058.1:0-40218 GCF_040704195.1 Amycolatopsis sp. NPDC047767
TGACGTCGCAATCCACACCGAACCCGGAGGCCCTCCCTCACGCCAAGATCATCCGACTACGTGTCGCCACGTTCGCAACCTCCCCGGTCAGTACACCTAGGCCTCGGCCACCCCCAACGCGAACGCCGGCGTCGCCCCGAACAGCGCCCACGCCAAGTCCCGCGCCCGGTCGTCCACGCACAGGTCCGACCAGTCGATCACGCCGCTGACCTGGCCTTCGTCGACCAGCACGTGCTCGGGTCCGAGGTCCGCGTGCACCACCGCATCGACGGGGAACGCCCTGATCTCGTCGAGCAAGGCCGCACCTCCGACCAACGGCACGACGACGTCGGCGAACTCCGCCAGCACTTCGGCCCGATCCGTGGCCACCACACCCCGCGCGGCCGCCTCGCCGACGTCCACCGCGTGCAGCACCCGCAGGAACTCCCCGATCACCCGGCCGTGGCCCGCCGTGAGCACGTCGGCCTGCCCGCCGGACACAAGTTCGTGCCGCACCACCAGCGGCTCCTCCCGCCACACGACCGGTACCGGCACCCACACCGGCAGCTGCTGCGAGAGCCACGGCATCACCCGCGTCTCACGCAGCAGCAGCTCACGCACCTCGGCCCGCCGCGGCCGCCGCTCGACCCACCGCCCGTCGACAAGCGTCGCGACGCTGTCCCATCCTTCGCCCAGCCACACGAACTCAGTGTGTCGACGTTGCAGGAATCGTGCTGTGCCAACCATTCGGCGAACCGACCGACCGCATTTCACCAACTGCGCCGGCGAAACTGTCCACACCGGACAGATCCAGCACCGGCGGCACGTCCGGTCGACGCGGTTCTCAAGGGACGTCAGGGAGTTGTGGTGTGGCTGAGGGGGTGTAGCGCGCCGGTGGCCAGGGCGTGGGCGGCGCGGAGGGCGGCGGTGGTGTTGGGGGCGTGGAGCCAGTCTTGGTCGAGGTCGTCCTCCCAGGTGGCGATCTGGTGAGCGAGGGCCAGGGCCTGATCGTCGTCAGTGCGGTGGAGAGCTGCCGCGAGTTCGACGTAGACGCCGGGTTGAGTGCCCGCGTAGGTAGCTGCGAGGGCGGCCGTTTGGTGCGTCAGGTGCTGGCTGTGCTGTGGGTAGAGCGCCGCAAGGCAGGCCAGAGCGAATTGGATTGCAGGGGGCTCGGCCGGCCAGCGACCCAGCAGTGCGGACACTTGGTCGCCGACTGCGAGGTGGACCTCCTGCGTCCACGGCGCCGCGGTCGGGAAACGTCTCTGTGCGGCGGCCCGGTCGGCGTCGGCGTCGGCGAGGAGACTGGCCGCCCAGCAGTCGGCTACGCTGAGAAGCCACACGTGGAGGTCCAGGCGGCGTGCCGGCGGCAAGGCATCCGATATCGCGAGTTGGGCGACGAACGGAAGCGCCGGGGCAGTCGCGGAGTAACAGTCGCCTTGGTGGAGGAGGTCGTCACCGAAGAGCTCGCCGAGGGTCGCGTCCCAAGTGCTGGTGTTCAGAGCGAGGGCGCGAATGAGGGCCGGAATGTTCTCCGCGGACCCGTGGGCATGGTTGAGCGCTGACCACTCGATGTCGTCGGGCCCGACCAGCGTGCCGGCGCCGGCGGCGGCGCTGTGCGGGCCTAGCTCCAGGGCACGGACCGGGGCGCCGGCGTGATGACCACATCGGGGATTGGCGGACACGCGCCAGGGTTGCTGTGGACGATCGGCCCATCCGCGAACAGGTGCAGCATGTCCGGCTCACACTGCCCGCCGCCCTGGCTGTATCCGCCGAAGTCGCGCGCGACGAGCGCCGCGGCACGTCCGACCGCGTCAAAGGTGCGGAACCCCAACGGGCTGACCGGGTAGGGCCCTTCGTCCAACGCATCGACAGCCCACCCGGCGTGGCCCACGGGCCGCGCGACCACCCGCGCGAACCAGTGGGCCGCCAAGGCTCTGGCCAATCCGTCAGCACCGGCGCGATCGCCGACAACGAAACTGTGCGTGCCCTCGATCGCCGACCAGCCGCTCATCCGCGCCGTCTCCCCCACACCAGCTCACCAACGCCAACTCACCAACGCAGGATCACTCACCACAGCATCACCAAAACGCACCAACGCTGGGTCAGTCACATTCCGCACCGTGGGGGTCTGGGGGGTCGCCCCCCAGAAACAAAAAAACACCCAGTCATACGAGCGCTTTCCGCGAGTATGACCGGGCGAACTGGGTGGGCCCACCAGGACTTGAACCGGGGACCTCTTCGTTATCAGGGCAAATCCGTGGGGCGTTGACCTTGTACTCACGGCCTCCAACCTGGCACTTGAGCATCTCCGAACGTCCACAGTCGTCCACGGTGTTCCACCCTGATTGTCACCCACTTCGTCACCCACTCGCTCGTGGACGACCACGCAGATCGAGGACACCCCGCAGGCGCGGGCGTTCGCCGAGCGGCTACCGCTGCCGAGGGTGGGCGACGTGCCCAAGTCATGGCCGCGCCGGCCGCCTCCTGACCATCAACCGCGCGAGTGCCGCCAAGCAGCCGGGGCCGAAGGCGATCAACCACACCTGGATGGGCCAGAAGCGGGCCTGGTCGCCGGAAAAATGGCCGTACAACGACAAACCGAGGGACGCGAGCAACACCGCGGCCAGCGCCCCGGTGCGGATGCGCCGGTGCCACGGCAGCATCGCGAGCACCAGCCACACGGCGGCGAAGGCTACGAGGAACGGGAAGCCACCCACGCCTGGACCGTAGCTCTGGGGACCCCGCGGTGACCAGCCACCGGCGAGACTCTGCCGCACGTCATGGTGTGGCGGTCGGTGCGCGAGCACGGCGACACCAAGACCCGGAAGTCACGGCGCTCGCTCGCGCTCCCACAACGGTGCGTCGAGGCCTTACGCGTCCAGCGCGTGAAGCAGGACTTCGCGCGGCGCATCGCCGGCGATCGGTGGCGGGAGACCGACCTGGTGTTCGCGTCCGACGTCGGCACTCTGCTCGACGCCGCGAACGTTCGGCGGGCCTTCCGCAAGGTGGTGAAGCGAGCCGGCCTGGACCCGAAGGACTGGACACCCCCGAGAGTTGCGGCACAGCTTCGTCTCACTGCTCTCGGATCGAGGGATGCCGATCGAGCAGATCTCGCGTCTGATGGGCCACAACGGCACCGCGGTCACCGAACTTGTTTACCGGCACCAGCTTCGCCCGGTCGTCGAGCACGGGGCTGAAGCCATGGACGAGATTTTCGGGGACGGAGAGGAGAACGGGGCGGCTTAGTCACCCAGTTAGTCACCCGGGCACAAAAAAGCCCGGTTCGCGACCTCTGCGAACCGGGCTTTGACCTGGGTGGGCCCACCAGGACTTGAACCTGGGACCTCTTCGTTATCAGCCATGATCCCAGCTGCCACCCCGTGCCATTCAGTGCCCCTGAGCTGCGGTGATGTTCCTTTGCTGATCATCGAGGCTCGGTGAGTGACGTTGCGTTCGCTGCCTCACGGCTGCCTGGCCTTCCCCTAGTTTGCACCCACGGCACACGACTGGGCCTGTGGTATGATGACCTTGGATACATCCCCTGGTAGCTCAGCGGATAGAGCAACTCTCTAACGAAGGGTTGGTCGCGGGTTCGAATCCCGCCCAGGCTTCCCCGGGAGCGGCACAACGCCGCTCCCGGGTTTTTTTGTTGGCACGACGGCGGTTCCGCAGGGCCCCCTGCAAGTGGGTGGCCTCTTCGCCATCTCGTCGACCTGGCGTAGCCCGATCACGTCGCGTCAAGGGGGCACCTTCTGCCCGGCTGAGCGCACCTCTGCGAGTCGCCCCCTTGACGCGGCGTGATAGCCCTTGGGGAGGTCGTCGGGATGGCGACAGGTCACTCACGGACGCAACCGGTGCTCCCCCGCCGGCCATCTCGGAGACCTGCCCGTCCGGCGAGGACATTGCTCTTTTCGATCAGGACCACCGTGGCTATCGGCCTTCCGCCCCGGCCGACTCGCCGGGGACCGGGCGCCAGCCCGCACGCCCCGGCGAGGGCTTGGCCGGGGCAAAGGGTCGGGCCGAGCGGCCCCGGAGGGGCCGCCTTGATCCAGTAAAGAAAGTTCTCACCATGCCCGCCGTGTCACCGGCTGTTCGGCTGGCTGATCTCCCGGAGCTGCTCACGGTAGGCGTCGGCGTCAGCCTGGCCGTGGAAGTTGTCGGCGAGAACCTTGTCCAGGTCCCTCGACACCATGGCCAGAGACGGCAGTGACTTCCGAGGCCCGGTGATGGCCTTCCGCCCGTGCGCCACTGCTTCCTCGACGTCACCTTCCCTGGCAGCCGCGACGCCCAGCGTGATCCGCGCCTCCGCAACGCGCATCGGCATCCGCTCGTTGCCGTTCCAGTCGGTGCTGGATCGGATGATCTCGTCGGCAAGCGTGCGCGCCAGGCGATCGTTCCCGACGTGCCGGTAGCAGTCCATCGCGTAGAAGTCGTATTTCGCTGGGTCGACAACGAAATGGTTCGCTGTATTTTCGGGGTACGGCATTCGCTCTAGGGCCAACCGCCCTCTGTCGAGCGCCTGCTCCATCTCCTTGAATTGCCCCATTCGTGCCCAGGCTTTTGCTTCCTGCGCGATGAGCTGTACCGAAACGCTGTGATTCCCCGACGCGGCTTGTCCAGCTTCGGCGGCTGCGAGAACCCCTCGATAGTCGCCCGTCGTGAGCGCAAACCAGGCACGCATTTCGTGCGCCCAGCCGAGAATTCCCGCGCTGCCGACGTCCTCGCCCAAGCTCAGGGCAATCTTGCGTGTCGCCTCCGCCGCCCTACGGTCGCCCAGGTCGTACTCCAGGCATCCGACCAGCAAGGCAAGCCAGCCAGCGAGTTCGAGTGTGTCGCGGCGCTGGCGGAAGCTCAGGCGCTGCTCCTGCATTTCGACCATCCGCCGGAGCCACTGCCGGCCTTCCGTGATCAGCTCGTACGGCGGCGCATACGCGTACTCGGAACAGAGCTTGTCGACCGTTATCCGAATGCCCTCAAGGGTTGCGTCGTTCACGTCGGACACCTGCAATCGACTGACGATTTCGAGGGTGTCCATGCCGGTGGCACTGAGGACAGTCAAGCCGGAATCGGTCTGCTGCACTGGTGGAAAGAGTGCGGCAGTGACAGTCCGGAGCGTTGCTGCAACGAGAGGTGCGTAGTCGCGGCCGGGCTTGTTCTCCCCCAGCTCCCACGCCTTCCACCGACGAAGCAGGTGGTCAGCCGCCGGGAGCTGCCTGTCGGCGTGGTTTCGCATCTCCTCGGCTGCTTGAGCCTGCGACAGGCCACGCGCTTCACGTAGAGCACGGATTCGTTGAGCCCACGCGGGGAACTCAGCGCTCATCCGCTTCCCTCCTTCGCTCTGCCTCTCCCCAGTGTGGCATCTGCTCGTCAGCAACGGGGGTGTCACGCAGGTGATGCGGCCTTGTCACCGTGTCACCAGATCATCACTAGGACTAACACTGTGGCCCTCGGTGATATTCGACGATCGTTAACGACATGGACGTCACACCTAGCCAACTCGCAACGATCGCCCAGCGTGTCGCCGAGATCCGGGCACAAGTCGAGGTAGTTGCGCAGCGTGTCGACCGCTTGCCCGTTGACGCGCTCAGCTCTTCTCCGGTGACACGCTCTCCAGGCGTTCGAGGCGCTGGGCAAGCCCGGACACGGTCGCCTGGAGTGCATCCAACTGCTGATGAATCTCGTCGATCGGGTTCGACGCCTCGTCGGCCGGCGCGCGCTCAGAACGGCCAGTGACGAAGATGCCGAGCCCCGGAACCGTCTTCGCGTATCCGTCCTGCGTGAGCTGCTTGACCGCCTTCTGCGCGGTCGCGTTGGTCACTCCGTACGCCTTCGACAGGGTGCGGACGGACTCGATCTGGTCACCCTCTTGCAGCTCGCCGCTTTCGATCTTGCCGACGATATCCGCAGCTAACGCCTGGTAGGGGTGCCCGTCCGCCCTTGAAAGCTCCATCCCTCAACTGTACCTAGTCCGCACTACCTCGTACTAGATCACCTGATCGGCGTAAACGACGCCGTACTAGTACGTGCTACCTTGGCTGTAGTAGAACGTAATAGTACGAACTGACACGGGAGGACCGATGACCGTCGCAACCGCACCCCGTCCGCAGGGGGAGACCATCCCGCCTCAGCGTTCCGGTGGGCCTGAGGCCAGCCCGGTGCTGATCTGCAACTCGCTGCTGTTCGGGGCTGTGAGCTTGTCTCCGGCTTGGGTGAACGAGGGGGCGTTCGTGTTCGGTGCTCACCAGCCGCCCGCGCGTGAGGTCCCGGTGGGTGGCGGCTGGTTCCGCGAGGTCGGGTGGGGTGCGGCGGTCGCGGTGTCGCTGCCGGATGGCGTGCACCTGTTCGACGCGACGGAGGTGCAGGTGGCGCTTCACGCCTCGGGTGCCGAGCTGGAGTTCGGCATGTCGGCTGAGGTGCTGATCGGGCTCCTCCTAGAGGGCCTGGCCCGGCTGGGTGTGGCGCAGGTGCGGGAGATCGCGCAGGAGTGGAGCGGGGTGTGCTCGGCAAGCGCTCGCGGCCACCTCGCGGACACCCAGTGGCGTAAGCAGGTGCGTCGGGTGTGGGGCTCGCGCCGCCGGATGGACCGGGCGTCGCTGCTCAAGTGCGACCTGCTCACGGCGGTGATGGGCCGTGCCTGAGCCGATGACGTTCACCTTCGCCGACACCAACCCGCTGACCGGGCTGTCCTTCGCTCGCTCGCGGTTTGCTGAGCTGCCGGGATTCGCGGCTGACGTCGTGACAGGCAGGCTCGCGCTGGAGCCGGGCGAGTGGGACGTCCTCGTCGCCGATGACGACGCATTCGACTTCACCGGCGAGGACACCGCCTACCCCATCCCGGGCAGCCATGCCGGCGTGATCCCGCCCGCGCTGATGGCCCCGCGCGAGGTCCCCGAGGACGTCACCGGGGTGATCCGCTGATGGGTGCCGCTGAGCTGGGCTTCCGCGAGCTGGTGAGCGCGTTCACCGAGTCGGGCAACCTTGATCCCGCGCTGGCGCACGTGCTCGCGCGTGGGGACTTCGACACCTGGGCCGGGAAGGTCAAGGCCGCCCGTGGCTGCGTGAAGCCGGTCCGGATGACCGGTGGATCGTCCTTGATGGACGGTGCCGGAAACGTGGTCGGGGAGTTCTCCGGCAGCGTGTTCGTGCCGTGCAAGAACCGCCGCGCCTCGGTGTGCGAGTCCTGCTCAGCCCACTACGCGCACGACACGTTCCACCTCATCCGCGCGGGCATCTCCGGTGGCAAGGGCGTCCCGGACACTGTGGACTCCCACCTGCGGGTGTTCGCCACCCTCACCGCCCCCTCGTTCGGCAAGGTCCATTCCCGACCGTTCCGCCACGGCGCGTACCGCCGCTGCGCCTGCGGAGCCCGCCACTCCGAGTACGACGACGCAGTCGGCACCCCGCTCGACCCCGCCACCTACGACTACACCAGCGCGGTGCTGTGGCAGTCCCACGCCGGGGAGCTGTGGCGCCGCTTCACCATCGCCGTGAACCGCAAGCTCGCCCGCGCCCTGGGCGTGCGTGCCGCTGAGCTGCGGAACACCCTGCGCCTGTCCTACGCCAAGGTCGCCGAGTACCAGCGACGCGGCCTCATCCACTTCCACGCCGTCGTCCGCATCGACGGCCCCGAAGGCCCGACAGGACCGACCCCGCCGGCCGACGTCACCGACGAGCTGCTGAGCGCGATCATCCGCGACGCCGCCGCCTCCGTCGTGGTGCACTCCCCCGACTCGCCCGCGATCGGGGTCCGGGACCTGACCTGGGGCGCTCAAGTCGACGTCGAGACCATCGCCTCCACTGGTCAGGACGGCAGGGCCTGGCGTGACCAGGGCGTCGCGGGCTACATCGCCAAGTACGCCACCAAGGGCACCCGGCTCACCGAGGGCGCGGACTTCCGCATCCGCTCGGCCGAGCACATCGAAGACCTGCCGGTCCGCGAGCACCACAAGCAGCTCATGCGCACCGCCTGGGCGCTGGGCGGGCTGCCCGAGTTCGAGGAGCTGAACCTCCGTCGCTGGGCGCACATGCTCGGGTTCCGTGGCCACTTCCTGACCAAGTCCCGCCGCTACTCCACCACCTTCGGCGAGATCCGCCGCACCCGGACCGAGTACCGCCTCGACCAGGAACGCCAGGACCTAGGCATCGCCGACGGCGAGACCCTCCATGCGGTCGGTGACTGGGTCATGACCGGCATCGGCTACCGGACCGAGGCTGAACGCCGCCTCGCGGCCGTGTTCGCCGAAATCCACCTCGCCAGACGTCGCCTGGACGGCCAGGACGACTCCCCCGGCTGACGCACCCCGCGTCACCGGAAACTGTTGATACGAAAGGCAAAACCATGAACGGGCACTTGATCCAACTGCCGCGCTACGCCACCACCGACGCCTCCCCGGAGCAGCTCCACACGGAGCAGCACGGCGACGCGCTGTTCGCCGGGGACGCCCCGATGATCGACCCGCACAAAGCCACATACACCGTCCTGGAGGTCGCCTACCTGCTCAACCTGTCCCGGGGCGTCACCTACCAGTACGTCAAGGACGGCACCATCCCCGCGTTCAGGGTCGGCCGCCGCTGGGTGATCTCCCGCAAGCGGTTCGCCGAATGGCTCGACTCGCTGTCGGCGGTGGGCGCCTGATGGGCTTCGTCAACCGCACCGACGCGGGCAAGTGGAAGGCGTTCTGGCGCGAGCCATCCGGCAAACAGCGCTCGAAGACGTTCGCCACCAAGCGGGAGGCGAGCGCGTTCCTCGCCCAGGTCGAGACGTCCAAGTCCGGTGGCATGTACGTCTCACCCCATGCCGGCCGGACGCTGTTCGAGGACCATGCCCACGCCTGGATGGCCTCCTGGAACAACGAGGCCACCACAGTTGCGCGGGACACCTCAATCATGCGCACGCACGTCCTGCCGCAGTGGGGCAGTTGGCAGCTCGCCAAGATCGATCACCTGTCGGTCCAGGCGTGGGTCACCGAGCTGACCGGCAAGCTCGCCCGGTCGACCGTTGCCGAGTGCAAGCGGCTGACCTCTGGTGTCCTGCGCTCCGCCGTCCGCAACCGGCTGATCGGACACAACCCGGCCGAGGACGTGAAGGTGCCCGGCCGACGCGTGCACGACACTGACGACAAGATCGTCACCCGTCGTCAGGTGCGGGACCTGATCCTGCCCGCCACGCCGGACCGGTACCGGGCACTGGTGGCCACGGCCGCGTTCTCCGGCCTGCGCTGGGGTGAGGTCATCGCACTGTGTATGGACGCCGTTGACCTCGACGCGGGCAACGTGCGGGTGATCCGGACTGTGATCGAGGTTGCCGGGTCGACCTCGTTCAAGCCGTACCCGAAGTCCCGCGCCGGGCGTCGTACCGTGCCCCTGCCGGCATGGGTGGTGAGCGAGCTGAGGGCCCACCTGGAGCGCTACCCGGTGGAGGGTCCGGCCCGGATGCTGTTCACCAACGAGGCCGGTGGTGCGCTCCGCCGCACGTTGTTCCGCGCTCGGGTGTGGCGCCCGACCCTGGTGCGCGCCGGCCTGCTCGGAAACCTCGAGCACGCTGGGGACCGGTTCAAGGCCACATGGACGGGCCGTGACGGCATGGCTCACGCGGCGCTGTGGGAGCGCGAGCGGGACGCAGTGGCGGAGATTGCGCGCTACCACCACGGCGGAGCCTCATTCCACGACTTGCGCCACAGCTACGGGACCTGGCTCGCCGACGACGGTGTGCCGGTGAACAAGGTCCAGCGCGTCATGGGGCACGAGAACGTCACCACCACGCTCAAGTTCTACGTCCGCAAAACCGAGGACCACGAAGCCATCCTGGGAGCCCTCGGAGACGACGACCCCGACGACGATGGCGGGGCGCTCGCAGCGGTGTAGCCGGGCGATGCTGCCTTTTCGCTGCCTACGCCTGAGATCGGACCGAAAATCGAATAGTCCACTAACGACAAAACCCCCGCGAACCTGCCGGTAGCGGGGGTTTTTCGTGTTTGTGGGCCCACCAGGACTTGAACCTGGGACCTCTTCGTTATCAGCGAAGCGCTCTAACCGCCTGAGCTATGGGCCCGTCGAACGAGGAGAACTTTACAGGACCCCCGGAGGGGCCCTGCAACCGGGTTACTCCCTTTCCGACAGGGTGACTTCGAGGCCGCCCGCGAGGTCGGCGGAGACGTTGTAGATGAAGGCGCTCACCGTGGCCAGGGCGGAGACCAGCACGATGTTGATCGCGCCCAGGATGGCGGCGATGCCGAAAACGCGGCCGGCGCTGATGAGGGGTTCGGTGGAGGCGTTGGCGCCCTCGCCGCCGACCAGGGAGGAGTAGGTGCCGTTCAGTTTGTCCCAGACGCCCATGCCGTCGAGGACCGTGTAGAGCACGCCGACGGCGACCAGCCACACGAAGAACATCGCGACGCCCAGGACGAGCGACAGCTTCAGCACCGACCAGGGGTCGAAGCGCTTGATCTGCAGCGACGCGCGACGCGGGCCGCGGCCCGGGCGGCGCAGGGCGCTCGGGGTGGGGCGGGTGCGGCCGGCCGAAGGGACGTCGGCGGCCGGGGCGGGCGGCGCGCCCTCGGCTCCGAAGAGCCGGGGCGCGGCCGTGCCGCTCACCGCGGGGTAGTCGCTCTCGCTCACGCGCGGTCCGTCCTGCTCATGATCCGAGTAGACCACATCGTCGGTGGCGATTCCGGTCGAGACCGTGGCCTCCGAATCGCCGCCGCCGTCCTTGGCGGTGCGCTGCCAGGGTGGGCTCGACGACGTGCCGTCTGCCTTCTCGGATGGTGTCACGAAGAGTCAGTCCTTACCCGTGCGTGGGGCGCCGCTCACTGCTCCGGCGCCGTGCCGTCTTCTTCCGTGCTCTCCTCGGGCGCGCTGGTCGCCTCGCCGTCGGCGGCGGGGGTCTCCACAGCCTCGTCCACCGAAGCTTCAGAAGCCTCCGAACCTTCCGAAACCTCGGAAGCATCCGCGGAGTCCTCGCCACCATTGGCGACGTCCGACCCCTCGTCCGCGTTGCGTGCGACCGCGAGAAGAGTCGTACCTTCCGCCAGATTCATCAGCCGCACGCCCTTGGTCTGGCGACCGGCCTTGCGCACGTCGCGCGCCGGCGTGCGGATGACCCCACCGCTCGAGGTGATGGCGAACAGCTCGTCGTCCTCGTCGACGATGAGTGCACCCACCAGCCTCCCACGTTTGGTGTCGTGCTGGATGGTCAGCACACCCTTGCCGCCGCGGCCCTGCACCGGGTAGTCCTCGATCGGCGTGCGCTTGGCGTACGCGCCGTCGGTCGCGACCAGCAGGAACTTGTCGGGCTTGACCACGCTGATGCCGAGCAGCTCGTCGCCGTCGTTGAACCGCATGCCGAGCACGCCGGACGTCGCGCGGCCCATCGGACGCAGCGCCTCGTCGGTCGCGTGGAAGCGGATCGACTGGCCGCCGGCCGACACGAGCAGCAGGTCGTCCTCCGCCGCCGCCAGCACGGCGCCCACCAGCTCGTCGCCTTCCCGCAGGTTGACGGCGATGAGGCCGCCCGCGCGGTTGGAGTCGAAGTCGGTGAGCTTGGTCTTCTTCACGAGCCCCTTCTGCGTGGCCAGCACCAGGTACGGCGCCACCTCGTAGTTCGGGATCTCGATGACCTGGGCGATCTGCTCGTCCGGCTGGAACGCCATCAGGTTGGCCACGTGCTGGCCGCGCGCGTTGCGGTTGGCCTCGGGCAGGTCGTACGCCTTCGTGCGGTAGACGCGGCCCTTGTTCGTGAAGAACAGGATCCAGTCGTGCGTGGAGCACACGAAGAAGTGCTGCACGATGTCGTCCTGCTTCAGCGTGGCGCCCTGCACGCCCTTGCCACCGCGCTTCTGCGAGCGGTACAGGTCGGTCTTCGTGCGCTTCGCGTAGCCGGTGCGCGTGATGGTGACCACCACGTCCTCGACCGCGATCAGGTCCTCGACCGACACCTCGCCGTCGAACGGGATGATCTTCGTGCGCCGGTCGTCGCCGTACTTGTCGACGATCTCCATGAGCTCGTCGCGGATGATCGCGCGCTGGCGCTCCGGCTTCTCGAGGATGTCCTTGAGGTCCGCGATCTCCAGCTCGATCTCGGCCAGGGTGTCGATGATGCGCTGACGCTCGAGGGCGGCCAGCCGGCGCAGCTGCATGTCGAGGATCGCCGTGGCCTGGATCTCGTCGATGTCGAGGAGCTCCATCAGGCCCGGCCGCGCCTCGTCGGCCGACGGCGAGCGCCGGATCAGGGCGATGACCTCGTCCAGCATGTCCAGGGCCTTGACCAGACCGCGCAAGATGTGCGCGCGCTCCTCGGCCTTCTGCAGGCGGAACTTGGTCCGCCGGACGATGACCTCGACCTGGTGCTTCACGTAGTGCCGGATCATCTGGTCGAGCCGCAGCGTGCGCGGCACGTCGTCGACGATCGCCAGCATGTTCACGCCGAAGTTCTGCTGCAGCTGGGTGTGCTTGAACAGGTTGTTCAGCACCACCTTCGCCACGGCGTCGCGCTTGAGCGTGATCACGATCCGCATGCCGGAACGGCTGTTGGACTCGTCGGCGATGTCGGCGATGCCCGTGAGCTTGCCGTCGCGCACGAGGTGCGCGATGTTCTCGACGAGGTTGTCCGGGTTCACCTGGTACGGCAGCTCGGACACGACGAGCGTGGTGCGCCCCTTCGCGTCCTCCTCCACCTCGACGACCGCACGCATGCGCACGGACCCGCGGCCGGTGCGGTACGCGTCCTCGATCCCGGACGTGCCGAGGATCATCGCCTTGGTCGGGAAGTCCGGACCCTTGATGCGCGTGAGCAGCGCCGCAAGCAGCTCGTCGTCGGACGCCTCGTAGTTCTCCAGCGCCCACACGACGCCGTCAGCGACCTCGCGCAGGTTGTGCGGCGGGATGTTGGTCGCCATGCCGACCGCGATGCCGGAACTGCCGTTGACCAGCAGGTTCGGGAACCGCGCCGGCAGCACGTTGGGCTCTTGCGTGCGGCCGTCGTAGTTGTCGCGGAAGTCGACGGTGTCCTCTTCGATGTCCGCCAGCATCTGCATCGCCAGCGGCGCGAGGCGCGACTCCGTGTACCGCATGGCGGCGGCGGGGTCGTTGCCCGGCGAACCGAAGTTGCCCTGCCCGTCGATGAGCGGGTAGCGCATCGACCACGGCTGGGCCAGGCGCACGAGGGCGTCGTAGATCGCCGAGTCACCGTGCGGGTGGTAGTTGCCCATGACGTCGCCGACGACGCGGGAGCACTTGTTGTACCCGCGGTCCGGCCGGAAACCGGAGTCGAACATCGAGTAGAGCACGCGCCGGTGCACCGGCTTGAGACCGTCGCGCACATCCGGCAGCGCCCGCGCCACGATCACGCTCATGGCGTAGTCGATGTAGGAACGCTGCATCTCCTGCTGGATGTCGACCGGCTCGATGCGGTCGTGCTCCGGCGGCAAGGTTTCCGTCATGGGTTCCTTCTCGGGGAAAGGTCTGGGCAGTCAGGGGGCAGCGGACGGCTACACGTCCAGGAAGCGCACGTCCTTGGCGTTGCGCGTGATGAACGAGCGCCGGGCCTCCACGTCCTCGCCCATGAGGACGGAGAACAGGTCGTCGGCCTGCGCGGCGTCGTCGAGGGTGACCTGGCCCAGCAGGCGGTTGGCCGGGTCCATCGTGGTCTCCCACAGCTCCTCGGCGTTCATCTCGCCGAGACCCTTGTAGCGCTGGATCGCGTCGTCCTTCGGCAGCCGGCGGCCGGCCTCGACACCCGCCTGGATCACGGCGTCGCGCTCCTTGTCGGAGTACGCGTATTCCGGGTCCTGGCGCGGCCACTTGATCTTGTACAGCGGCGGCCGCGAAAGGAACACGTGGCCGTGTTCGATCAGCGGGCTCATGAAGCGGAACAGCAGAGTGAGCAACAGCGTGGTGATGTGCTGGCCGTCGACGTCGGCGTCGGCCATCAGCACGATCTTGTGGTAGCGCAGCTTCGAGAGGTCGAAGTCGTCGTGGATGCCGGTGCCCAGCGCCGTGATCAGCGACTGGACCTCGGTGTTCTTGAGGACGCGGTCGATGCGCGCCTTCTCCACATTGATGATCTTGCCCCGGATGGGCAAGATCGCTTGGTACATCGAGTCGCGGCCTTCCTTGGCCGAGCCGCCGGCCGAGTCGCCCTCCACGATGTAGAGCTCGCACTCGCCGGGGTCGTTGGAACGGCAGTCCTTGAGCTTGCCCGGCAGGCCGCCGATCTCCAGCGCGCCCTTGCGGCGCACCAGGTCCCGCGCCTTGCGGGCGGCCATGCGCGCCTGCGCCGAGGAGATCGACTTGTTGATGATCGTCTTCGCCTCGGTGGGGTTGCGCTCGAACCAGTCGGCCAGCCACTCGTTCGACTGCTGCTGCACGAACGTCTTGGCCTCGCTGTTGCCCAGCTTCGTCTTCGTCTGGCCCTCGAACTGCGGCTCGGAGAGCTTGATGGACACGATCGCGGCGAGACCCTCGCGCACGTCGTCACCCGTGAGGTTGGCGTCCTTCTCCTTGAGCAGCTTCTTGTCGCGCGCGTACGCGTTGACCACGCGCGTGAGCGCCGCGCGGAAGCCCTCTTCGTGGGTGCCGCCCTCGTGGGTGTTGATCGTGTTGGCGAACGTGTACACCGACGGCGTGAACCCGTTGTTCCACTGCATCGCGACCTCGACCTCGAGGCCGGGGCCCTTCGCGTCGAACGAGATCACGCTCTCGTGGATCGGGTCCTTGCTGCCGTTGATGTGCTTGACGAAGTCCTCGAGCCCGCCGGGGTAGCAGTAGACCTTCTCCTTGACGCGGGCCTGCTTGCCCTCCGCGTCTTCCTCGGTCTCCTCGTCGGCCACGCGCTCGTCGCGCAGCGACAGGGTGAGGCCCTTGTTGAGGAACGCCATCTCCTGCAGCCGACGCGAGATCGTCTCGAAGTTGTACGTGGTGGTCTCGAAGATGTTCGAGTCGGCCCAGAAGGTGATCGTGGTGCCGGTGCCGTCGGCCGGGCCGAGGTCCTCCAGCGGTCCGGGGATCTGGTTGGTGTACTCCTGGCGCCAGCTGCGGCCGCCGACCTTGATCTCCGCGAGCAGCTTCGTCGACAGCGCGTTCACCACCGAGACGCCGACGCCGTGCAGGCCGCCGGACACCGCGTAGGAGTCGCTGTCGAACTTGCCGCCCGCGTGCAGGATGGTGAGCACGACCTCGAGGGTCGGCTTCTGCTCCTTGGGGTGCATGTCCACCGGAATGCCGCGGCCGTCGTCGACGACCCGGACACCACCGTCGGCGAGGAGAGTAACCTCGACCTTGGTCGCGTAGCCGGCCATCGCCTCGTCCACGGAGTTGTCCACCACCTCCTGAACCAGGTGGTGGAGACCGCGCTCACCGGTGGAACCGATGTACATACCGGGGCGCTTGCGGACCGCTTCGAGGCCTTCGAGCACGGTGATGGACGACGCGTTGTACTCGCTCTTGTTCTCGGTCACCGGCGTTGTTTCTCCTCGTCTCGCCCGAGCAGACGCTCGCTACTCCTCCAGTGTACTTGCCCGCGCGCGCTGACATGCGGCAAGGACACCCCTCACTGCGTCACAGAGCCGCGAAATCGCTCGAAGGCGAGTCATCTCGTAGCTCGCGGGTTGTCAAGCGGTTCTCGGGGAACTCACCCGCCGCCGCGCAACCGGAGTCAGCCGTACGTGTCACGCGGCCCGCGGCCCGGCACGACCCGCGGTCCTTTCCGCCAGCTCGGTGCCGTCGGACCCTGGATCCGCATGCGCTTCACGACGCCGTTGCCGACCCCCGCGGCGATCTTCGCGATGAGCTTGCCCTGCAGCAGCCGCAGCTGCGTGGCCCACGCCGTGGAGCTCGCGCGGACGGTCAGCTCGCCGTCCTTGAGCGCCACCGGCTGGGCGTGTTCGGCGACGTCCTCGCCCACCAGCCGGGCCCACTGCCCGAACACGCGCGCGTTGGTCATCGTGTCCTGCCAGCCGCTGTCGGAGACCAGCCGCGAGACGAGCCGGCCGAGCGGCTGCGGGTCGCGTGCGTCGGCTCCGGGCCCTGACCAGCGACGACGGCGCGGGTTCTGACCCCCGCCGCCCGTGATCCGGCCGCGGCGCAGGTTCGGCGGCGCACCGCGTTCCTTCGCCTTGGCCTTGGCGGCCTCCAACGCGGCGTGCGCCAGGTCCCGCCCGGAGGGCTTCCCGTTCGGCCCAGCGGACGCGTCACGCTCGGTACCGGAACCGGCTTGCCCACGTGGGTGATTCCCCGCTTGGGCGATGTCAAGGCCCTCATCAGGCCGTTTCGTCACGCGCGGCGATAACCCGTTCACGGGTTTATCCACACTGTCCACAGGTTTGTCCCCAGATCGGTGGGTAACTTCTGTGACCGCGGTCACCCGCCGTGGCCGACTTGATCTTGGGGCCGAGAACTCAGGCACGGTTGACCTCGCCATCAGCCACCACGAACCGGCTTCCGGCCAGCTCCGACGGCACGTCCTCGTCCACCGCCGCCGTGATGAGCACCTGCTCGGCACCCGCGGCGACCTCCGCGAGCCGCGCCCGCCGTTTGCGGTCGAGCTCGGCGAACACATCATCCAGCAGCAGCACCGGTTCGCCCGCTTCGCCACGCAGGAGCTCGTAACTGCCGAGCCGAAGGGCCAGCGCGAACGACCACGACTCGCCGTGGCTCGCGTACCCCTTCGCCGGCGCCTCGCCCAGGATCAGCTCCAGCTCGTCGCGGTGCGGGCCGACGAGGCTGATGCCGCGCTCCAGCTCGTTGCGGCGGACGTCGGCCAGCGCCTTGAGCAGCAGCTCACGCAGCACTTCCGCGTCCGCCCGCTCGCCGCCGGCCACGCCGTAGCCCGGTGGCAGCGCTTCGCCGAGCGACGACTTGTACGCGATCGACGCCGGCCGCGAGTCCGGCGCGACCCCCATGTACGCCTCCGCCGCGTACGGCCCGAGGTCGGCGATGAGGTTCAGCCGCGCCGCCAGCAGCTGGGCGCCGGCCACCGACAGGTGGTCGTCCCAGACGTCGAGCGTCGAGAGCGCGTACGGGTCCTCCTTGCCGGTGCGGCGTTTGCCCGCGGTCTTGAGCAGGGCGTTGCGCTGCTTCAGCACCTTCTCGTAGTCCGCGCGCACGCCCGCGTACCTGGGCGCGCGAAGCACGAGCAGCTCGTCCATGAACCGGCGGCGCTCGCTCGGGTCCCCGCGCACGAGCGCCAGGTCCTCCGGGGAGAACAGCACCGTGCGCAGGATCCCGAGCACGTCGCGCGGCTTGCCGACCGCGCCCCGGTTCACGCGGGCGCGGTTGGCCCGGCCGGCCGTGATCTCGAGCTCGACGGTGAGCTCGCGGTCGTCGTTGACCACGGCAACGCGCACGAGCGCGCGCTCGCACCCGTGCCGGATCAGCGGGGCGTCCGTCGCGACCCGGTGGGAACCCAGGGTCGCGACGTAGCCGATCGCCTCGAGCAGGTTCGTCTTCCCCCGGCCGTTCTGACCGACAAGTACGACCGGCCCCGGTTCGAGGGCGAGGTCGGCTTGCGGCCAGGACCGGAAGTCGGTGACCTGGAGATGTCGCAGATACACGGGGTGGGGAGGCTAGCTCCCGGCCTTCTTCACAGCGTGGCCACCGAACTGGTTGCGCAGCGCGGCGACGGCGCGCATCGCGGCGGAGTCCTTCTGCCGCGAAGAGAACCGGGCGAACAGCGCGGCCGACAGCACCGGCGCTGGCACCGCGTTGTTCACGGCTTCCTCCAGCGTCCAGCGACCCTCGCCCGAGTCTTCGACGTAACCCTCGAGGTCGTCGAGCTCCGGGTCCTCCTCCAGCGCGCGCACCAGCAGGTCGAGCAGCCAGGACCGCACGACGGTGCCACGCTGCCAGCCCTTGATCACGGCGGGCACGTCCTTGACCACGTGCGCGGCCTCGAGCAGTTCGAAGCCCTCGGCGTAAGCCTGCATGATGCCGTACTCGATGCCGTTGTGGATCATCTTCGCGTAGTGGCCGGCGCCCACCGAGCCGGCGTGCGAGAAGCCTTCTTCACGCGGGCCTTCCGGACGCAGCGTGTCGAAGATCGGCATCGCGCGGGCGACGTCGGACTCGGCGCCGCCGACCATGAGGCCGTAACCGTTGTCCTTGCCCCACACACCACCGGACACACCGCAGTCGAGGTAGCCGATGCCCTTGGCCGCCAGCAGGTCCGCGTTCAGCTTGTCGTCGGTGAACTTCGAGTTGCCGCCGTCGATCACGAGGTCGCCCTCGGACAGCGACTGGCTGAGCTCAACCACGGTCGCCCGCGTCGGGTCTCCGGCGGGGACCATGATCCAGACGATGCGCGGACCCTCCAGTTTGGACACCAGGTCGGCGAGCGACTCGGAGTCGCTGACGGCCGGGTTGCGGTCGTAGCCCACGACCTCGTGCCCGGCGGCACGCAGCCGCTCGCGCATGTTGAAGCCCATCTTGCCCAGGCCCACGAGACCGAGCTGAACCATGAGATCCCCTTAGGTAGGAACAAAAATCCGCGGTTGTGACGCGCCGGTCAGCCCGGGAGCCGGACCGGCATCAGCAGGTAGAGGTAACCGGGGACGACGTTGCCCTCGGCGTCGGCGGGCTTGATGAGCGCCGGCCGGTTGGGGGTGGTGAAGGTGAGCTCCGCGCGGTCGCTGTGCAGCGCGCCGAGCCCGTCGACGAGGTAGCCGGGGTTGAAGGCGATGGTGACCGGTTCGCCTTCGTAGTCGACCTGCAGCTCTTCTTCGGCGCTGCCCTCGTCGTCGCCGCCGGCGGAAAGCCGCAGCGACCCGTCGGCGAACTCCAGCCGCACCTGCGTGCCGCGTTCGGCGACCAGCGACACGCGCTTGATCGACTCGGCGAGCGCCGACACCTCGATCACGGCACGCGACGTGTGCGTCGCCGGCAGCAGCTGGCGGTAGGGCGGGAACTCCGCGTCGAGGAGGCGGGTGGTGGTGTAGCGGCCGTTGCCCGAGAGGCCGAGGAGGCCTTCGCCGCTGGCGAGCGCGAGGCGCACGGTGCTGCCGGCGCCGCCGAGCGTCTTCGCGGCCTCGGCGAGCGTGCGCGCGGGGACGAGCACCGCGGCGTCGGGCAGGCCTTCGGCCGGCTTCCAGGTGAACTCGCGCATGGCGAGGCGGAAGCGGTCGGTGGCGACGAGCGTGAGGGTCTCGCCCGAGATCTCCAGGCGCATGCCGGTGAGCATCGGGAGCGTGTCGTCCTTGCCGGCGGCCGTGACGACCTGGGTCACGGCCTGGCCGAACGTGTCGCCGGTGAGCTCACCCGCGAAGGCGGGCTGCGACGGCAGCTGCGGGTAGTCCTCGACGGGCATGGTCGGCAGGGAGAAGCGCGCGCTGCCGCACGTGATGGTGGCGCGGGCGCCATCGACGGAGATCTCCACCGGCTGCGCGGGCAGCGCCTTCGTGATGTCGGCGAGGAGACGGCCGGAGACGAGGAGGCGGCCGCCGTCGGCGATCGTCGCGGGGACGCCCACCGTGGCGGAGACCTCGTAGTCGAAGCCGGACACAGTGAGGGCGTCGGACTCGCCGTCCGCACCCGCGTCGAGCAGCACACCGCCCAGCACCGGCACCGGAGGCCGGGACGGGAGGCTCCTGGCCACCCAGGCGACGGCGTCGGCAAGCCCGTCGCGCTCGACGCGGATCTTCATGCGCGCATCCTTTCGACAGCCGAGCCCCTCGGCTCGTGAAGGGTCGGTGGCTGGCGGTCCACGAGTACTGCGCCGAGTACGCCGCGACCGAGTCCCCACCGGGCCGGCCCGTTTCGGCGTGCCGGGATCGGCGCACAGGAACGGACCAGGTGCAGGCATCCACGTTAGGCCGTCGCCGGGGGTCCCGTCACCTCGGCCTCCCCTTGACTTTGTCGACAAGGAGACAGGCTCGACGGCTTGTCCCCAACTTCGTCCATCGCCTGTTTTTGTTTTGTTCTTTCTTTCAAAAGATCTAAGAGCAGTAGCAGTAATAGGGGCTGTGGGTTGTGTGGACAGAGCTCGTTCGCGCAGGTCGGCGGGTGCGTCGGCGTGTGGAGAGTCCTGGTGGTGGATCGGTGGATGGTTCGGGCGGTCCGTGGATGGTTTCGGGCCGGCCGCGATCCATCCACATCTCGGGCCGGTTGTCCCCATGGTTGTCCCCAGGTGTGAGGGGAGTTGTACCCAGGTTCTGTGGGTGCGGAAACGGGTCCGAATCGCCCTGGAGAGTGACGGGCTCCCGATGTGGATCACGTGTGGGCAACCTGTGGAATCCCCGTGGACAGCCCTGTGGAAAGTCTGTGGATTCCGTGTGGGCGGGATGTGGACCGTTTCGGCGTCGGTGCAGCTGACGGATCCGCTGGAGTTGTGCACAAACTGCGCACAGGGTGGGGAAAACTGCTTGTGTATCAATGAGTTTGGGGATGGCTGCGTACGCGTACGTACGTGGGCGACGGCACACGCCGCTTGCTCCGCTGCTTCGCCTGTGTACGGATGCTTCGTCCACGTTGGACCCGTGGCGTTGTGGAAGGCATTGTGTGGTAAGAGAAATCGGGCTCGCGGTGGGTGATGGGGCGAGCGCGTGGGGTGCGGTGTGGATGTCGCTGTGGGCGGATGGCGGCCTCGGTGCCGAGCCTCAGCGTCGGACTGCGAGCGTCGGACTGCGAGCGTCGGACTGCGAGCGTCACCGGGGGCCTGTCGCGGCCGCCTATATAAAAGGAGGGCGCCGCCCGTAGGCGACGCCCTCCTGGTGAAGCTCCGAAGCTACTGCCGAGCCCGCTGCTTGATCCGCGACGTGAGCTCCTGCACCTGGTCGTAGATGCGCCGGCGCTCGGCCATCTCCTTGCGGATCTTCTTGTCCGCGTGCATCACGGTCGTGTGGTCGCGGCCGCCGAACGTCTGCCCGATCTTCGGCAGCGACATGTCGGTGAGCTCGCGGCACAGGTACATCGCGATCTGGCGTGCCGTGGCGAGCGCCTTCGTCTTGCCCGGCCCGCAGAGGTCGTCGAGCGTGACGTCGAAGAACTCCGCGGTGACGCCCATGATCGTCGGCGCGGTGATCTCCGGCGCGTGCGAGTCGGGGATCAGGTCGCGCAGCACGATCTCGGCGAGCCCGACGTCCACGGCCTGCTGGTTGAGCGACGCGAACGCGGTCACGCGGATCAGCGCACCCTCGAGCTCGCGGATGTTCGCCTCCACGCGGGAGGCGATGAACTCCAGCACCTCACCCGGCACCGCCAGCCGGTCCTGCGCGGCCTTCTTGCGCAGGATGGCGATGCGGGTTTCGAGCTCGGGCGGCTGGATGTCGGTGATCAGGCCCCACTCGAACCGCGTCCGCAGCCGGTCCTCCAGCGTTTCGAGGCGCTTGGGCGGGCGGTCGGAGCTGACGACGATCTGCTTGTTCGCGTTGTGGAGGGTGTTGAAGGTGTGGAAGAACTCTTCCTGCGTACCTTCTTTGCCTTCCAGGAACTGGATGTCGTCGACGAGCAGGATGTCGATGTCGCGGTAACGCCGCTGGAAGGCGACCTTGCGGTCGTCTCGCAGCGAGTTGATGAAGTCGTTGGTGAACTCTTCGGTCGAGACGTAGCGCACGCGCATGCCGGGGAACAGCCGTTGCGCGTAGTGGCCCACGGCGTGCAGCAGGTGCGTCTTGCCGAGCCCGGACTCACCCCAGATGAACAGCGGGTTGTACGCGCGGGCCGGCGCCTCGGCCACGGCCACCGCGGCCGCGTGGGCGAACCGGTTGGACGCGCCGATCACGAACGTGTCGAACGTGTACTTCTCGTTGAGCTTCGTCTTCGACGTCTGCGGCTGCGCGGGCGCGGTGTAGGGCTGCCCCGCGATCGGCTGGCCGGAGAACGTCGGCCAGATCTCGTGGACGGCGGCGAGAGCTTCGCCTTCCTCGTCCACTTCTTCGTTCGGGTCGTCGGACTCCTCGAGCGGAGCCGGCTGCGGTACCGGGCGCTGGCGCGGCGGCTCGGGCCGGGCGGCGCGCGCGGCGGCCATGGAGGCGCCGTCGATCGGCGGGCGCTGCTGCGCGACGGAACCGTTGTCGAGGCGGCCGTTCTCGAGCCGGCCGTTGTCCGGCCGGCCGTTCTCGACGTGCGTGGGGTCGAGGTGCCCGGGTTCCAGGTGCCCGTTGTCGGCGCGGCCGTTGTCGGGGTGCCCGTTTTCCACCCGAGGGGGTGAGGGCACGTAGCGCGGCGCGGGCGCGATGGCCTCGGCGCTGTCGACCTTCACGGCGAGCGACACCGCGCGGCCGAGCCGGCGGGAGAGGGCGTCGGTGATCGCGCCCCGCAGCGCGCGTTCGATCGCTTCCTTCGCGAAGTCGCTGGGGGCAGCCAGCAGGGCGGTGCCGTCGAGCAGGCCGATGGGCCTCGTCACCCGCATCCAGGCTCGTTGCTGCGGCGAGAGGGTGCCGTCGGACAGCTCCCGCACCACCTGCTCCCAGATGACGCCCAGATTGTGCTGGTGCTCGGACACCTGTCTGGCTCCCCTCCCCTCGTCGGCGTGAACGGCGGAATCACCCCAAGCACGCCCGTGAAACACTCCCCTGGACGTCATCTTGGACCGACCTGCGCGCGGGCACAGCGAATATCCACATAGTTGTCCACAGCTGTGCACTAATGTACGGCTGCCCGCAGCCACGCCACCTGCGGGCTCGGCGTTCGCCGTGGGCGCCTCCACACCCCGGTGGCGATACCGCCGCTCGCCTCGAGACCGGGCGACCCGGAAGAGGCAACCTAACAAGCCTCGCCCGCTGCCACAAGCCGTCGTCGGGCGCAAGCATTTCACGGTGTACGGCGTGTTGCCATTCGGTGCCCCGGCGTGGGGGAAGGCGAGGTCGAGGGCCGGTCGCCGAGCGTGGCGGAGGGGGTGCCTACACGGCTCCCGACCGGGGTGCGTACCCTCGTAAGGTCTCCCGTAAGCGACGGGTGCGTTTCGCGTGCCCACGTATGTCGTCGCTCGTCGTGACGAGGCCACACGTTGGTAGGAGACACCAGAGACTGCCGTGCGACCGCACGACATGCCGGTAGACGGCCGAAAATCCGTCGCCCGACGGCCGAGACACAGGAGTAGCAGTGAGCAAGGGTAAGCGCACCTTCCAGCCGAACAACCGCCGACGCGCGCGGACCCACGGTTTCCGCCTCCGCATGCGGACCCGTGCCGGCCGGGCCATCTTGGGGGCTCGTCGTCGCAAGGGCCGCGCCGCGCTGTCCGCCTGATCCGGCTCGTCGAGGCGCGCCGTGCTGCCCGCAGCCGCACGTCTACGGCGGAGTGAAGACTTCCGGGTCGTTCTCCGCCGGGGCTCCCGGGCAGGCAGGCGTCGCCTCGTCGTCCACGCGTTGACCACGGACCCGTCCGCGGCCGCACCCGATGCGGCCAGGGCGGGTTTTGTGGTGAGCAAGGCTGTCGGCAATTCGGTGGTGCGCCACCGGGTGACCAGGCAACTGCGGCATCTCGTTTCGGCCCGACTCGGAACACTGCCCCCGGGCAGCTCGTTGGTCGTACGGGCATTACCTCCGGCGGCGTCCGCTTCGAGCGCGGAGCTCGGCGCCGATCTCGACGCGGCGTTGCGCCGGCTCGGACTCACCTCGTCCCGCCGCACCGCCGGGGAAAGTGCTCCCCGGCAACCGCGTCAGCAGGACGCGGCCCCCGACCACGGATCAGCGGTGTAACGGCAATGCAAGCCACTCCCGAGCACACCCACGGCGGCACCGACGTCACCGGGGAAACGGCCCCGCGCCGCCCCGGGCCGGTGGCGTGGGTACTGCTCCTCCCCATCAAGTTCTATCGCAAGGCGATCTCGCCTTTCCTGCCGCCGGCCTGCCGCTTCTACCCGAGCTGCAGCGCGTACGCAGTCGAAGCCCTGACCCGGCACGGTGCCGGCCGCGGCTCCTACCTCGCGCTGCGCCGGTTGCTGCGCTGCGGCCCGTGGACCCCACCCGGTCGCGACCCGGTGCCGGAGAAGTTCTCCTGGCGCCACCGCATGCCTGAAACACCGATCGAGGAGTAGCTCAGTGCTCGATTTCATCTACTACCCCGTGTCCTTCATCTTGTGGTGTTGGCACAAGGTCTTCGGGTTCGCGTTCGGTGAAGGCACCGCGATCTCCTGGATCCTGGCGATCATCTTCCTGACGTTCACCATCCGCGGCATCATGTTCAAGCCGTTCGTGAACCAGGTCCGGTCGATGAAGAAGATGCAAGACTTCGCGCCGGAGATGAAGAAGCTCCAGAAGAAGTACGCGAACGACAAGCAGCGCCAGGCGCAGGAGATGCAGAAGCTCCAGCGCGAGCACGGCGTCAACCCGCTGGGCAGCTGCCTGCCGATGCTGCTCCAGGTTCCGGTGTTCATCGGTCTGAACCACGTGCTGCGCGCGTTCACGATCCCGCCCGTCGGTGGCGGTGTGAAGACGGAGAACTACTTCTTCAACCAGCACGACGTGGAGTCCTACGTCAGCGCGAAGCTCTTCGGTGTCAACCTCGGCGAGGCGGTCTACAACGGCGTCGGCGTGGTGTCCGGTGGCCAGACCGGCGGGGTCGGGTTCCACTGGAGCGTGCTGCCGGTGGCGCTGCCCCTGATGATCGTCGCGTCGATCGCCACGCACCTCACCGCGCGGCACTCGGTGGCCCGGCAGAACGCCGCGTCGGCCACCCCGCAGACCGCGATCATGAACAAGCTGACGATGTACATCTTCCCGCTCGGTGTGCTCGTGTTCGGTGCCCTGTTCCCGCTCGGCCTGCTCTTCTACTGGCTGGCGAACAACGGCTGGACGCTGATGCAGCAGCGGCTCGTGTACACGCGCATCGACAAGGAAGAGGCCGCGCGCAAGGCGGAGGCCGCGGAGAAGCGGGCGTCGCTCGGGCCGAAGCCGGGGCAGAAGCCGACGGCTCCGAAGGTCGGGCAGAAGCCGGTGCAGCAGAAGAAGAACAACCCGTCCGGCAACGGTCAGCAGCAGGGCAAGGTGACCAAGGCGGGTTCGGCGCACGGTTTCGCGCAGACGAAGCCCCCGTCTTCCTCGGGTGGCGTGGAGAGCAAGAAGGCCGCTGCGGCCGAGGCTGCTTCGCAGGCCAACTCGTCCGAGCCGGACACCAAGGCGACCCCGTCGAAGCCGGCGCAGCAGCCGGCCCAGAACGGATCGAAGAAGGAGAACGGAACCGGGGTTCCCGGGCTCCTCAAGGACTCGACCAGGAAGTCGGGCCGGAAGCGTCGCTGACGCCCCCGGTTCGGAGAGGAGACGAATGATGTCGGAGACGGTCGACACGATCGACGCCGATCAGGACGAAGAGACCACGGCCTCGGCCGCACCCACCGAGGGTGCCCCCGCCGACGCCGCCGACGAGAAGCAGGGCGGCGACGACCTGCTCGTGCAGGAAGGCGACATCGCCGGCGACTACCTCGAGCGCCTGCTCGACCTGCTCGACTACGACGGCGACATCGACCTCGACGTCGAAGCCGGCCGCGCCATCATCAGCATCGACGGCGGCGAGGACCTCGAAAAGCTCGTCGGCCCCCGCGGCACCGTGCTCGAGGCCCTGCAGGAACTCACCCGCCTCGCCGTCCAGCAGGAGACGGGCTCCCGCAGCCGCCTCATGCTCGACATCGCCGGCTGGCGCGCCGACCGCCGCGAGGAGCTCCGCGAACTCGGCCGCTCCACCGCCGAGTCAGTGCTGTCCAGCGGCGAACGCGTCCGCCTGCAGCCCATGAGCCCCTTCGAACGCAAGGTGGTCCACGACGCGGTAGCCACCGTGGACGGCGTCACCAGCGAAAGCGAGGGCGAAGACCCGAAGCGCCGCGTGGTGATCTTCCCGGAGGGCTGAGCCTCCTGACCCGCGCCGCCGCTCCCGCCGCGGCTCGATGCGGGTGATCTGGACGCGTCACGGAGTATTGCGAAGCACTGAGCAGAAGCGGCCCACCGGATGTCCGGTGGGCCGCTTCTTTTGTCTTGCACACTGTTGTTCCGCTACCCGCACCGCTTCGGTGCGGCCGCCATTGCCCCCGCCCTTCGTCCGCCTGCAGCCTTTGGTCGCCCGCAGCCCTATGGCCGCCTGCAGCCTTTGACTGCCTGCAGCTCACGCCTGCCTCACCACTGCGCCGACCGAACCCACTTCCCACGCGCCTGTCCCCTTGTGACCCACCCCGGCTCCGCTCCCACGTTCGCCGGCTGTTCTCGCGCATCGCTGCCGCGTACCGAACCACCGTCACGGCCAGGGCTCCACTCCCCAACGGCCATCCGCTCGCGGCCCTGCTCCCGCTTCGCTCCCGTGCACGCCGGCCGCCTCTCGCAAACTGTTGCCCCGCCCCCGCCCCGCCGCTACGGCCCAGGCTCCGCTCCCACGGCCATCCGTTTGTGGGCCCTGTTCTGGCTCCTCCCCCGCATTTGCCGGCAGTGTTTCGCAAACTGCTGCCGCGCCCCGCTCCGCCGCTAATGTCCAGGCTCCGATCCCGCGGCCATCCGCTTGTAGGCCCTGCCCGGTTCCCCTCCCGCATTTGCCGGCAGTGTTTCGCGAATTGCTGCCGCGCCACCGCGCTCCGGCTCCGCTTCCCACACCCATCTGCCGTGCCTTGTTCCGGCTCCGCTCCACGTTTTCCGGCTGCGCCCCCGCGCCGCTGACACCCGTGCCGCCTGACTGCTGTGGCCCGGACCCGCTCTTCACGCTCATCCTGTCTGCGGCGCTGCTCTGGCTCCTCTTCCGCGTTCGCCAGCACGGTCCGCACGCTGCTGCCACTCGTGCTGCTCCACCGCCACAGCCCGGGGCCCCGCTTCTCGCATCCATCGGTTTGCGGCGCCGCTCCGGCTCCGCTTCGGCGTTCGCCAGCCGCGTCCCGCATGCTGCCGCTACGCGTGCCGCCCACCGTCGCGACCCGGACCGCTTCCCGCGCCGATCTGTCACGGCCTGCTCTGGCTCCGCTTCCGCGTTTGCCGGCAGCGGCTCGCGCGTTGCTGTCGCTCGTGTCGCCTTACCGTCCCGGCCCGGCTCCGCTCCTGATGCTCATCCGTTTGCATCGCTGTTCTGGCTCCGCTTCCACGTTTGCCGGCAGCGGCTCGCGCATTTCTGCCACGTCCGCGGCCTCACCGCTGTAGCTCGACCCCGATTCCGGCACCCATCTGCCGTGCCCTGCTCCGGCTCCGCTCCAAGGCTCCCCGGCTGAGTTTCGCTGCTGTCGCGGGTGCCGCCTCACTGCTGCGGCCCGGGCACTCCCTCACACCTATTCATTTTGCGGCGCTGCTCCGGCTCCGCTTCCGCATTTGCCAGCCGCGTCCCGCACGCTGCTGCCGCGCCGCAACGCCTGGATCCGCCCTCATGCCCATCTGCTTCGGCCCTGTTCCGGGCGTGCTCCGCGGTCGCCGCGGGCCTGCAGGCTGCTACCGAGACTGCCGCCCGGCCAGCGTGTCGGGACTGGTCTCCAGACCCACCTGCGTGCCGTCACCCAGCCTCGATTCCGTGCTGGCCACCGTGCCTCGGCGTGCTGCGGCCTCGATGCCTCGCTGCTGTGCCGCCTCGCCGCTGTGTCGCCTTGCTGCTGCGCCCCAGTTCGGCTCCCCCGTTGCCGCTGCGATTTGGCCCCTGCTCCCGCGTGTACTTGCTTCCGTGGCTTGGTCTTGGCCGCGCAGCGTGCAATCCCTGCCGTACCTATCACGTTGCTGGCGTGGCCTGAGCTGGCTGCTGTCCTGATCGTCTTGCCCGTGCGCGTCGACCCTGGACAGCGCCCATCGTCGTGTCACAGCGGCTTGACCGGGTTGCCGCGCTCATGCCTTGCCGCTGCGGCGTTGACCTGGTGCCGTGCTCATCGTCCGGCCTCCGTGGAGCGGGTTCGCTCTCGTGCTGATCGCGTTGCCGCCTCAAACCTGCGAAGGATCTGGTCTTGCGCTTGTCGGCCCGACGCATGGCCCGAACCCATTGCCGCGGTCATGGTCCTGCGGTCTTGATCCGGTGCCACTAGGTCACCCGCTCGCTCGGTCCACGGATCGCGCTCCGGAGATGACGGATTACCGGCGTTGGGCTGGTCCGGCGATCTGGCAATGCAGCGCTCGCACGGCCACGACCCCGCACCCCCTCACTCCGCCCCCATATCACCGCGGCCCGCTCTATCCGCCAAGCCAGTTCCGACTGCCCGCCCGGTGTTGCCGGCGCTCGCTCCAGCCGACCCGGCAGCCCCCCCGGGACTTCGAGACTCGGGCGCGGACCCCACGCCAACTGATGGAGAACTTCGCCGTCGATGCGCCGGCGCGCTCACCCAACCCGCTGGACACGACCCGGGCGCACCTCGCGCTGTCATGTCGGTGCTGGGGCGGCCAGCCGGAGCGAATTACAAGTGTGGCGTTTCACGTGAAACCGCGACCGCCGTGCATCACCACGTCGACGTGGTTTCACGTGGAACACGCCTGTGGACACTCGGCTCCCCGAGTGGAGTTGTCCACAGTTGCGGTCTGTCGGCTCGATTTGGGCGCGCCATCGGGGACAATCGAGCGAGCGCGTTTCACGTGAAACGCGCGGACCGAGGAGTGGGTTTCGTGAGCTTGGACGGCGCCACCGCGATGGTGCGGACTGCGGCGGCGGAGGTGTTCGGGGAGCGGGTGGACCGGGCGGCTGGGTACGTTGAGTTGCTGGCTACGCATGGGGTCGAGCGGGGGCTGATCGGGCCGCGTGAGGTGGAGCGGTTGTGGGAGCGTCACGTGCTGAACTCGGCTGTTATCGGGGAGCAGATTCCTGACGGAGCGCGCGTGGTCGATGTCGGGTCAGGGGCGGGACTTCCGGGTGTGCCGCTGGCGATCGCTCGACCGGACCTCGCTATCGTTCTCCTCGAACCCATGGCCCGCCGGGTCGACTGGCTGGCCGAGGTCGCCGAGAAGCTGGAACTCCCGATCACCATCGTGCGTGGACGCGCCGAGGAGCGGTCTGTGCGTGAGCAGCTGGGTGGCGCAGACGTCGTCACCGCTCGCGCTGTTGCTCCTCTCGCTCGCCTCGCGGGCTGGTGTCTTCCGCTGGTTCGCCCCGAAGGTCGTCTGGTTGCACTCAAGGGAGCCAGCGCGGGAGAGGAAATCGAGCGGGACCGCGTGGCTGTGCGGAAGGCCGGCGGTGCCGATCCAGAACTCGCCGAGTGCGGGAAGGCAGTACTCGAGGTCCCCAGCACGGTCGTGATGATCCGCCGCCTGCCACCGAAGCCATCCCGGCCACGCGGCAGGCGGAGCTAAGCGTACGAGTGCGGCCGCGGCGTTCCACGTGAAACACCGCGGTCCGAACGCCAACGAGTCGTCTATCAAGAGGAGGTGTCGAGACCGGTGAATCCCCGACCGTCCGACCCTGCGAGCACCGGCCACGACTTGGGCTGGACGCCGATCGCCGAAGAAGCCGTCCGCGCTGCGAGCGTCCTGCACCCGAAGGAGGGCACGCTCCCCCGCCCGATCCGTCGTCGGGTGCTGACGGTCGCCAACCAGAAGGGCGGCGTCGGTAAGACGACGAGCGCCGTCAACCTCGCTGCCGCGCTCGCCGTGCACGGGCTGAAGACTCTGGTGATCGACCTCGACCCCCAGGGCAACGCCAGCACCGCGCTCGACATCGACCACCGGTCCGGCACGCCGTCGATCTACGAGGTGCTCATCGGTGAGGTGACGCTTGCCGAAGCAGCGGCCGTGAGCGAGCAGTCGTCGAACCTGTTTTGTGTGCCCGCGACGATCGACCTCGCCGGCGCAGAGATCGAGCTCGTCTCCATGGCGAACCGCGAGACGCGGCTCAAGGAGGCGCTCTCGTCCGAGATCCTCGACCAGATCGGCGTCGACTACGTCTTCATCGACTGCCCGCCGTCGCTCGGCCTCCTCACCGTCAACGCGATGGTGGCCGCGCAAGAGGTGCTCATCCCGATCCAGTGCGAGTACTACGCGCTGGAAGGTCTGGGGCAGCTGCTGAGCAACATCGAGCTCGTGCAGCAGCACCTCAACCGCGAGCTCCGCGTCTCCACGATCCTGCTGACGATGTACGACGGTCGCACCAAGCTCGCCGACCAGGTCACCAACGAGGTCCGCAACCACTTCGGCGACACTGTCCTGAAGACCGTCATCCCGCGCAGTGTGAAGGTCTCGGAGGCGCCTGGCTACGGTCAGACCGTGCTCTCCTACGACCCCGGTTCACGTGGCGCCATGAGCTACCTCGACGCCGCCAAGGAGATCGCGGAGCGTGGCGCGACCGAAGGAAGGAGCAGTACCGCATGACTGAGCGCAGAGGAGGGCTGGGGCGGGGGCTCGCGGCCCTGATCCCGACCGGGCCGGCCACCACGGCCGGCCCGGCGTCCTCCGCCGTCGAAGGGGGCACGCCCGCGGACAAAGCGGCGCGTGAGGAGAAGGGCTGGTTCGCGGCCAACGGCGCGGCGACTCCCGTCAGCGGCGAGGTCGCCGGCGCGGTCTACCGGGAGATCCCGGTCAGCGCCGTCAAGCCGAACCCGAAGCAGCCCCGCCAGGTCTTCGACGAAGATGCGCTCGCCGAACTCGAACACTCCATCCGCGAGTTCGGGCTCATGCAGCCCATCGTCGTCCGCGAACTGGGCGACGGCGAGTACGAGCTCGTCATGGGCGAGCGGCGCCTGCGCGCGTCGCAGCAAGCGGAGCTCGAGGCGATCCCCGCGATCGTCCGGCAGACCGCCGACGAGTCCATGCTCCGCGACGCGCTTCTGGAGAACATCCACCGCGTCCAGCTGAACCCGCTCGAAGAGGCGGCCGCGTACCAGCAGCTGCTCGACGAGTTCGCGGTGACGCACGAGGAGCTCGCCAGCCGCATCGGCCGCAGCCGGCCCGTCATCACCAACACGATCCGTCTTCTCAAGCTGCCGCTGGCCGTGCAGCGTCGAGTGGCCGCGGGTGTGCTTTCGGCCGGGCACGCGCGGGCGTTGCTGTCGCTCGAAGATCCGGAAAGCCAGGAAGAGCTCGCGGCCCGAATCGTCGCGGAGGGCATGTCGGTGCGCGCCACCGAGGAGGCCGTCACGCTCAAGAAGAGCGAAAAGCCGGCGAAGCCGAAGCCCGCTCCCCGCAAGCCGATTCAGGCACCGGGACTGCAGGAGTTGGCCAACCGTCTCTCCGATCGCTTCGACACCCGAGTGAAGGTCGACCTCGGCCGCCGCAAGGGACGCATCGTCCTCGAGTTCGGCTCGGTCGACGATCTCGAACGCATCGTCTCGATCATCGACGCGAACTCGACCGAAAAAACGGCGAATCAGACAGAGGAAACCGACTAGGGATCACCCAGGGTCGTTTCGTCACGGTGATGATTGCTCACCGGGATGGTCACCGGCACTCTGGGTGGTCGCCGCGGGCGCGGGAAAAATCGGCGGTCGCGCGGCGCGGAATCCGGGAGAGTTGGCGGAACCAGCTCTCCCGAAGGAGCGTTCCGTGATCTCTCCGCGCCTGGCGCCGTTGCTGAGTCAGTTCGACTTCGCGTGCGGGCGGCTCGTCGATCGCCTCGGCGGGCCGGCGGTCGACAGCGGCGACGGTACCCCCGTCTCAGTCGACCCGATGACCGACGACGAGTTCCGGTGGGAGCCGGCGCCGGACTGTTGGTCGGTGCGGCGGCGCTCCGCCGGGCCGGGGCCGCGCGCGACGTTCCTCGCCGGCCGCGGCGAGTGGGGCCGCGACTCGGCGCCCCACCCCCACCCGTGGCCGCCGCCCGTCACGACGATCGCGTGGCGGCTCAGCCACCTGAGCGAAATGCTGGTGCTGCGCGCCGACCACACGTCAGGCAGCCACACGCTGACCCGTGACGACTACGTCGATACCGGCGACGCCGCAACCGCGACTGCCGCGTTCCAAACCGGCGCAGCTGCGTGGCGGAAGGTTTTGCTGAGCGTCGACGACGCAGCACTCGACACCGTGGGCCTGTGCACCTATCCCCACGGCAGTGATCCGGACGAGCCGTTCCTCGAGATCGTGTGGTGGGTCAACCAGGAAGTGCTGCACCACGGCGCCGAGATCGCATTGCTGCGCGACCTCTACCGAGCGCGGTGATCAGCGCGCGACGGCCCGCGCCACGAGGTCCGCGAACACCGACCCGAGCGATTTCCCTGCCGCCTCAACGGCCATCGGCACCGTCGACGTCTCGGTGAGGCCCGGCGACAGGTTCACCTCGAGAAAGTGCACTGTTCCGTCGGCGGTGATCACGGCGTCGGTGCGCGAGATGTCACGCAGGCCGAGCCAGCGGTGCGCAGCCACGGCCAGCTCGCCGACGGCCTTCGCCGCCTCCTCGGAAATGCGCGCCGGCGTGAAGAAGTCGGTGAGACCGGCCGTATAACGGGCGGTGTAGTCGTAAACGCCGCTCTCCGGCACGATCTCGACGGCCGGCAGCGCCTCGGCGCCGTGCTCACCCTCGACGACCGTGACGGCCACCTCGACCCCGTCGACGAACTGCTCGGCGAGCACGGTGTCGCCGTACGCGAAGCAGCCGACCATCGCCGCGGGTAGTTCCGACGCCTCGCGCACGACCTGCGTGCCGAGCGCCGAGCCGCCTTGATCCGGCTTGAGGATCATCGGCAGGCCGAGGCGCTCTACCATCGCGTCGAGCACCGACTGCGCGCCGAGCTCGCGGAAAGTGCTGTGGGGCAACACAACCCAGTCCGGCGTCGAGAACCCGGCCTGCTGCACGAACGCCTTCGCGGTCGGCTTGTCCCACGCACGGCGGCAGCCCATGCTCGAAGTTCCGACGAAGGGCACGCCGAGCATTTCCAGCACCGTCTGCACGGAGCCGTTCTCGCCCTCACCGCCGTGCAGCGCGACGACAACCGCGTCGGGCCGCTGCGTACGCAGGCGTTCCAGCAGCCCGGCGTCGGTGTCCCACTCCTCCACGGTGAGCCCCTCGGCGCGCAGCGCGGCCGAAAGCCGGCGGCCCGAACGGAGGGAGACGTCGCGTTCGTGGGAAAGCCCGCCTGCGAGCACGGCAACGGTACGGTCGACCACCGTGGGAACTCCTTAGGTTTTGCTGCGGACCCGGTCAGACCGTGTCCGGCGACGGGGTTTCCGACCCCGAGATGGTGCGTGCCTTCACGCTACCGAAGGTGCGGCTGAGGTCCATTTCGGACTCCAGCACCGCCGCGAGCCGGCGCACGCCTTCGCGGATCCGTTCGGGCGTCGGGTAGCAGTACGACAGGCGCATCTGGCGCGAGCCGTAACCGTCGGCGTAGAAGCCGGTGCCCGACGCGTACGCCACGCGCGCGGTCACGGCGCGCGGCAACATTGCTTTGGTGTCAACACCTTCCGGCACGGTGACCCACACGTAGAAGCCGCCTTCGGGCATCGTCCACGAGCAGCCCGGCGGCAGGTACTGGTTCAGCGCCGAGATCATCGCGTCGCGGCGCTCGCGGTAGTTCTCGCGGAACTTCTTGATCTGGCCCATCCAATCGTGCGTCGCGAGGTAGCGCGAGACGATCATCTGGTTGAACGTGGGCGGGCACAGCGTCGCGGATTCCGCTGCCAGCACAAGCTTTTCGCGCACGGCGTGCGGCGCGAGCACCCAGCCGACGCGCAGGCCGGAGGCGAACGTCTTCGAGAACGAGCCGAGGTACACCACGTTGTCGGGGTCGATCGAGCGCAGCGCCGGGTAGGTCTGGCCGTCGAAGCCGAGGAGCCCGTACGGGTTGTCCTCGACGATCAGCACACCGTGCTCTCGGCAGATCTCCACGATCTCCGCGCGGCGCTCGACGGCGAGCGTGACGCCGGCGGGGTTGTGGAAATTCGGGATGGTGTAAAGGAATTTGACGCGCCGGCCGGTCTTCTCGGCCTGCCGCAGCGCTTCGCGCAAGCCCTCGGGCACGAGCCCCTGCTCGTCCATCGCGACGTGCACGACCTTCGCCTGGTACGCAGCGAACGAGCCGAGTGCGCCGACGTACGAAGGCCCTTCGGCGATCACGATGTCACCGGGGTCGCAGAAGAGGCGAGTGACCATGTCGAGGCCCATCTGCGAACCAACAGTGACGACGACGTCGTCCGGGTGCGCCTTGATGCCTTCGAGCGCCATGATTTCGCAGATCTGGTCGCGCAGTGTGGGGATGCCGTGGGCCGACCCGTACTGCAGTGCCACGAGACCCTCGTCGGCGATGATCTCCGCCACCTGGGCCGACAGCGTGTCCAGCGGCAGCGCGGCGAGGTTCGGCATGCCGCCGGCCAGGGACACGACCTCGGGCCGGCTCGCCACCGCGAAGAGCGCCCGGATCTCCGAAGCGGTCATCCCGGCGGTGCGCGCTGCGTACCGGTCGAGGTGAGGGTCGAGATTGTGGCGGCCGGCTTGCGGCTTGACGGGGCGGTTCTCGGTCATCGACACACCTGAGGGCTCGGTGGTACCTGCGGGTAGATCCATCGAGTGTAACCAGGGCCTCTTCCTGGTCCCCGCTCTTCCGGCGCTCATCACATCGTCCTATTCTTCGAGTGGCTCTTCCGGTCGTTCCTGCGCTCTTGCGGGGAGCGGATGCCGGTCGTGAGGGATTCGGGGAGGTTTCAGGTGTCGCGTCGCGTGGTGGGCGTCACACTCGACAACCTCGAAGACCTGCCCAAGAGCTGTCGCCGGTGCGTCTACTGGGAGCTCGCGCCGCACCTCAAGGCCCAAGCGGAGGAGTTCGGCTCCACCGAGGTCGAGAAGGAAGCGTGGGTCTCCAGCGTGCTGCTGGAGTGGGGTTCCTGCGGCCGCATCGTCTACAGCGACACGCTGCCGGTCGGCTTCGTGCTCTACGCGCCGCCGAACGCCGTGCCGCGCTCCCTGGCCTTCCCCACGTCGCCGCCCAGTGCCGACGCCGTGCTGCTCACCGCGTTCCAGGTCCTGCCGGAGTTCCGCGGCGGCGGCCTCGGCCGGATGCTCGTGCAGGCCGTGGCGAAGGACCTGACCAAACGCGGCGTCCGCGCCATCGAGGCGTTCGGCGACGCCGTGCCCGACGAGGTCGACCCGATGGGCCAGCACACCTGCGTGCTGCCGGCGGGTTTCCTGCAGAGCGTCGGCTTCAAGACGGTGCGGCCGCACTCGAAGTGGCCGCGGCTGCGGCTGGAACTGCGCTCGGCGATCACCTGGAAGGAAGACGTCGAGGCGGCACTGGAGCGGCTGCTCGGCCAGGTGACGATCACGACGGCGGAGCCGAGCCTCGGGCGGGCTTGATCAGCGGGTCTCGAGCTGGTTCTTGAGCTTGGTGAGGCTTTCGCGCCAGTAGGTCTTGAAGTCGTTGGCGGTCGCTTCGTCGACAACGCGCTCGTGCGCCAAGGCGATCTGGGTCTTCGTGCGTTTGTCGACAAATCCGATGTTGACCCGCGTGGCTCCGTCGCCCCAGCCGAACCGCGCCGACGTGTTCCGCTGCGTCGTTCTGATCTTGAGCCGATCGCCGTCGAGCCACTTTCCCCTCGCGGCCGCGTCGACCACGGCTTCGTAGACATCCTCGACCCTCGCCTCGATCGTCCGGCTCGCACTCACCGTGAACAGCCCGTCCCGACCCCCGTTGCGCGGCCGCAACCCTCGGGACCGCTCGTACTCGACGGTCACTGTCTGTGCCCACCAGTTGCCCAACCGATGCTCCTCAACGAGCCGGCCGACGATCTCCCCGTGGCCCTGACCACGCGCTCCCCACGCGTCGAGCACCTCACCCCACTCGCCGAACCCTCGCCCGGTTGCCGTACGCACCGCATCGTCCGAGGTCAACTTCGTGCCACCCATGGCAGCCCTCCTTGTCCCGTCACCCGGAACGTCGCCACCGACCCCCACCCCTTCGACACACCCCCCGAAAGATCTTCGCGACGCCCACGTACCACGGTCTTACCCAGCCCGAAATACCCGATTTCCCCACCTGTGCACAACTGTGGAAGAAACCCCGAGTTATCCACAGATCCCTGATAGACGCCGTGGAAAACCTGTGGATGAGTAGACTGGATCTGGGGACGCCCCCCGAGGAGGGCGGGGGCTGCCCCAAGGTGTGGTGTGTCCCCGCCGGGACGGGCGCAATGGGTTGTGGCGGTCCGCGGGGGCGGTCGAAGCGGTCGCGCGGCTCCGGTTGTGGGGTTGGCGGTGGACTACTCCACCTGGGTTGGCCCGTGCACCGCTTGGGGTGACTTCCGGGCCGGGGTTGTGCACAGGGCGCCAGCGGTGGCGGTTGGTGACGCGGTGAGTGCGGCTGGTTGTGACGGATGCGCATGACTACCCAGAGTGGTTGTGGGTAAGTCCTCCGAAAGCGTTCCAGCCGGGCGCTGGCTCGGGCGGCGGAGGGGTCGAAGCCGCGGTGATGGTGGGTCGGGCCGGGTTTGGCGTGACGGTTCGCCCCCGGATTCGGCGACGGACTTCGGTTGGGCGCAACTGTTGGCTTGTGTGGACACGAAGTGGTGCTAGGAGCTGGCTACCCGCGGCCACTCTCGGATGGCCTGCCTCGGGCGACGTGCAGTTGGAAGGGTCGACGGCCGGCTGCATCAACCAGTGCCTAGACAGCTCTATCACCACAACGCCACTGAACGGAGGCACCAATCCAGGACTCCCAACCAGCGCCGGCGCATTCTGGCTCAGTCCTCGCGGCGCGAGCTGGAGCCCTCGGCCGCGACGGTCCGAGTCGGCAACCAGCGAGCAACGGCGAGCAATCGAAAGGCGCGCGGCTACAAACCTCGGAGCCGGGCCTCGCGGCCTGATCTCAGCGCACGATGGGCAGCGACGGGCGGACACCGACCGGCAGATCGGCTTGGCGGCGATCTTCGCGGTCCGCAGTGCAGAGATCGGTGGGACCGCGCGGCGACCCGCCGCGATCGCGGCCGACGCCCCCGACCGGCCCAAGAGTTCGGTGGCTTGGGCGGTGGGAAGCGCAGCGATCTGGCGCTGTCATCGGAGGTCGTGGTCGGTGGTGGGTGGCCGGTGCTGAGTCGCGAAAGCTGGGGGCGGTGGCCGCTGATCGGGCGGCGACCAACAGTCGGTGACCAGAACTTGGCTTGGTGGAGCGGAATTCGGGGTTCCGTGGCGGGCTGTGGAAGCGGCGATGAGTAATCGGTGATCGGAACTCAGCTCGCGGATCGAGCTCGAGCTCAGCGGCCGAGTCCGTGGGGCCGAACAGGTGGCCAGAAGCGGCCAGTGCCTCGGGCTGGAGGCATGAAGTTGCCGGCTGCTGGAACCGGTTATCAGAGGACGAGCTGGAGCAGGCGGCGGCACAACGGAAGCAGTCGGCCGCCCCTGCAGCAGAGAGTTAAGACCGGCGGGCGGGGCGCTGCCGCTTGTCGGAGGGGCCAGCGGTCGCTGGCCTGAGTGCAGGTGAGCGGTGACTCGCCCCCGGCGGGCAGCGGCGACGGCCGAGCCCGGCTGCTGACCTGCAGCAGCAGGTTTGGAGCATGGCCTGCACTGGCGAACTGCCGGGCGGGGCGGTGAATCTTGGCCCGGGGCAGATACCAGAGGAGCGATGGCTGAGGCCGGCTAGCGGCGTCTGATTATTGGCGCCACGCGCCAATAATCAGGAGGGCTGACAGCTCAAGCTGGGAGCGGCTGCCGCGCAGTGCCGCTAGGTCTTAAGGATCGCGCCCATGCCCATGCCCATGCCCATGCCCATGCACAAGGGCGAGGCCAGGATCCACGGGCGAGGTACGGGGCGAGCGAGCCGCAGCGAAGCAGCGGCAAGCAGGAGCAAAAGCTGGGATCAGAAGGCGTTTATCGAGGCCAATGCCCGGGCAACGAGCCCTGACCACGCAGCTGAACAAGGCCGGCAGTCGAGGGTGGAAGTCGTTCGAGAGAGCAGCCGGCTGGTTGCAAAACCACGGGGTCGCGACGGAGCCAACGGGCAATGGATCGACAGTGAAGGGCGGGCCGGTGGAGTGGCGACCGAGCCGGCGGGAGCCATGGCTGCAGATCGAGAACGGGCCCGGGAACGCCGGTTGGCGGGCGTGAGGCAGCCGGTGCTGGGTGGTGGCTGAGCCAGTGGGTGCCATGAGTTGTAGATGGAGAACCGGGCGCACCGATCAGAGAGCGGCAGGCAGCCGGTGCTGGGCGGTGGCCGAGCCAGCAGGAGCCCATGGATTGCAGATCGAGAAACGGACGCGCCGGCTAGAGAGCGGTAGACGGCCAGTGCTGGGCGGTGGCCGAGCCAGCGGGAGCCCGTGGGTTGCAAGATCGAGAACGGGCCGGGCGCGCCGGCCAGAGAGCGGCGGGCAGTCGGTGCTGCGTGGTGGTCGAGCCAGCGGGAGCCCATGGATTGCAGATGGAGAACCGGGCGCGCCGGCCAAAGAGCGGCATCCAGCGGTGCTGGACCGTGGTCGAGCCAGCGGGAGCCCGTGGGTTGCAGATCGAGAACGGGCCCGGAGCGCCGACCGGAGAGCGCAGGCAGGCGGTGGAGGGCGATGGCCGGAAGACATGGCGGCGACCAGCGGACCAGCGGACCCAGCTGCAAAAAGACGTGAGCCGGGCCTCGTGGAGGAGGGCCCGGCTCATGCGTGAAGAACGGGAAGACCTACTCGGCCTTGGCCAGCTCGTGAGCCAAGACGTCGGCGAAGGTGAAGGTGCCCGTGGGTTGGTCGCCTTCGCCGAGGAGGTAGAGGCGTTTGACGGCGATGAGGATGCCCTCGGCGACGATGTCGCGGAAGGCGGGGTCGGCGAGTTTGCGGCTGTCGTCCGGGTTGGTGAGGTAGCCGATCTCCACGCGGACGGCGGGGCAGCGGGTGCGGGTGAAGATCTCCCACGTCTTGTAGTGGGTGCGGCAGTCGCGCAGGCCGGTGCGGGCGACGACCTCGCGTTGGATGAAGCCGGCGAGGAGCTCGCCCACCGTGGAGGTGGTGCCGTTGCCGGTGCCGAAGTGGAAGCTGGCGATGCCCTGGGCGCGGGGGCTGGGGTTGCTGTCGCTGTGGAGGGACAGGAACAGGTCGGCGCCGGCGTCGTTGGCGAAGCGGGCGCGTTCGAAGTCCGTGGGGCTGTGGTTGGGGCCCCTCGAAATCAACGCTTCCATGCCGGTGGCCTGCATGCGGCCTTCCAACCTGCGCGCGAGGTCCCACGCGATGTCGGCTTCGCGGAGGCCGCCGGCGATGACGCCGAGGTCTTCGCCGCCGTGGCCGGGGTCGATGACGATGCGCTTGCCGCGCAGGCGCGGGCCGGCCTGGCGGACCTGCTCCTGTTCGCGCAGGAAGACGGGACGGCCGCCGCGGGCGCGGGGCGAGGAAAGGCGGTGCAGCTCGCGGATGGTGGCCGGGCCGCAGATGCCGTCGGACTCGAGGCGCATGTCGCGCTGGAAGGTGCGGAGGGCGCGTTCGGTCTGCGGGCCGAAGTAGCCGTCGGGGCGGCCGGCGTCGAAGCCGAGCTCGGTGAGGCGCTCCTGCAGCGCGAAGACGTCGTCGCCCTGCACGGGCGAGGACAGCATGTACTGCAGCGGACGGCTCCCCAGGTGGAAGCTCGCGCCCTTCATCGCCTGGAACGTCGCGGGGCCTACCACCCCGTCGGTGATCAGCCCACGACGCTGCTGGAAGGCCCGTACAGCGTGCTCGACGGCGGCGTCGAAGGTGCCGTACTGCTCGGTCCCCGCCACCGGCGGGAGCAGGTCCATCCCGGCAAGGATCGACCTGATCTCGGCGACGTCCGGACCGGCGTCACCGCGGCGGAGTACCCGCATGCACTCCTCGCTCTTCCTAGGGCACCGAAACCGGCTCGATGCGAAAACAGAAAACCTGTGTGGGTGGTAAGCCCAGGGCACCTATTGTGCCCTGTGAACTCTCGGTGAGCGCGTAGGCCCGGTCGGTATGCCCCGGGAGAGCGCAAGCCGCCGCAGGACGGACACGCCCGTGCACCTGCGTGATCATGGCCACGGACACTTCGCCCGAACGTGCGAGAACCCGGGCCCGCGAGACGATTCCCGCAGGCCCGGGTTCTCAGCAGCTGGACAGCGCCCGCTCGATCAGAGGACGTCCTTCAGGTCGGACAGCAGAGCCGCCTTCGGCTTCGCGCCGACGATCTGCTTCACCGGCTTGCCACCCTGGAACAGGATCAGGGTCGGGATGGACATCACCTGGTAGTCACGCGCCGTGTTCGGGTTCTCGTCGATGTCGAGCTTCGCGACGGTCAGCTTCTCGCCGTTCTCGGCCGCGATCTCCTCGAGCACGGGGGCGACCATCTTACAAGGCCCGCACCAGGTCGCCCAGAAGTCGACCAGGACCGGCTTCTCGCTGGTCAGGACGTCGTCCACGAACGACTTGTCGGTCACCTTGACGGTGTTGTTGCCCATGGTTTCTCCTTCGGGTCGGTCTCGGAAAGTCAGTGGGTGCCGGCGCCGTAGCCGCCGCCGACCAGCTCGGACGCCTCGTGGGCGTTCTCGTCGCCATGCTCCGCCAGCCATC
>NZ_JBEYSJ010000059.1:0-38119 GCF_040704195.1 Amycolatopsis sp. NPDC047767
AGCGTCGGGCTGGTGGCCGATCTCATGCGCGAACTCGGGCTGGCCGGCTGCCAGCCCCGGGCATACAAACGCACCACCCTGCCCGGGGAACAACCGTGCACAGTCCCGATCTGATCGGCCGTGAGTTCACCGCGGACATGCCTGGTCAACGGCTGGTCGGCGACATCACCTACGTGAGAACCAGTGAGGGCTGGCTGTATCTCGCGACCGTGATCGATCCGGCCACCCGGATGGTCGTCGGCTGGCAGCTGGCTGATCGCATGCGGACATCGTTGATCACCGACGCCCTGGGCATGGCGATCACCCACGGCCATGTCAGCCCGGGCGCAGTGTTCCACTCCGACCGCGGAACGCAGTACCCTCGGCCGAGTTTTTCCGATTCTGCAAGGACAATCAGGTTCGAACCAGTGTCGGGCGAACCGGGGTGTGTTGGGACAACGCGGCGGCCGAGTCGTTCTTCGCATCGCTGAAAACCGAGATGTATCACCGCGAAATGTTCCCGACCCGGGTCCGTGCGCGGTTCGCCGTCGCTGACTACATCGAAGTGTTTTACAACCGGAAACGACTCCACAGCGGCCTCGGCTACCGCACCCGGTCGAGGCCTACCGTGATCACCTCACCGCGAGCGCGGCCTGAGGCAACCCACCGAGGACCGTCCAAGAACCTTGTGGCATGGATTGCGCGGTACGGACAGATGAAGTAGCTCGCAGCTGAGGACTGAGGCGTAGCGAGCACGAGACTGGCCAAAGTGATGGTCACCGCACACGAGACAGCCGTCGTTCGACTCGGCGTGTGGGTTTTCTCCGTGATCCGTCCGCGCCTGCTGTGGGATCGGCGTGTTTCCGCCGTGACGGCCAGGCCGACAGCTTGTCGGTCAGGCGGTGATCCGGGGTTTCGCCGGTGCCAGCTTGCGCATCGAGATCGCCAGGACCAGGACAACCAGGATGAACGCGCCGACGTAGAGCGAGACTCCCGGCCACCCATCGGCGCTGTAGGCCAGTCCTCCGATCGAACCTCCGACGCTGGAGCCCAGGTAGTAGCAGAACAGGTAGACCGCCGGGCCCTGCACGCCGAGCGTCGCGGCTCGAGGGCCGACCCAGCCGCTGGCGACCGAGTGCGCCGCGAAGAAGCCGACGGTGGTGACGACGAGCCCCACCACGACGACGGCGAGGTTGTCCGCCAGCATCAGCGCGATCCCGACCAGTGTGATCGCCGCGGCGACGGGCAGCATCCGGGGCCGCCCGAGCGTGTCGACGAGCCGGCCGGCGACGGTGGAGGCCGCCGAACCCGCCAGGTAGACCACGAAGATCAGCCCGACGACGACCTGGGACAGCGAGAAGGGCGGCGCCAGCAGGCGGAAACCCAGGTAGTTGTAGATGGTCACGAAGCAGCCCATCAGCAAGAAGCCGACCGCGAACAGCCTTACCAGCCCGGAATCCGTGAACGACCGGCCGATCGCCGCCGCCAGGTGCCGCACGCGCGGCGGGCTGGGCTCGAAGAAGGCCGAGGGCATCACGCTTATCCGGAACAACACCGCGCAGCCGAGCGCGACGACCCCGACGCTCCCGAGCGCCCATCGCCAGTCCGACACGTCGAGCACCAGGCTGGCGATGACCCGCCCGGCCAGCCCGCCGATGCCGTTGCCCGCGATGTACAGCCCCATCGCAGTACCCAGCGAACGACGGTCGATCTCCTCGGACAGGTACGACATCGCGGTCGCCTGCAGCCCGGCGAGCGCGAGCCCCTGCAACGCCCGCAGCACGAGCAGCACCGTGAAGTTCGGGCTGAACGCCTGCGCGACCCCGAGCGCTGCCGCGGTGAACAGCGAAGTCGTCATCACAGGCGTCCGTCCGACGACACCCGACAGCGCGGTCAAGGGGATCACGCCCACGGCGAGCCCGGCGGTGCCGAAGGACACGGTGAGGCTGGCTTCGGCCGGGCTGAGCCGGAACTCGGTGCTCAGCGCGGGGAGCAGCGCCTGGACGCAGTAGAGCGTGGTGAAGGTCGCCAGCCCGGAGGCGAACAGCGCGAGGGTGATGCGCCGGAAGCCGGGCGTGCCGCGGAGGTGTCGCAGGATCTCGGTCTGCGTCTCTGTCACGTGGGACGACGGTAGGCAGGGGCGTATTATTCGTCCAATGCGAGATACTGGCTTGACTCATCCGCGAGTGGATTGAACTGATGGACGATCAGCTGACCGCGAGAATCACCGAACTGGCTCCCCGCGTCGCGCTTCTGGAAGCACTCGCCGAGGAGAGCAACCTCACGCGCGCGGCGGCGCTCGCCGGGATTCCGCAGCCGACGGCGAGCCGGTGGCTGACCGAACTGTCCGACCAGCTGGGCATCCCCGTCTTCAGCCGCGCCGGCCGCGGCATCAGGCTCACCCGCGCCGGCCGGCTCCTCGCCGAATCCGGGCGCAGCGCCGCCGCCGAACTCCGGCTCGGTTACCGGGCCGCCCTGGCCGAAGCCTCGCCTGGAAGCGGCCACGTCTCCGTGGCGTTCCTGCACACCATGGGCGGCGTCCGCGTTCCGGAACTGCTGGCCGGCTTCCGGTCCGCACATCCCGGCGTCCGGTTCACCCTCATTCAGGGCTCGGGCGAGGAGATCCTGCAACACCTGCACACCGGCGAAGCCGACCTGGTGCTCACCTCACCCCTGCCCACCGACGACCACGCCCTGGAATCCCGTGCCCTCACGGAACAGCCGCTCGTGGCGGTCGTCCCGGCCGGGCACCCGCTCGCCTCTCGTGCCCGCGTGCGCCTGGCCGACCTCGCCCGGTTCGAATTCGTCGCCCTCAAACCCGGCTTCGGCCTCCGCCGCATCGTCGACGGCCTCCTCGCCTCCGCCGGATGCGCTCCGAAGATCTCGTTCGAAGGTGAAGAAGCCGACACCTTGCGCGGCATGGTCGCCGCCCGGCTCGGCGTAGCCGTCCTCCCGGAATCGGAACCCTTGCCCAACCCGGGCACAGTGGAGATCCCGCTGAATCCACCCGCGTACCGCGAGATCGGCCTGGTCTGGGCGGCGGGCCAGCCACTCCTGCCGGCGGTGCGGGTGTTCCGCGATTACGTCACCGCCCGAACCCACCCGGACTGAGTCCAGTTTCGTCTGCGGCAGACGCGATCGGGCTCGTATGTGCGATGCGTGGTGTTCATCGGCGAACGGATGTTCAGGCGGTGCTCGACGAAGTCGAAGCCTGTACGTCGGCGAGCGAGATCGGCAGAAGCCGCACCTTGACAAGGTCGCCCTGGGGCGAAGCACCTGAACTGGTCGGACGCCCCTCGTGTGTTCCCGGACGCGAACAACACGCTGCGCGTGCTGCGATACCTGTGCGACCTCTACAGGAAACCTTGCCGGCCGCCGGACCGGCCACCGCGCGCCCGGCAGCCGACGAGCTCGCCGACCGCCGGTCGGGCGCCCCCAAGTCTCACCCGGCCCGGACGTCGCCGGCGGATGCCCCGACGCCGAGGTGATTCCGTGACGCGCGCAGCGTCGCCGCATCGCCCGCTGCGTTCGCTTGCCGCCTGAACAGCCGACCGTGGCCGCGTCCGCTGCCCGAGCGTGAGCAGCTCGACCTGTGGGCCGCCACGGTCCGCCGCGAAGTCACCGAGATCAGGAGGTTCCCATGGCCGTACCTCGTCACTGGCGACCATGCGGCGGCACGACTACTTCGCCGTGCTGCTCGTTACTGCCGCCGCGTACGAGACCGTGCGCGCGAAGCTCGACCGCGTCACCAAGTCGGCCGAGTCGGACAGGATCTACCGCATTCTGCGATACCGCGTGGCCGCGCTGAGAGCGGGCCGCAGGACGAGGTTGCTGAGCAGCCGAGCGCGCGGGAGCCCGAGGTGTTGACGGTCGTCGCCGAGGGCCTGGCTGAACCTGCGATCGCACATGCCCCGTGCACCTTCACCGAGAAGGCCAGAACACACGTCACCGATATTCTCTGCTCGTACGACCGCGCGAACGCGGTCCACCTCGCGCATAAGCGCACGCTCCTCGACGGTGCCCAGTGACGGCCGCCACGGTCTCTGGCAAGACATCCAATTCCCGCCCTCGCCCAGGAACTACCCACCCACGCCGCTTCTGCGAGGCAGATCCGGCGAACCATGCCGAAGCTCCGGCCACCGCCATGCCATCCGCAGCAGCAGTCCGTTCACAGGAGACCCCGTGGCGCCCCAACAGACCCCATCGGCCCAGTTGACCATTTCGCGTCGCGAAGCCGTGCTCATCGTCCTCGTGCTCGCGGTCGTGCTCGTCGCCGGCACCTCCGGCCCCGCAGACGCGTTCCTGCTCGTCGTCGCCGCCCTGTTTCTGTCCACGATCAGGCTTGCGGATCAACAATGAAGCTGCGTTCCAGGACGTTCGGTCCTCGGTGGTGAACCGGGTCGAACACGGGGTGATTCCATTCCCGTGCACGCCGGGCACCAAATTCGTGGTTCGAGTGCTGGGGCATACTCATGTTCGCCCCGGAGCAGACAAGGACAAGCCACTGTGGACTACCGCAAGCTGTTCACCGAGATCCACCGGCGCCCGAACATGTACGGCCTGGACGGCAGCTACCACGACTACTGCACGTACCTGCTGGGCGTCGACGCCGGCAACGACGGCCAGTTGCTCACCGGGTTCACGGAGCTGCTCGTGCCGCGGGTCGGCGGCGGCAACAACCTGAGCTGGGTCTCATTGGTGCTGCACCTCGCCTTCCCCGACCGCACCTCGGGCTGGCACGACGAGGCCGCCGGCGAGGGCAAGCAGGCGGCGGTGGATCTGCTCTTCTCCCTGCTGAACGAGTTCTTCGACAAGCGCGACGCCCACCGCGGGACCGCTGCCATCTTCGATGACTACCTGACCTGGTTGAAAGCTCAATCCTGGCATCGCCCATGATGGTGGCGGCGCAGTTCAGCGGAGAGCTCAGGTGACACGACGCGGGGCGAGCCAGGAACATTCTGTACGACGGCAGCTGGCCGGTACTCGGGCGGCTTCCGGCCTGGGACAGGGACGATTGTCGCATGCCGGTCTTCGTGCACAAGGATTCCCTTGCCGGCCGGTACAGTCTCCTCGAGTTTCCCGGAGACGACCCGGGCGAGCGGCCGACGCGGCGTACGATCACCGCAGCCGAGGCTCAGGGGTTGCCCGAGTCGGGCAGTGCGGGTTCGGGGTTCGTGGAGCAGGTCCTCGCGAAGCTGCTGTCTTGAGCCGAAACGAGGAGCTCGAATGACGCGGCGTGGAGCGAAGCAGAAATACCGCGAAGGGGACTGGTTCACGGTTCCTCTCGAGGGTGGCACGTTTGCCCTCGGGCTGATCGCGCGCAGCACCAAGAAGTCGCACTCCATCTTTTTCGGATACTTCTTCGGTCCGGCTCGAGCGTCGATTCCCTCGCTGTGGGACGTGGCCGACCTGTGGCCGGCCGATGCAGTCTGGGTCGGGATGTTCGGCGACGTCGGACTCCACGACGGGACCTGGCGAGTGCTCGGCCGGACGCCCGGATGGGATCGTGGCACGTGGAAGATGCCGGCCTTCGTCCACAAGGATGCGCTCGTCCCCGGACGTTGGGTGCTTCGCGAGTATCCGAACGAGGACCCGGGTGCCCGTCCGGTCGGACGGCGGATCGGCGAAGCTGAAGCAGTGGGGCTTCCCCGGGACGGCCTTGCCAACGCGGCGCTCGTCGAGCTTCGGCTGACGCGGCTGCTGACCGAGGCCTAGTGGCGGAGAGCTGCGCCGGCCGCGGAGTCCGCACCGACCGCGAACGCCGGGCGCCAGGAGCCGCCCGGCGATCGTGGGCGCCCGTCCTGGTCAGGGTCGGGCTGACAGTGAGGTCAGCGAGTAGCCGGCGATCTCCTTGTACCTGCTGAGGATCGCCTCCAGCTGCCGGGGGTCGACGACGTCCTCGAGCCGGTCGAAGGGGCGGTCGCCGGTGCGTTCGTAGACCTCGCGCAGGATGGCATCGGGTGGGGTGGTGCGGTTGGCGCGGACCACGGCGGCGGTGGCCGGGATGCGTTCGGCCTCGTAGGCGGACAGGGCGGAGACCACGTCGTCGGTCGCGGCGAGCTCGGTGGCCAGCTTGCGGGCGTCCAAAATGGACTGGCCGGCGCCGTTGGAGCCCCTGGGGACCATGGGGTGTGCCGCGTCGCCGAGGAGGGTGATGCGGCCGGTGCCCCACCGGGGCAGTGGTTCCTGGTCGACCATGGGGTATTCCAGGATCGTCGTGGACGAGGACAGGAGGGCCGGCACGTCCAGCCAGTCGAAGTGCCAGTCGGCGAAGGCGGGCAGGAAGTCCTCGAGCCGTCCGGTGCGGTTCCAGTCGCGGTCGGCGTGCTGGGGCGTTTCGATCTCCACCACCCAGTTGACGAGCTGGCGGCCTTCGGCGTCGACGTGGTCGCGGATCGGGTAGACGACGAGCTTCCCGGTGGCGAGCCAGCCGGCGCGGATCATGCTGGCGCCGCCGAGGATCGCGGGCCACGGGGTGACCCCGCGCCACATGTTGTAACCCGAGTACACCGTGCCGCCGGCTTCCGGGTGCAGTTGCCGGCGGACGACGGAGTTCACGCCGTCGCACCCCACGACGACGGCGCCGCGCACGCTGCCCTGCTCGAACTCCGCCGTGGCCCCGGTGGCGTCCTGCGAGACCGCCACGCAGCGCCGTCCGGTGAGCAGCCGGTCGGGGCCGAGCCGGTCGCGGACCGCGCGCACCAGGATGTCGTGCAGGTCGCCGCGGTGGATGGAGAACTGGGGCCACGCGTAGCCCGCGGTCCGTCCGGTCGGCTCGGTGTAGATGCGCTGGCCGAACCGGTTGAAGTAGAGCGAGCTCTCGGTTTCGATCGCGACGGCGGACAGCTCGTCCGCCAGACCGAGCCGGGTCAGTTCCCGGGTGGCGTGCGGCAGCAGGTTGATCCCGACACCGACGGCCGAGAGCTCGTCGACCGCTTCGTGGACCGTGCAGTCGACGCCGGCGGCGTGCAGTTCGAGGGCCAGGGTAAGGCCGCCGATGCCTCCACCGATGATGACGACTTCGGACATCAGTGCTCCATTTCTTCTCTGGGTGCCGCCGGGGTGACCCGGCGCGGTGCGTGATTTCGAACGAGCACAAAGGACGTACTGACCACGGCGAGCACGGCGGCCACCGCGACCGCGACGAACAGCACGGCGCTGCCGCCGAACGCGCTCAGCAGCGCGCCGCCGATCGACGGGCCGAGGATGCCGCCGACCCGGCCGACGCCGAGCATCGCGCCCTCGCCGGTCGCACGGGCCTGAACCGGGTAGGTGGCCGCGCAGATGTTGTTGAGCAGGAACTGGCCACCGATGATGAACAACCCCGCGAACCCGATCGCGACGATGTTCACCGCCGTCGAGCCGCCGGCGGCGACGACGAGCGTGGCCACCGCGCCCAGGCCGCACCAGAGCATCAGGCTGCGCCTGGCGCCGAGGTAGCGGTCGGCGACGAGGCCGCCGAGCAGGGCGCCCACAATGGACATCCCTTGCAGCACGGCGCCGAAGGCGTACCCGGTCGCGAAGGTCTCGCCGCGCGCGATCATGAGCTGCGGTGTCCAGGTGGACAGCCCGTAGACGCCGAAGAGCAGCAGGAAAGAAGACACCCACAGCGCCACCGTTCGCGTCCGGAAGCGGGGCGCGAGCACGAGCCGCCAGTCCCGGGGTTGCCGGTCGACGGACAGCCCGAGTTCGCGGTAGGACTGAGCACGCTCGGGTCGCAGCCGGGACAGCAAGCGCACCGCCTGTTCCTGTTTTCCCTTGGCCACCAGGAATTCCACGGATTCGGGGAACACGGCGAGGTAGATCACGCCCAGGACCGCGGCGGCACCGCCCACGTAGAACAGCGACTCCCAGTGGCCGCCCTCGGTGAGCGCGACGCCGAGGACCGCGGCCAGCACGCCGCCGAGGGCGAAGCCGGTGCCGCCGAGCACGGTGAGCCGGTTGTGCACCCGCTCGGGCAGGTATTCGTTCACGTACGCCGTGCCCAGCGGCAGCAGCACGCCCAGGCCCAGCCCGGTCACCGCGCGCAGCGTGACGAACGCCGGGAACGTCGTGCCGACGAGGCCCGTCAGCACGCTGAACACCCCGGCGATCAGCAGGCCGGCGATCAGGGTGGGACGGCGGCCGATCCGGTCGGCGACGACGCCGTGGACCAGCGAGCCGACGGCGAACCCGATCAACGCGGACGACACCAGGAAACCGGTTGCCCCGCCGGACAGATGCCAGGGCTTCACCACGAAGTGGATCATGTACGACGGGATGAAGGTGTCGTAACCGTCGAACAGGGTCGCCAGCGCGACGAGCAAGACCAGCAACCAGTGGAAGGGCCGGAGCGGAGCGGTCCGCAGTTCCGTGCGGATGTCGATGGTGGCGGCGGACAATACGACCTCCTCCTTGAGGGCTGTGCCTGGACTTTAAGTTCGCGCACCCATCCACCGGAATCTGTGGGTTGTAGAATTCTGCTATGCGGGACGAGTCGGGGTACCTGGTTGAATCGGCCGACAACGTGCTTCGGCTGCTGGAACTGCTGGCCCAGCGCGGGCGGCTTCGCGTGAGCGAGGCGTCCGACGAGCTGGGTGTCGCCCGGTCCACCGCGCACCGGTTGCTGATCACGTTGCGGCACCGCGGGTTCGCGGTGCAGGACTCGCACAAGGTGTACCGGCCGGGGCCGGCGTTCGAGCGGATGGTGCGGCCCGGGCCGTCACCGCTGGATCTGCGCGCCGCGCTGCACATCCACCTGGCGGAGCTGAGCCAGGCACTCGGGGAGACCTGCCACCTGATGGTGCTGGAGGGCAACGGCACCCGGTTCCTCGACTGCGTGGAGAGCACGCAGATCCTCCGGGTCGGGGCCAGGACGGGGATGCTGCTGCCCGCCCACGTCACCTCGGGCGGCAAGGCGTTGCTGGCCGAGCTGTCGAAGGAGCAGTTCACCGCGTTGTACCCGCGGGACCTGCCCGCCCTGCCGGGCAGCGGCACCGTGAACCGGGCGGCCCTGTTGCAGCAGCTGACCGGGATCCGCCGCCGCGGGTACGCGACCAACTACGGCGAGAGCGACCGCGGCATCGTCGCGATCGGTGCCTGCGTGCGGGACGGCAGCGGCCGGGCGCTCGCGGCGTTCGCCGTCGCGTTGCCGAGCCCGCGGTGCCCGCGGTCCCGGATCCCGGAACTCGCCAAGGCCATCGAGGAACAGTGCCGGCAGGCCTCGGCCGATCTGTGACGCGTCACCGGGCTCGGGCGCTCAGTGCCTCCCGGACGTCGCCGCAGGTCCGGAGCAGGTGCGCGGCCATCGCCTCCGGGCCCGCCGAGGCGAACCTCGCCGTGGGGACGGCGACCGCCAGTGCCGCCGGCTGACCGTCGATGACCCCGATCGACGCGCCGATCGCCGTGACGCCGGGCTCGCTTTCGTCCTGGTTGAGTCCGAAGTGGTTGCGGCGGACCGCATCGAGCTCTCGGTGCAGTGCCGCGACGTCGTGAATCTTCTCGCCGGGCCAAGCGGGTAGCCCCGCCGCGTGCAACGCGGTGACCTCCGCCGCGTCGAGGTCGGCCAGCATCGCTTTGCCGCCGGACGTGCGGTACGCCGGCATTCGCGCGCCGGTCCGCAGGCCCACCCGCAGCGGGTGGTGGCTCTCGATGCCGTCGACGAACCGGACTTCGGCCGCGGCGCGGACCATGAGGTGCACGGTCTCGCCGACGTCCGCGTGCAGGCGCTCGAGGTACGGCCGGACGCGGTCGGCCAGCGGCGGCGCCCAGCCGGGGGTGGCCAGGGCGAGCAGCTCCGGCCCGGGCCGGTACTGCCGCTTGTCGCCGCGCACCGCGAATCCGCGCTCGCACAGCGTCGACAGCAGCCGGTGCGCGCTCGACGGTGCCACACCCAGTTCCCGGCTCGCCTCGGTCACCGTGATGCGGCCGTGTTCGGACAGCAGGGTCAGCAGCGTCAGCGCCCGGTCCACCGCTTCGATTCGATACGGGCCGGAATTCCGCTCCACAGAAAAACCATACGTCGCCTTTGCGTTGTCCGGAAGGCTCTGCCTACGCTCCGGGAAGACCGCCGAACGCCAGAGGAGTGCGCATGTCCCCGGAGACGGAGCAGGTGATCGGCCGTGGCCCGGCCGCGAACGAGATGACCAGTGGGGACAGTCCGGAGCTGACCGAGCTGTACCGGGACTTCGAGTCCGAGCACCTCATTCCACTGTGGACGCAGATCGACGACCTCATGCCGATGCACCCGAAACCGAAGGCCGTGCCGCACGTGTGGCGGTGGTCGACGCTCTACCCCCTGGCGCAGCGCGCCGGGGAGCTGGTGCCGGTCGGGCGTGGCGGTGAGCGCCGCGCGATCGCGCTGGCCAATCCCGGCCTGCCGGGTCTCGCCTACGCGAGCCCGACGCTGTGGGCGGCGATCCAGTACCTCGGCCCGAAGGAGGTGGCGCCCGAGCACCGGCACTCCCAGAACGCGTTCCGCTTCGTCGTGGAGGGCGAGGGCGTGTGGACGGTCGTGGACGGTGACCCGGTGCGCATGTCCCGCGGTGATTTCCTGCTCACCCCCGGCTGGCGTTTTCACGGCCACCACAACGAAACCGACCAGCCGATGGCCTGGATCGACGGCCTGGACATCCCGTTCACCCACTACGCCGACGTCGGCTTCTTCGAGTTCGGCGCGGACCGGGTCACCGACGACGCGACCCCGAACTTCTCCCGCAGCGAGCGGTTGTGGGGGCACCCGGGCCTGCGTCCGCTTTCCGGACTGCAGGACACGGTGTCCTCGCCGATCGCCGCCTACCGCTGGGCGCACACCGACGCGGCGCTGACCGAGCAGCTCCTGCTCGAGGACGAAGGCCAGCCCGCGACCGTCGGGCCGGGCCACGCCGCGGTGCGCTACGTCAACCCGACCACCGGCGGCGACGTCATGCCGACGATCCGCGCCGAGTTCCACCGCTTGCGCGCGGGCGTCGAGACCCGGGCGCGGCGCGAGGTCGGGTCCAGTGTGTTCCAGGTGTTCGAGGGCCGCGGCGAGGTGGTCCTGGACGGCGTCGAGCACCGGCTGGACAACGGCGACCTGTTCGTCGTGCCCTCCTGGGTGCCCTGGTCCCTGCGCGCCGAGAGCTCGTTCGACCTCTTCCGCTTCTCGGACGCTCCGATCATGGAACGCCTGCACTTCCACCGCACTCACGTCGAAGGAGAAGACCGATGAGACTGGCGACGATCCGCATCGGCGGGACGACCGCCGCCGTACGGGTTGACGGCACGACGGCGATCGAGACCGGGTTCGCCGACGTCGGCGCCCTCCTGCAGGCGGGTGGTCTGGACCGGGCCGCCACCGCGGACGGTGCGCGGCACGACTTCGGCACCGCCGATCTCGCGCCGGTCGTGCCGCGGCCCGGCAAGATCGTCTGTGTGGGGCTGAACTACCGCAACCACATCCTCGAGATGGGCCGCGAGCTCCCCGAGTTCCCCACGTTGTTCGCCAAGTACCCCGAAGCTCTGGTCGGGCCGCGCGACGAGATCCTGCTGCCGCCGGAGTCCGACCGGGTCGACTGGGAAGGTGAGCTCGCCGTCGTCATCGGCACGAGCGTGCGCCGGGCCTCGGCCGACGAAGCGGTGGCGGCCATCGCCGGCTACTCGGTGCTCAACGACGTCACCATGCGCGACTACCAGTACCGCACGGCCCAGTGGCTCCAGGGCAAGACGTGGGAGAACAGCACGCCACTCGGGCCGGTGCTCGTGACGCCCGACGAACTGCCCGCCGGCGCCCGGCTCGTCACGTCCGTCGACGGCGAACAGCTGCAGCAGACCCCGCTCGACGACCTCGTGTTCGACGCCGGGGAACTCGTGCGCTACATCTCCACGATCGTCACCTTGCAGCCGGGTGACGTCATCGCCACCGGCACCCCCGGCGGCGTGGGGCACGCGCGCACGCCCCAGCGTTACCTCGCACCGGGCCAGACGCTGACCACGCGCATCGACGGGATCGGTGAGCTGGTCAACGTCGCGGTGGCGGAAAAGGTGAGCGGCGGGCCGGATCGAGCCGCGGCCGGCGCATGAGCGTCACTTCCGAGGACGCGGCGCGCGCGGCTCTGCGGGAACGGCAGGGGCCCGGCGCCCGCTACGACTCGCCGCACGCGCCCGCTCACGAACTGCTCTGGGCCCGGCGCGGCACGGCGTACTTCGCGCGCAAGCTCGGTGAACTGTCCGACGCCGAGCTCGACGAGCCCAGCCTGCTGCCGGGCTGGTCCCGCCGGCACGTCCTCGCCCACGTGGGCTACAACGCCCGGGCTCTGACCCGGCTGCTCACCTGGGCGCGGACCGGCGCCGAGACCCCGATGTACGCCTCGGCGGAGCAACGGCAGGAGGAGATCCACTCGGGGGCCACCCTGCCGGCCCGCGCGTTGCGGAGCCTGGTCGCCCACGCCGCCGCGCACCTCGACACCGAGTGGCGCGACCTGCCGGACACCTCCTGGGACGCGGAGGTCCGGACCGCGCTGGGCCGGCTGGTGCCGGTCCGGGAGACGGCGTGGATGCGCACCCGCGAGGTGTGGGTGCACGCCCTCGACCTGGCCAACGGTGCGACCACCCGGGAGTTCCCCGGCGATCTGCTCGACGCGCTGCTCGCCGATGTGCTGCGGGGATGGCGCCGGCGGCAGGAGCCGGTGCACCTGGTGCTCGCCCCCACGGGCCGGGCGCCGATCGTCCTGGGGGAGGGCGGCACGACCGTTTCGGGTGATCTGCCGGATCTCGTGCGCTGGGTGACCGGCCGCGGAACCGCCGGTGTGGTCACGGAAAGCGGCGAGTTGCCGGCGCTTCCGCGCTGGTTCTGACCCCTGCGGGGGAACGAGAGAAGACTCCGGCGCGGGTTCTGCGCCGGTCTACTGTGGACTTCGTGGGAATTTTTCCCCGTCGCGGCGGGCCACCTCCGAGGTGAATCGCGCCGTCCCGCACAGAAGAATTGTCCGACGGCAAGATTCCGGGACCGGACGGCTTCAGCCTACCGTCGTGCCCAAAAGGAGTGAGGCGTGTACAACGACTATCCCAAACCCCACGAGGACTTGCGCGAGCTGGTCGACCGGATCGACAAGCTCGGCCAGCTCGTCCGCGTCCCGGAGGCCGATCCGGACCTGGAGCTGGGCACGTTGATCGAGCTGGTCGCCCATCGCGGCGGCGAGGGCGCACCGGCACTGTTGTTCGAGAAGCTCACCGGTGACGGCAAGGGGTTCCGCGTGCTCTCCGGCGCGACCAACTCCGCGCAGCGGCTGGCGTTGACGATGGGCTTTCCGCGGCCGGACCACCCGTTGGACGCGGTGAACTCCTACCGGGAACGGATGCAGACCCACCAGCCGATTCCGCCGTCCGAAGTGGACAGTGGTCCGGTGCTGGAGAACATCCTGCGCGAGGGCGAGATCGACCTGACCGCGATCCCGGCGCCGCGGCTGCACGAGCTGGACGGCGGGCGCTACCTCGGCACCGACGACCTGGTCATCATGCAGGATCCCGACGACGGCTGGGTCAACATCGGCACCTACCGGTCGATGGTCCAGGGCCCGGACCGGACCGGGTTGTGGATCTCGCCGGGCAAGCAGGGCCGGCAGATCCGGGAGAAGTACTTCGCCCAGGGCAAGCCGTGCCCGGTGCTGATCTCGTGCGGCCACGACCCGTTGCTGTTCCTCGCTTCCGGCAACGAGCTGCGCTGGGGACTGTCCGAATACGACTACGCGGGCGGGCACCGGGGCGCCCCGATCGAGGTGGTCCGTTCCGAACTGTACGGACTGCCGATGCCCGCCGCGGCGGAGTTCGTGATCGAAGGTGAGCTGCACCCCGGCGAGACGGCGCCCGAAGGGCCGTTCGGCGAGTTCACCGGCTACTACGCCGGCGGCCGCAGCGAGCAACCGGTGGTGCGCGTTCGCCGGGTCTACCACCGGGACAACCCGATCCTCACGGTCGCGTCGCCGATCCGCCCGCCGTCGAACTTCTCCTACAGCAAGTGCGTGATGAAGGCCGGCATGGTGTGGGACGAGATCGAGCGGGCGGGCCTGTCCGGGGTCCGGGGCGTGTGGTGTCACGAGGCCGGCGCGGCCCGGATGTTCACCGTCGTCTCGATCAAGCAGGCCTACGCGGGGCACGCCAAGCAAGCCGCGCTGCTGGCCGCCTCGTGCCAGTCCAGCTCGTACCTCGGCCGTTTCGTGGTCGTCGTCGACGACGACATCGACCCCACCAACACCTTCGACGTGCTGTGGGCCATGTCCACGCGCTGCGATCCGGCTCAGGACATCGACCTGATCCGCGGCACGTGGAGCGGCCCCCTCGATCCGCGCCTCGACCGCGCGACCACCACGAACTCGCGCGCGCTGATCACCGCGGTCCGTCCGTTCGGCCGCGAGTTCCCCGCCGTCGCGGAGGCCTCACCCGAGCTGCGCGACCGGGTCGCGGCCAAGTTCGCCGAGCTGCTCGACCGGCTCCCCACTTCCTGATCCTGGGACCGACGCTGAAAGGACAGCGGAGATGAGTTCCTCGACCTACGAAACCGACGGCGCCAGCGTGGTCGCCGTTCCGAAGTCAAGACCTGACGCGAAACTCGGCTTCGCGACGTTGTTCGCGGCCTGCCTGGCCGTGTGCGTCGCCGAGATCACCATCGCCATGCCGACCGTCCTCAACGGACTCTTCCAGAGCCGGCTGCACGCCGACGGCAGCGAGATCGCCTGGATCACCGACGCCTCCCTGCTCCCGGTCACCGCGCTCGCCCTCACGTTCGGCGTGCTGGGCGACAAGTTCGGCCGCAAACGGCTCCTGGTGCTGGGTGCCGTGGCGCTCATCGCCGGGCACCTCGTGACGGCCACCGCCGCCGGCACGGGCCAGCTGTGGACCGGCCGGGCGATCGCGGGGCTCGGCGCGGCCGCCCTGTTCCCCACCTCGCTGGCCGTGGTCGCCATCGGGACCCGCACCGGCCACGAACGAGCGCGCGGTGTCACGCTGTGGGCGGCATCGCTGGCCGCGGGGGCCGCACTGGCCCCGGTGATCTCCGGGATCTCCGCCGACAACGGATCGTGGAAGTGGGCGTTCGTCGTCGTGATCGTGCTGTCCGCGCTGAGCGGCGTCGTGAGCCTGTTCGCGACGGACTCGCGGGCGCCCGAAGGCCGCTCGCTCGACTGGCCGGGCCAGATCACGATCGCGATCGGGTTGTTCGCGCTGCTGTACGCGGTCATCCAGGGCGGTACGGACGGCTGGGGCAGCACGGCCGTGGTGGTGGCGTTCGTGATCGCGGCGGTGTTCCTGGCGCTGTTCGTGGTCGTCGAACTGCGGTCGCCGGCCCCGTTGCTGCGGCTCGACGTGTTCCGCAACCGGGCGTTCACGGTGTCGGCGTTCGTGACCGTGGTCGGCATGTTCAGCTTCGTGGCCACGGCCTACAGCACCAGCATCCGGCTCGGTCCGGTCCAGCACCAGAGCCCGCTGCTCGCCGCGGCCGCGTTCGTGGTCCTCAACGGGGTGACGCTCGTGGTCGCCCCGCTGACCTCCCGGCTGATCGAGCACGTCAGCCCGCGCTGGATCCTCAGCGGCGGCTTGCTGCTGACCGGCGTCGGCGATCTCTGGGCCTCGACGGTGCCCATCACGGACCGGAGCCTGGGCTCGCTGGTGGGGCCCCTGCTGGCGGTGGGGCTGGGGTTCGCGCTGACGGTGACGTCGATCAGCGCGGTGGCGGTCAACACGGTGCCGGTGCGGCTCGCGGGCATGGCGAGCGGCGCGACCAGCCTGCTGCGGGACTTCGGGTTCACCCTGGGCCCGGCCGTGATCAGCGCGGTGGCGCTGAGCCGGGCGGCGGGGGACTTCACCACGTCGCTCGCGGCCAGCGCGCTGCCCGAGCACGCCAAAGCGGCCGCCGCGGCCGTGGCGAAGGCGGGCGGTCCGCTGGCGGTGAATTCGGCCCCGCCGGCCGCGCCCCAAGCCGCGGCGGTCCGGCTGGCCGTGGATGCTCTCGGGCACGGCTACTCGCTCGGCTACCTCATCAGCGGTATCGCGGCCGTCGTCGCCGCGCTGCTCGCCGCGGCGACCCTGGGCCGCACGGTCAAGCCGGCGGAGGAATCGGGGGAGTAGGCCCACGTCGGCGGTGACCCGTTCTCGCCACCTCCCGCCGTGCCCCGTCGCGGGGTCCCGCCGACCTGGCGGAACCCCGCGACGGTCGCGAAATCGGTACCCACCGGGACCCGCACCAGTGGCGGTCACGGCCGCAGCAGGGTCCGCAGCGCCGTGAGGGTCTCGGCGGGGCGCTCCTCGGCGAGGTAGTGCCCGCAGTCGAGAGCGTGGCCGTCGGCGGTGGGGGACCAGGCGCGCCACGTCGGGAGCACGGCGGGCTCGCGGCCGAGCGGGCCGTGGCGGCCCCAGAGGACGAGGGTGGGGCAGGTGATGAAGCGCCGGCCCCGGTCGGCCTCGTCGTCGGCGACGTCCACCGTGGCGCCGGCCCGGTAGTCCTGGCACAGGGCGTGCACCACGTCGCGCCGGTGGTAAGCGGCGCGGTACGCGGCGAGTGCTTCGGGAGCGAAGAGGTGCTCGCTTCCGCGCAGGAAGAAGGCGTCGGGGTCGGCGGTGATGAGGCGTTCGGGCAGATCGCCCGGCTGGGCCAGGAAAAACCAGTGCCAGGCCGAGCGCGCGAACGCGGCGTCGACGCGGGCGAAGACGTCGGCCGTGGGCAGGATGTCCAGCACGGCGAGCGCGGTGACCGCGGCGGGGTGGTCCAGGGCGAGCCGGTACGCGCAGCGGGCGCCGCGGTCGTGGCCGACCACCGCGAAGCGGGCGAACCCGAGAGCCGCCATCACCGCCACCATCTCGGCCGCCATCGCCCGTTTCCCGAACGCCGCGACGCCGGCGCCCGGCGGGGCGACGCTGTCGCCGTATCCGGGCAGGTCCGCCAGGACGACGGTGTGGTCCCGCGCGAGCGCCGGTGCGACCAGGTGCCACATCGCGGACGTCTGCGGATAACCGTGCAGCAGGACCACGGGCGGACCCGAGCCCGCGATGCGGACGTGGACCCGGCCGCCCGCGGGCGTGGAGACGGAACGGTCCGCGAAACCTTCGAGGATCACGCGCCGAACGAGTACCAGGCGTCGGCGTTGCCGGCCAGGACCCGCTCCCGTTCGCCGTCGGTCAGCGCCGCCAGCAGCCGCTGCCCGCCGGTGCCGTGGTCGTGCGGGTGGTCGCTGGCGTACATCAGCATCGTGCCCGCGTCGAAGAGGTCGAGCGCCTGCCTGACCTGGAGCGGGTCCTGCGGCAGGTGCGCCGGCGCCGTGGTGAGCCGCAGGTGCCGCCGCGCGACCTCCGAAGGTTTGCCGGTCAGCCACGGCACTTCGCGCCAGACGCCCTTCCAGTCCTTGTCGAACCGCCACAGCAGGGCCGGCAGCCACGAGAACCCGCATTCCAGCAACGTCACCCGCAGCTCGGGCAGATCGGCGAAGGCGCCTTGGGTGATCAGGCTGGTGACCTGCGCCTGCACGAGGATCTGCGAGTTGGCGAGGTAGTCCTCGAGGTAGGTGTGGGTGAGCCCGCTCGGGGTCGGCGCCTGGCCGAGCCGCCCCCACGCGTGCAGGCCGACGACGAGACCGTGCTCGGCGGCGGCGCGGAGCAGCGGGCGGTGGCGGGTGTTGCCCCACGGCGCGTCGGTGCGCACCGGCAGCAGCACCTGCACGATCTGCGGGTGGCTGCCGAGGCGGTCGATCTCGGCGACCGCGGCCGCGGTGTCGAGGGTGGGCACGACCATGCTCGCCCGCAGCCGGTCGTCGCGGCTCAGCCACTTCTCGACGAGCCAGTCGTTGACCGCGCGGGTCAGTGCGGCCTCGTAGTACGGGTTGCGGTTGCAGTGGAACGACGTGGTGCAGTTCAGCACGGCGAGCTTGAGCGATTCCGCATCCAGCACCGCGGAGCGCACCTGCTCGACCTCGGTCGCGGGCAGGAGACCCGCGGCCCGCGCTTCGGGCGTGGCGCTGGTGGGTGCGAGCGGCGGGTAGGCCCCGCCCTGCGACGGTGACAGCGTCTGCCCGCCGTCCACGAGGTACTCGCGCCAGTACTCGTCGAGGAACGGCGCCAGCTCGGCGAGTGACGCGGGTGCGCAGTGCACGTCCGTGTCGACGGTGCCGATCGCGATCCCGGCGGAGGACACGCTCATCGCGTCCCCTCCGTGGCTCGCGCCGGCAGCCCGTACAGCCGGCAGGCGTTGGCCCCCATGATGTTTTCCCGCGCCTCGGACGGGAACAGCCGCGGTGCCAGCCGCGGGGAGTCGAAGTCCCAGTGCGGGTAGTCCGAGGCGAACATGATCCGATCGGTCATCCCGACGTGCTCCAGTGCGGTGGCGAGGTGGCGTGGGTCGTCCGGCTCTTCGATGGGCTGCGTGGTGAACCAGAGGTGCTCGCGGAGATACTCCGAAGGCGGCTTGCGCAGGTGCGGCACGTCGGCGCGCAGCCGCGGCCACGCCTCGTCGAGCGCCCACATCAGCGGCGCGGCCCAGACGATCCCGCCCTCCACGCAGATCACCTGCAGCGACGGGAACTCCTCGAAGACGCCTTCGCACAGCAGGTTCGTGACCAGCGCCGCCATCATGTTGCCGTTCCAGACGTGCTCTTCGAGGTAGAACGACGGCCACCCGGCGCCGCGGTGCTGCTCGATCCCGCCGGTGTGCGCCGCGACCGGGAGGCCCGCGTCGGCCGCGGCCCGGTAGATCGGCCAGTAGCGGCGCGCGCCGAACCCGGTCTCGCCCCCGGTGGGCAGGAGCACCTGCACGAACCGCGGGTCGCCGGCGCGCCGTGCGATCTCGTCGGCGGCGAGGTCGGGGGACTCGGTCGGGATCGCGATCGAGCTGCGCAACCGCGGTTCGGGCGCGAGCCACTCCTCGGCCAGCCAGTCGTTGAGCGCGCCGCAGAGAGCCGCGGAGTACCGCGGTTCCTCGGCACCGAAGGTGTGTCCCTGCAAGGGGATCAGGACTCCGTGGTCGACGCCGAACTCGTCGAGCAGCTGCGCCTGCGTCGTGCCCAGGTCGCTGCCGGGGATGCCGCCCGCCTCGGGCCACGAGTCGAGCCGGAAGCCGGCGTTGCGCACGCGCGGGTAGAACTCCGGCGGGTTCGGCACCCGGCCGCCGAACAGTTCCCAGCGTTCCCGGTGCGCTCCGCTCAACCGGGCCCGGATCTCCGCGGCCGGTGCGCTCGGATGGATGTCGGTGTCGACGATCGGGTATCCGGCCCGCGTGGCCGCGGCGCCCGGCGACGACGCACCGGTGGGCAGCGTGCTTGTCATGACGCACCTCCGACTGGGCCCGGCCTGGCCGCCGGGTGTGGGCTGGTCTCGACCACCACGTAGGCGTCCTCGACGCGGACGGGGTAGGTCTCGGTGACGTACGGGCCGGGGCGGCGCCCGCCCTTGGCGCCGGGCTCGGGAGCCGAGACCTGATCGGGCGCGACGGTGCCTTCCCCGACGCGAGGCTCCACGGACACCGAGTACGTGCGGGCCGGCGGCTCGCCGGGGCCGAGGAACGACTGGCCGGTCTCGAGGTCGTACTCCCAGCCGTGCCACGGGCAGGCGAGGAGGGCCTCCTCCTCGGCCATCGCGTACTCGCCCGGCGCGGCGGAGCTGACCCACGGCTTGGTGCGGCCGAGGCACAGCGGCCCGCCCATGTGCGGACAGTGGTTGTTGATCGCGTAGAAGCGGTCACCGACCCGGAACACGCCGATCGACCTGCGACCCGCCTGCACGATCCGGTGCTCGCCCGGCGGGAACTCGTCGAGTCGCGAAACGACTATCTTCACGGTTCGGACTGTAAGGAGCCCGCCGCGTCCGGCGGAAGCAGAAAGTCGGGATACGCGATATCAACGGCGTGAATACGCACTCGTTCGGCGTAGCCGGCCGCGCGGTGTGACTGTCCTCAAAGGACATTCTCGATCAGTGGCACCGCGACAAAAGACGTAGGCCGGATGAGCCGTCGCGGCCGTGCCCGGCACGCCGTTCTCTGCTTTCCTCGGTGGGACGTGCGGTCCGGTTCGTCCGGTGTGCCGCACGGGCCGAACCGCCCGCGAGGAGTACGGATCCATGGCCGAACCAGCACCGTCGACGCGTCCGTCGAAGAAGACCCTCGTCGCCGCGAGCCTCGTCGGCACGTCGATCGAGTGGTACGACTACTACATTTTCGGGACCGCCGCGGCACTGGCGTTCGGATCGGTGTTCTACCCGAAGTTCTCCTCCGCCGCGGGCACGCTCGCGGCGTTGGCGACGTTCGCGGTCGGCTTCGTCGCCCGCCCCCTCGGCGGCGCGGTGATCGGGCACTTCGGCGACCGGATCGGGCGCCGGTCGATGCTCGTGCTCACCCTGCTGCTGACCGGCGGCACGACCACGCTCATCGGCGTCCTGCCGACCTACGCCGCGATCGGCGTCGGTGCGCCGCTGCTGCTCGTCCTCCTGCGGGTGCTGCAGGGCTTCGGGGTCGGCGGGGAATGGGGCGGCGCGGTCCTCATCGCCTCGGAGCACGCCGGCCCGCGCCGCCGCGCGGTCTACGGCAGCTTCGCGCAGTTCGGCGTGCCGGTCGGGGTCCTCACGTCCAACCTCGCCTTCCTGGCCGTGTCCGGGCTGTCCGACGCCGACTTCCTGGCCTGGGGCTGGCGGATCCCGTTCCTGCTCAGCGTTTTCCTCGTGGTGGGCGGGCTCCTGGTGCGCAGCCGGCTGCGGGACGCACCGGAGTTCACGAAGGCCAAGCGGGAGCGGGCCACGAACCGGGCGCCGTTCGCCGAGCTGGTCCGCCGGCAGCCGGTGACGCTGGTCCTGGCGAGCCTGGCCTCGATCGCTCCGCCCGCGATCGGCTACACCGTGACCGTCTACATGCTCACCTACGGGACGACCGTGGTCGGGTTCGACCGGACCACCCTGCTCTGGCTGATCCTGGCCTCGACGGCGATCTGGATCGGGGCGATCGTGCTGGCCGCCCTCGCGAGCGACCGGTTCGGCTCCCGGCGGGTGTACGTGCTCGGCGCGGTGACCGCCGTGCTGTGGCCGGTGCCGATGTTCCTGCTGGTGGACACCGGCGCCGCGGGCCCGGCGTTCGTCTCCTTCGCCGTCGCCGCGCTCGTCCAGGGCATCATGGCCGGGGCCCAGGGCGGGCTGTTCACGGAGATCTTCGACGTGCGAGTGCGCTACAGCGGGATTTCGATCGCCTACCAGCTCGGCGGGATGGTCGGCGGCGCGGTCACGCCGCTCGTCGCGACCGCGCTGTTCGGGGCGAGCGGATCGTCGACCGCCGTCGCGCTGTACGTCGCCGCGCTGTCGCTGGTGAGCCTGGTGGCCGCGGTCGGGCTCAGCGTCCGGCGCGCGACGTCGACGGAAGACCGGTCCGCCGCATCGGTGCGGCCGTCGGCGTGATTTGCCCTGCGGCACCGCATAATGGGGCCATGCCAGGGCAACGGAGTCCGAGCGGAACCAGACCGGAACTGTCGCCGGAAGATCTGCACGCCCTTGTTTCGGTGTCCGCCGACGGGCTCGCCGTGCTCGACGCCGCGGGGCGGTTCGCCGCCCTCAACGACTCGGCCGCGGCCCTGCTCGGTTCGGCCGCGGCCGACCTGATCGGCGAGCCGGCACCGTTCGCGCCCGACCCCGTGGCGCCCGGCTCGGCGGACCCCGGCGCAGTGGCGCCGGACGGTGGCCGGCAGCTCGTGCGCTGGCCGGTGCCGGGCGGACGGGTCCTGGATCTCGAGTACCGGTTGTCGCCGCTGTCCGGCGGCGGGCAGGCGGTCTGGTTCAGCGACCGCACGGATGTCCGGCGTCAGCAGGAGCGGCTCACCGCGATCGCGCGAGCCGCGTCCAGCGTGGCCGGGGCGTTCTCGCTGCGGGCCACCCTCGACGCGGTGGCCCGCGAGATGGTGATGACGGCCAACATCGTCGCCGTGCAGATCCTGGCGCTCGACGACCCGGCCGCCGATCTGCGCATCCTCGGCATGGCGGGATTCGGTCCGGCCGAGGATTTCGTCGACCGCCTCAGCGCGTGCCGGCGGCTCGGGGCGCACGTGCGGTTCTTCGACGCGTTCGTCGGCCGCGAGCCGGTGGTGCAGCCGCACCGCAAGGCCGCGATCATGGCCGACCCGGCGTGGGCGCCGCTGCACGAGATCATGAACCGGCCGGACTGGGACGGCTTCGTCGCGATGCCCATGGTGGTCCGCGCCCGCACCGTCGGCGTGATCAACGCCTACTACCGCGCCGGGGAGGACCCGGGCGCGGGCTCGCTCGCATTCCTGCAGGCGATGGCCGACCACGCCGCCGTCGCGATCGACACGGCGTCGTTGCTGGCCCAGACCCGCACGCGCGTGCAGTCGGACGAACGCCGCCGGCTGGCCCGCGATCTGCACGACTCGGTGGTTCAGCAGCTCTTCTCGATGCGCATGCAGGCGAAGGCGCTGCGCCGCCGGCTCGACGGCCGCGACGCCGAGCTCGAGCACATCCGCCCGATCGCCGAGGAGCTCGCCGAGCTGTCCGCCAGCGCACTCTCCGACCTGCGGCTGCTGGTGTTCGAGCTGCGGCCGCTGGACCTCGCCGAACACGGCCTCGTCGCCGCCGTGCGCGCGCACGCCGAGAGCGTGCGCGTTCGGACCGGGCTGGTCATCGACGTGGTCACGGCCGACGAGCTGCGGATGACCGGCGCGCTCGACGTGCAGGAGGACCTGTACCGGATCGTCTGCGAGGCGGTGCACAACGTCGTGAAGCACGCCCGGGCGTCAACCGTCGAGGTCGGTCTCCGCGTCGAGGCCGGCGACCTCGTCGTGCGGATCCGGGACGACGGCGCCGGTGGCGGCGAGCCCCTCGGCAACCGCGAACAGCTGGGCCTGGTGTCCATGCGCGAGCGCACCGAGCGCTGGGGTGGGCGGTTCGCGGCGGGGCCGGGCCCCGGCGGGGGCTGGACGGTGCGGGCGGCGGTGCCGCTGCGGCGGGTGTGGGAAGAGGCGACCGGATGAGCCCCGAAGTGATCCGGATCGTGCTCGTCGACGACCACGTGGTGGTGCGGCGCGGGCTGCGCGCGTTCGTCGAGATCGAGCCCGCTCTCGAAGTGGTCGGCGAGGCAGGGGACGGAGAGCAGGCGATCGAGCTGCTGCGCGAATGGCGGACGCTGGAGCGGCCATTGCCCCACGTGGTGCTGATGGACCTGCAGATGCCCCGGATGGACGGCGCGGAGGCGACCAAGCGGATCCTCGCCGAGCACCCGGAGGTGAAGGTCGTGGTCCTGACCAGCTTCGGCGAGGCCGAACGCGTGCACACCGCGCTCGCCGCGGGAGCCGCGGGCTACCTGCTCAAGGATGCCGAGCCCGAGGAGGTCGCCACGGCCATCCGCGCCGCCGCGGCCGGTGAGGTCCACCTCGACTCGGCCGTGGCCAAGCAGCTCACCCGGCGGATGGCCGCGCCCCGGGTCGGGCTCTCGGCGCTGACCGCGCGCGAGCGGGAGATCCTGGTGCTCGTGGCACGGGGCTTCGCCAACCGGGACATCGCGGACACGCTGGTGATCAGCGAGCGCACCGCGCGCACGCACGTCAGCAACGTCCTGAGCAAGCTGCAGCTCTCGTCCCGCACGCAGGCGGCGCTGCTGGCGATCCGGGAGGGGCTGACTCCGCCACCCGGGTGACCTCGGGTGCCGGGATTTCCGTGCCGAGAAAGGAATTCCGCGTCGCGACGGAGGGCTTCCCGGGTGCGCGGGAAGCCCTCCGTCGGCCACGGTGTCCGGTGGTTCAGCCGGCCGCGGTGGTCTCCTCGCGCGGGGGCCTGGTCACGTCCGTGGCGCCGTCGGCGGCCGCGGTCACGGGACTCAGCGAACCGTCCGCGGTGGCCGGGAGCCGGCGCTGGAAGCGGCCCAGCACCAGGAGCGCGGTCATCATCACGACGGGGAACACGGCGAACACGAAGAAGGTGCCCTGGGCACTGAGGCCGTGGTCCAGGAGCACCCCGGCGAGCCACGGGCCGAGCATCGCACCGAGCTTGGACACCGAGGTCGCCCAGCCGGCGCCGTTGGCCCGGATCGCGGGGCGGTAGAAGATGCCCGAAATCCCGATCACCCCGCCGTGACCGCCGATGATGAACACGTTCGACAGCAGCAGCACGAACACATACGCCAGGGCCGAGAGGTGGACGAACCCGATCACGAGCAGGCACGGCACCGCGAGCAGCGGCATGATCGCGATGGTCCCGGCCCCGCGGCGGTCGATGAAGCGGCCGATCAGGACCTGTCCCAGTGCACCCGCCGCGGAGGTTCCCGCGGCGAGGGTGGCGGCCGCCGACACGCTGAAGCCGATCTGCTCGTTGAGGATCGGGCCCCAGAACGTCAGGTAGAACACGACCGTGGCCGAGCAGAAGTAGGACGCCCACACCAGTGTGGTGAGCACTGCCAGCCGCCCGCGGAACAGGGCCACCGGGGTGAACTGCTTGCGCTCGACGACGTCGGTCCCGACGACGTAGGTCGCGTCGTGCGGCAGCGACAGCCCGGGCCGCACGCGCAGCAGGGTGCGCTTGATCCGGTCCGGGGCGAGGCCCTTCTGCGCCAGGAACTTGACCGACTCCGGCAGCGCCGGCACCACCGCGGCGAGCACGAGAAGTGACGCCGCGCCACCGACGAGGAACACGGACTGCCAGCCGAAGCGCGGGATCAGCAGGTTCGACAGCGGGCCGCCCGACGCGCTGCCGATGCTGTAGCCGACCATCACGATCACCACGGACGTCGACCGCAGCCGGATCGGGGCGAACTCGCTGACCAGTGCCCACACCGGCGGGAGCGCGCCACCGACGAACAGCCCGGTGACAAGGCGCAGCAGCACCAGCTGGGGGTAGTTCTGCGCGAAGGCGACCAGGACCATGAAGATCCCGAACCCGGCGACCGACACGACGATGGCGGGCTTGCGGCCGATCCGGTCGCCCAGGTAGCCGATGACGATCCCGCCCAGCAGGGTCCCGACGACCCCCACGGTACCCAGCGTGCCGAGCTCGGTGTTGGTCAGGTCGAACGATTGTTTCAGATAGCGGCCCGCGAAAGAGATGACTTGCAGGTCGAAGCCGTCCAGAAACGCGACCAGCCAGGATACGGAGAAGAGCGCGGTCCAGAACTTCCCCACTTTCTGGTTCTCGATCAGGGGGAGTACGTCGATGATCGGTCTGCTCGTCGTTGAATTCGACAAGGCACACTCCTTTGTGTGCTCGGGCCAGTGTGCTTCACCGTGTTTCGCAGATTGCCAGTATGTGGCTCACGGAGCGGGGTTCGGTAATAAATCGTCTGCACCCGCCGCATAACCGCCGTGAATACCCCGTTCGGGCTCACGAAGGCCGTCCGCAGCCGTGGAAAGCACAGTGCGCAGCCACGTGTGCGTGCGTTCGTCGGTGTTCTTGCGGTGCCACCAGAGGATCTCGACGATCGGGGGTGGATCGCCGGGGTAGGGCAGGATCCGCAGATCGCCGCGGTCGGCGAACTGGGCGGCGAGCCGGTGCTGCATCACCGCGACCCGGTCCGTGCCCGCCACGAAGTACGGCGTGGCCTGGTAACTGTCCACCCGTACGGTGACCTGGGGCTGCGTGCTCAGCTCGGCGAGCACGGGCGCGAGCGGTGAGCTCGCCGGGTACCCGTCGTCGGGGTGGTTGGGGATCACCCACGGCATCCGTTCGAGGTCCGCGAGCCGGGGCCGCCCGCCCACCGGGTTGTCCGCGGCCACGACGCACGACCAGTGGTCGCGGAACAATTCCCGCCCGTGGATTTCGTCGACCTTGAACGCGGATTTCGGGGCGGAAATGATCGCGTCGATTCCGCGCAGCGTTTCCGGCAGGTCCGCCGGCAGCTCTCCTTTGGCCACCTTGACGCTCAGCCGTGCGTGTGGCGCCGCCGCGTGGAGCGTGCGCGACAGCTGTTCGCCGAACGCGGCGAGCACGTAGTCGTTGGTCAGAATGGTGAATTCACGCTCGGTGTCTTCAGGGTGGAATTCCGGTTCGGGCGAAAAGAGCCGTTCGAGACTCAGGTACACCGGTTCGATCTCGGCCGCCAGCTTCTCCCCGAGCGGGGAGAGCACGAACCCGGTGCGAGTGCGTTCGAGCAGTTCGTCGCCGAAGTGCCGGCGCAGCCGCCCCAGCGCGGCGCTGGCGGCGGGCTGGGTCACCCCGACCCGCTGGGCCGCCCGGGTCACGTTCTGCTCGCGCAGCAGTTCCCGCAGGATGACGAGCAGGTTCAGGTCGATGTTCGCGAGCGAGCCGACACCCCGTCGGGCCACGTCTGATCACCACCGGGCGGTCACGTGCGGTACGGACCGGCCCGGGGAGGGCGACGGCCCCGGCCACCGTACTACGGCCGGCCCGCGGCGGGCAGTGTGGCGAAAGCCCGGTCCCGCCGCGGGGGCGCGGTGTGCGCACGGCGGGTTCAGACCGTGACGGCGGAGCGCCAGCCGGGGTGATAGCTCTCGCGCGCCATCGCCGAGTACGGCGCGGGACTGACGATGGCCCGGACGGAGAACTGCTCGTGCGGCTGCACGGTGGTCTTGCGCGACCCGCCGTCCGGCTCGCCCCAGACCACGCGGACCTCCGCGCCGAGCGGCACGTCCGGGTTGACCGTGGCCAGCGACAGGGCGGCGCGCTCGTTCGCGCTGTAGCCGGTGAACAGCGACAACCCGATCCGGTTGCCGTCGGCGTCGAGCACCGAGTCGAAGTTCGACGAGCCGTAGTTGGCGTTGGGCAGGTCGAAGAACTGGTAGCCGGGACCGTCCGGGTCGACGGGTGAGGCGAGCAGGGTGCCCACGTCTTCGGCGTTCCACGCGAGGGTGACCTTGCGCCGCTGGCTCTCCGGGTCGATCGCGGCGAGCGCGTCGCGGCCGATGAAGTCGTGGTCGAACTTGACGAACGAGCCGTAGCCGAGCTCCCAGGGGTTGAGGTAGTAGTCCTCGATCCGGTCGGACACGAAGCTGCCGGCCAGCGCGTTGGTCGCCTCGTAACTTCCGGCGCCGAGCCATTCGCGGTACGGGCGCAGCCGCTCGCCGGTGTAGATCGCGGGCAACGGCGACGGGATCCAGCCGGACTCCAGCGTGTTGCACGAGTACGCGCGCGCCCCGGCCGGCTCGAGCCCGAACTCACGGCCGGCGTCCAGGATGGTTTCGCGCACCTCGTCGTAGGTCTCGTACGGGCCCCACAGCTCCAGGCCGGGCGCGCCCGCCATGCCGTGCCGCAGGGTCCGGACCTGCCGGCCGGCGACGTTCAGGTGTCCCATGCGGAAGAACCGGACCTGCTCCACCGGGCCGCCGTGGACCTTCTCGATCACGGGCCAGGCGTTCGGGCCCTGGATCTGGAAGCGCCACAGGTCCCGCGTCACCGGCTTGCCGTACGGCCGCGAAGGCGAGCGCTGGTCCAGCTTCAGCTCGACGTCGTAGCCCTGGCTCGCGTGGAAGGTGAGCCAGTTGGCCACCGGGGCGCGGCCGACGAACACGAACTCCTCTTCGGCCAGCCGGAACAGGATGCCGTCGCCGATCACCCCGCCGGCGGGCGAGACGGGGACGAACTGCTTGGCCGAGTCGACCGGGAACTTCGCGACGCTGTTGACGCCGGTGTCGGAGATCAGCTTCAGCGCGTCGGGACCGGAGAGGAAGAGGTTGACCATGTGGTGGGTCTGGTCGAACAGCACGGCCGTGGACCGCCAGGCGAGCACCTCGCGGCGGAAGTTGGTGAACTCGGCCGGGACGACCGGGTAGATGTAGGCGCCGAGCTGGGAATTGCGGAGCAGGTCCACCGTGTTCCCCGCCTGATCGACCACGTCCTGCAGGCTTTTCGCGCTCATGTGCGGTCCGTTCTCGTGCGACTGGTGTCCGGGTCCCGGCGGCGGTCGCACGCCACCGGAGGGCCGAGGACCACTCGCCGGTCCTGGGCTGCCCCGTTGGACGGTAGGCCGCGGGGGCCCCGAGCGTGAGGTCCGGCAGGCCGGTCTCGGCTACGTCATTCGTCCTGGGCGGATCGGGCGGGGCGGGCGGCCCCGTCATTTGTCGCGGTGAACTCGGTCTCCCTGCCGGACGAAAACCGACCGCCGTTCCGTTCTACTGGTGGCCGGCAGGCAGCGCTTGCGGGACGAGGAGACGAGGGCAGCGCATGACGATCCAGCAGGAGGTGGCGGGCTCGGGGCGCCGGCGGCCGGATCTGGCCGACCTGGTGCGGACCATGAGCTACGAGGTGATGCCGTTCCGCGGCACCGAATCGGCTGTGCTCGAACACGTGCCCACCGCCGTCCCGTTGACGGTCACCGTCACCGAGGCGAAGGGCATCGACACCACCTTGGACCTGACCGAACGCCTGCTGCGGCACGGTTACCAGGTCGCTCCGCACCTGCCGGCGCGGCAGTTCACCGACCGCGCCCACGTGGCCGACGTGGTGGCCCGCCTGCGTGCGGCCGGGGCGCGGTCGGTGTTCGTCATCGGGGGCGACGCGCCGAAGCCGGCGGGCGAGTTCGCCGACGCGTACGCCCTGCTGCGGGCGATGGAGGACCTGGGCCACCCGTTCACCGACGTCGGGATCGGCGGCTATCCGGAAGGCCATGCGAAGATCCCGGCCCCCGCGCTCGAGCGGGCGTTGCGGCAGAAGGCTCCGCTCGCGACCCGCGTGATCACCCAGATCTGCTTCGACGCGGCGGTCACCGGCGCGTGGTCCGCGGGCCTCGCCGCCTCCGGGATCGACCTGCCGGTCCACATCGGACTGCCCGGTCCGGTGAACCGCCAGAAGCTCGTGCGGATCTCGGCCGGGATCGGGCTGGGACAGTCGGCGCGGTTCCTGCGCAAGCAGCAGAACCTGATGCGGCGGTTGCTGCTGCCGCGTGCCTACGAACCGACGAAACTCGCCCGGCAGCTCGCCGCCGAGGCGCCGCGCGGCGGCAACGTGCACGGGCTGCACGTCTTCACGTTCAACGAGCTCGCGAAGACCGAGGCGTGGCGGCAGGAACTGCTCGCCCGGATCGCGGAAACGGACGGCCGCGCGTGACCGGGCCCACCCACGAGGACTACGGGCGCCTGATCGTGCAGGGCGCCGACCGGCCGGGGATCGTGGCGACCGTGTCGGGGGTGCTGACGGACGAGGGCGCCAACATCGTCTCGCTCGACCAGTCGACCAGCGATCCGTCCGGCGGCCGGTTCTTCCAGCGCACGGTGTTCCACCTGGCGGAGCTGCCCTCGCGGCTGGCCGGCCTGAACGCGACGCTGGAAACGCGCCTGGGTGAGCAGCTGGGGCTCGAGTTCCGGCTGGTGGAGGCGCGGCGGCGCAAGCGGGCCGCGATCATGGTGTCCAAAGCGGACCACTGCCTGCTGGACCTGCTGTGGCGCCAGCGCCGCGGCGAGGTGCACATGACGGTGCCGATGGTGGTGTCGAACCACCCCGACCTGGGTGACGACGTCCGCGGCTTCGACATCCCGTTCTTCCACGTGCCGGTGGGCAAGGGGGACAAGGCCGCCGCCGAGAAAGAACAGCTCAACCTGCTCAAGGGCAACGTCGACGTGGTGGTGCTGGCGCGCTACATGCAGATCCTGTCCGCCGGTTTCCTTGCCGAGGTCGGCGTGCCGGTGATCAACATCCACCATTCGTTCCTGCCGGCGTTCGTCGGCGCCGGGCCGTACCAGCGGGCGAAGGAGCGCGGGGTGAAGCTCGTCGGCGCGACCGCGCACTACGTCACCGAAGACCTCGACGAGGGGCCGATCATCGAGCAGGACGTGATCCGCGTGTCGCACCGGGACCCGGTCCCCGAGCTGCAGCGCAAGGGAGCGGACGTCGAACGGCTCGTGCTCTCCCGCGCGGTGGCGTGGCACTGCGACGACCGCGTCGTCCGGGACGGCTCCACCACTGTGGTGTTCTAGCCGGGAACGGAAGGGAGTGGCGATGACGAAGGCCCGTGACGACTACCTGCTCGACCTGCGTGCGAGCCGGCAGGGGTACGCGCTGAACAAGATGTGCCTGTCGCTGAAGGACGAACGCAACCGGCGGCGGTTCACCGAGGACGAATCGGCCTACTGCGACGAGTTCGGCCTGTCGCCGGAGCAGAAGAAGGCGATCCTCGAACGGGACTGGACCGGGATGCTCGAGCTCGGCGGATCCGTCTTCTACACCTACAAACTGGCGATGCTGGACGGGAAGTCCATGCAGTACCTCGGCGGGGTGTTCACCGGGATGACGGCCGAGGAGTTCGCCGAGGCGATGCGATCGGGAGGGCGGAAATTTGGCTAGGGTGATCTGGGGCCTCGCGACTTCGCACGTGCCGTCGATCGGCGCCGCGATGGACAACGGCAAAACCGCCGAGCCGTACTGGAAACCGTTGTTCGACGGGTACGCCCCGGCCCGGGAGTGGATGGCCGGGCACCGGCCGGACGTCGCGGTGATCGTGTACAACGACCACGCCAACGCACTCGACCTCGACCTGATCCCGACCTTCGCGGTCGGCACCGCGGACTCCTACGAAGTGGCCGACGAGGGCTGGGGCCGCCGCCCGGTGCCACCGGTCGTCGGCGCGCCGGAGCTGAGTGAGCACCTCGTCCGCCGGCTCGTCGACGACTCCTTCGACATCGCGACCTTCCACGGCCTCGACGTCGACCACGGCCTCACCGTGCCGCTGTCGGTGTACTGCCCGGATCCGGGGGAGCGGTGGCCGTGCCCGGTGGTGCCCGTGCTCGTCAACGTCATCCGGCACCCGCAGCCCACGGCCGCCCGCTGCTACGCGCTGGGGCAGGCGATCGGCCGCGCGATCCGGTCGTTCCCGGAGGATCTCGGTGTCGCGGTGTTCGGCACCGGCGGCATGTCGCACCAGCTGGCCGGTGCCCGCGCGGGTCTGATCAACACGCCGTTCGACCGCATGTTCCTGGAGAAGATCGAGACCGACCCGGAGGCGCTGGCGCGGCTCACTCGGGAGGAATACGTCGCCCAGGCCGGCACGGAGGGCATCGAGCTGATCATGTGGCTGGTGATGCGCGGCGCGATGGACGAGCGGATCACGCGGATCCACGAGACCTACCACGTGCCGGCGTCCAACACCGCGGCCGCGCTGGCGCTGTTCGAGAACGGGGGAGCACCCGCATGACCGCGTTCGTCCTGCTGCACGGAGCGTGGCACGGGGGCTGGGCCTGGCAGCGGGTGGCCCCCGCGCTGCGCTCGGCCGGCCACGAGGTCTTCGCACCGACGCTGACCGGGCTCAGCGACCGCGCCCACCTGCTCAGCCCCGCGGTGGGGCTCGGCACGCACATCCAGGACGTCGTCGGGCTGCTCGAAGCACACGACCTCGGCGACGTCGTGCTGGTCGGGCACAGCTACGCCGGGCAGGTGGTCACCGGTGTCGCCGATCGGGTGCCCGAGCGCCTCGCCAAGCGGGTGTACCTCGACGCGTTCGCCGGCCGCGACGGCGAGGCCGCCATCGACCTGCTGCCCGAGCAGGTGGCCGGGCACTACCGCGAGTCGGTGGCCGGCCCGGGCTTCGGCTGGCTCGTCCCCGTGCGGTCCCTGACCGTGCTCGGCGTGACGGACGAGGCCGACCTGGCGTGGCTCGGCCCGCGCCTGACGCCGCAGCCGTGGCTCACCTACACCGAGCCGCTGCGGCTCACCGGCGCGGGCGAGCGCGTGCCTGCGGAGTTCGTCGAGTGCACGGACTGGATGCGGGTGTTCCGCGCCCACGCGGAGCGGGCCGTGAGCCGCGGCTGGCCCGTGCACGAGATCGCCACGGGGCACGAGGCCATGGTGACCGCGCCCGGCGAGCTCGCGGACCGCCTGCTCTCGATCGCGAAGTCGTAGCCCACCGGAGGAACCGTTGGAATTCCTGGTCCGCACCGAGAACCTGCTGCCGCCCGACACCCCGGACGAGTTCCGGGAGCGGCTGCGCAAGGCCGAACGCGAGCGCGCACACGAGTTGCGCGCCGCCGGGGTGCTCAAACGGCTGTGGCGGGTGCCCGGCCGCAACGCGACCGTCGGCCTGTACGAGGCCGAAGACCCGACCGCCCTGCACGACGCGCTCACCTCGCTGCCGATGTGGAAGTGGATGGACGTGACCGTCGAGGCACTGGCCACCCACCCGCAGGAGCTTTCGCCGTAGGGGCAAGCGGGCGGGCGGCAGTGGCCGGTCCTCCGGCCGTCGTGAACGCGGGGGAGTGGCGGGCGCACGGGATTCTGCTCGAGGATGACGGTGACAGGGAGGATGGTCGCGTCATGGACGAGCGCGCCGCGATGGAGCTGATCGAAAGGGCACAAGCCGAGACCTCGCGACGGGCCTCCGCGCTCGCACGGCAGTGGAACGAGATCGTGGCGGCCTCGGAGTTCAGCAGCGGCGACGACGAACACGACCCGGAAGGCGCCACCATCGCGTTCGAGCGCGCGCAGGTCCAGGCCTTGCTGCGGCAGGCCCAGGACGAACTCGCGGCACTCGGCCAGGCCGCCGAACGAGTGCTGGCGGGCGTCTACGAGGTCTGCGAACGCTGCGGCGGCCCGATCTCCGAAGGCCGCCTCGCCGCCCTGCCGGCGACGCGGACGTGCATCACCTGTGCGAACCGAAGATGACGCGACCAGGGACGAACCGCAAGGGCAGTGCACGCGGACCGCGGAGATCGGCATTCGTTGACGTGTCGTCGGATCGTCCCTAGGTTCGACGCCATCGCCGACCTCGAAGGAGCGGTCATGGCCATTCCGGTGCCCGATGCGGCAAGGCTCACCCAGCTGTCTCAGCGTTACGGATTCGACCTGACCGACGCCGAGATCGGGGAGTTCGTCCCGGCGGTCGAGGGGACGCTGGCGGCGTCGGAGGAGGTCGAGCGGCTCTACGGGCGGTCGTCGCCCGAGGTGCCGGTGCGGGAGTCGGCGCTGCCGGTGGACAATCCGCTCAACGCGTGGTCGGTGCGGACGGCGATCACCGAGACGGCGGAAGGCCCGCTGGCGGGGCGGACGGTCGCGGTGAAGGACAACGTCGCCGTGGCCGGGGTGCCGATGGTCAACGGTTCGGCGTCGATGGAAGGCTTCGTGCCGAGGCGGGACGCCACGGTGGTGCGCCGGCTGCTCGCCGCGGGCACGACGATCGCCGGCAAGTCGACGTGCGAAGACCTGTGTTTCTCCGGGGGCAGTTTCACGTCGTGGCCGGGGCCGGTGCGCAACCCGTGGGATCTTTCGCGCAACGCGGGTGGCTCGTCGAGCGGCAGCGCGGCGCTGGTGGCGAACGGTGACGTCGATCTGGCGGTGGGCGGGGACCAGGGCGGCTCGGTGCGGATCCCGGCGTCGTTCACCGGGATCGTGGGCCACAAGCCGACGTACGGGCTGGTGCCCTACACCGGTGCGTTCCCGATCGAGCAGACCATCGACCACCTGGGGCCGATGACGCGCACGGTGGACGACGCCGCGCTGATGCTGGGTGTGCTGGCCGGAGTCGACGGCTACGACTCCCGGCAGCCGACGGTCCTCGACCCGGTCGACTACGTCGCCGCTCTGCGCGAGAGTGCCTCCGGTCTGCGCGTGGGTGTGGTGCGGGAAGGGTTCGGCACGCCCGTTTCGCTGGCCGGCGTCGACGACGTGGTCCGGGACGCGGTGGAGGTGCTGCGGTCGGCCGGGCTGACCGCGGACGAGGTCTCGGTCCCGTGGCACACCGACGCCATGGCGGTGTGGAACGTGATCGCGACCGAAGGCGCCGCCTACCAGATGATCGACGGCCACGGGTACGGAATGGGGACCTGGGGCCAGTACGACCCGGAGCTGATCGCGCACTACGCCCGGGGCCGCCTCGCGCGCGGGCGCGACCTGTCGAAGACGGTGCAGCTCGTCGGCCTCTCGGGCCGCTACACCTTCGAACTCGGCGGCGGCAAGTACTACGCCATGGCGCGCAACCTTTCCTACGAACTGCGGGCGGCCTACGACGCCGCTCTGGGCGAGTACGACGTCCTCGTCATGCCGACGCTGCCGTATGTCGCGCGGGAGCTGCCGGCACCGGACGTGTCGCTCGCCGACTACCTGGACACGGCCTTGTCGATGATCGGCAACACGGCGCCGTTCGATGTGACCGGCCATCCCGCGTGCAGCGTTCCGGCCGGGCTGGTGGACGGGCTGCCCGCGGGGATGATGATCATCGGCAAGCGGTTCGACGACGCGATGGTTTTGCGGGTCGCGCACGCGTATGAGCGGGCGGTGGGCGGTTTCCCGGCTCCGGCGGGTACTGCTGCGGCGGCGTCCTAGCGCCGCGTATCAGGTGGTGGACATCTCCGCAGCTGTCCCTTGCCCGGGGCGGCGCCGAGCGTGAACCTGGATCAGCGAGCCGGGCGATCTCGGCCGCGCTGAATGCTGAACGCGCCACGACACGCACGATCGACGAGGATCAGCCCATGACCGCCACCGGGCAAGCCGTCACCACCAGCGGCGAAGCCGACCTGCTCGACCTGCTGGCCGCCGCGACCGGGGACCCCGGACGAGTCGGGCGGCGGTTGACCGACCGGCTGGCCCATGCGCACGACGCGTCGCACTTCATGCTCACGCCGAGGGCGGTGGTGAGGGCGAGCAGCGCGGACGAGGTGGGGCGGTTGTTCGCCGCCGCGAGGGCGGCCGGGGTGGCGATCGGGTTCCGGTCCGGGGGGACGAGCCTGTCGGGGCAGGGCGGGACGGACGGGGTGCTCGTGGATACCCGGCGCCACTTCCGTGACGTCGAGGTGCTCGACGACGGCAAGCGCGTGCGGGTGGGCCCCGGGGCCACGATCCGGCAGGTCAACGCACGTCTCGCGCGGTGGGGGCGCAAGCTGGGGCCCGACCCGGCGAGCGAGGTCGCGTGCACCGTCGGGGGCGTGGTCGCGAACAACTCCAGCGGCATGGCCTGCGGCACCTGGGCCAACAGCTACGCCACGCTCGAGTCGATCGTGCTCGTGCTGCCGTCCGGCACGGTCGTGGACACGGGCAAGCCCGATGCGGACGGCCGGCTGCGCGCCGCGGAGCCCGAGCTGCACGCCGGACTGGGCCGGTTGCGTGACCGGGTGCGGGGTGACGCGACGCTGCGCAAGCGGGTCGAGCAGCAGTTCTCGATGAAGAACACCATGGGCTACGGCCTCAATTCGCTGCTCGACCACACCGAGCCGGCCGACATCCTGGCCCACCTGGCGGTCGGCAGCGAGGGCACGCTGGCGTTCATCGCGTCGGTGGTGCTGCGCACGGTGCCGTTGCACGGGCACGCGCGCACCGGCCTGCTGGTCTTCGACGACCTCGCCGGGGCCACCGGGGCGTTGCCGGCACTGGTCGCCACCGGGCCGGCGACGATCGAGCTGCTCGACGCGACCTCGATCCGCGTGGGCCAGCGCGACGCGCAGGCGACCGCGGTGCTGCGCGACCTAGCGGTCGACCGGCACGCGGCGTTGCTCGTCGAGTACCAGGCCGGCACGGCCGACGAAGTGGACGAAATGGCCGGGGGTGCCGGCGCGGTCCTGGCGGCGCTGCCGACCACGGCGCCTGCGGTGCTGTCCGCGGACCCGGCGACGCGGGCCGGCCACTGGCACGTCCGCAAAGGCCTGTACGCCATGATCGCCGGGGCCCGCCCGGCTGGCACGACGGCGTTGCTGGAGGACATCGTCGTACCGGTGCCCGAGCTGCTGCCGACGTGCGAGTCGCTCACGGGCCTGTTCGACCGCCACGGCTACCGCGACAGCGTGATCTTCGGCCACGCCAAGGACGGCAACATCCACTTCATGCTCACCGAACGGCTCGGCGACGGCCGGCCGCTCGACCGGTTCGCGGCGTTCACCGACGACATGGTCGACCTCGTGCTCGGCCACGGCGGCTCGCTGAAGGCCGAGCACGGCACCGGCCGGATGATGGCCCCGTTCGTCCGCCGCCAGTACGGCGACGAGCTCTACGACGTCATGCGTGAGATCAAGCGGCTGTGCGACCCGCGGGACCTGCTCAACCCGGGTGTCCTCATCGCCGAGGACCCGGGCGGGCACCTGCGCAACCTGAAGGCTTCGCCACAGGTGGAGGAAGAAGTCGACCGCTGCGTGGAATGCGGCTTCTGTGAACCCGTCTGCCCGAGCCGCGACCTGACCACCACCCCGCGTCAGCGCATCGTGCTGCGCCGGGAGATCGAGCGGGCCCGCGAGGCCGGGGACACGGCCGCGCTCGCTCAGCTGCGGGCCGAGTACGAGTACGACGCGGTGCAGACCTGCGCCGTCGACGGCATGTGCCAGACCTCCTGCCCGGTGACGATCAACACCGGCGACCTGATGAAACGGCTCCGGGCCGAAGACGCCGGCCGGGCCACCTCGGCGATCTGGGCCGGCGCCGCGCGGCACTGGGACGGCGCGACGCGCGCGGCCGCGACCGCGCTCACCACCGCGGCCAAGCTTCCGGAGCGCGTGGTCCTCGGCGCGAACGAGCTGGCCCGCAAGGCCGGGAGCACCGATTCGGTCCCGCTGTGGTCGCCGGAGCTGCCGCGCGGCGGCCGGCGTCGCACCGAGTCCGTGACCGGGAACGCCGACGCGGTGCTGTTCGCGTCGTGCACCGGCACCCTGTTCGGCGGCGTGGAGCCCGGCGTCGCGGCGGCGCTGCGGACCCTGTGCGAGCGCGCCGGGATCCGCCTCACGACCCCGGACGGACCGGCGTCGTTGTGCTGCGGCACGCCGTGGAAGTCCAAGGGCCTGGAGCGGGGCTACGAGGAGATGGCGCGGCGGGTGCTGCCGGCGCTGTGGGCCGCCACGGACAACGGCCGGATCCCGGTCATCGGCGACGCGTCCTCGTGCACCGAAGGGCTGCGGCACCTGATCGAACGCGGGCCGGAGCGGTTCCGGGAGATCCGGGTGGTCGACGCCGTCGAGTTCGTGCGCGACGAGGTGCTCGGCCGCCTCACGATCACCGCCCCGGTCGCCGCCGTGGCCCTGCACCCGACGTGTTCGGCCACGCGAATGGGGCTGTCCGGCGCGTTGCGTGAGCTCACCGCGGCCGTGGCCGGCACCGTGACCGTGCCCGAGGAGTGGGGGTGCTGCGGCTTCGCCGGCGACCGCGGTCTGCTGCACCCCGAGCTGACGGCTTCGGCCACCGCGCGCCAGGCCCGGGAGCTCGCCGACGCCGGCCCCTTCGACGCCCACGTCTCCTGCAACCGCGCGTGCGAGCTCGGCATGACCAGGGCGACCGGGCACCGGTACGAACACGTCCTGGAGCTCGTCGAACGGGCCACCAGGCCGGCGCAGTGAACGAAACTCGCTGGCGGGACCGCGGCGGCTGCTGCTAGCTTCCCGGGAGCCGTGCGAGAGACCGAGGAGGTGGTACCCGTGGACGCAACGACATGGGTGCTCCCCTCAGGGGTCACGGTCGGGCGATAGGTCGCCCGGGAGCGCCGTTCCACGAGCACTCCCGAAAGGCACGACCATGCGATTCACCGCCGAACAGCGCCTCGACGACGGCGTCCTCGAACGCGAGTACACCCTCGGCGAGGTCCCCGGCATCCTGTGGACGCCAGGGTCCGCAACCGAGCCCGCGCCGCTGATCCTGCTCGGCCACCCCGGCGGGCTGCGCAAGATGTACCCGCGGCTGGTGGCGCGGGCCCGCGGCTCCGTCGCCGAAGGCTACGCCGCGGCCACCCTCGAGCTGCCCGGAAGCGGCGACCGGCCCCGATCCGCCGTCGCCGAGCAGGCGCGCGCCGACCTGCGCCGGGCGTTGGGGACGGGGGAGCCCCTGGAGGAGATCGTCGACCGGCTGGTCCTGCCGCTGGCCGAGCAGGCGGTCCCGGAATGGCAGGCCGCGCTGGACGCCCTGCTCGCGCTGCCCGGGATCCGCGGCCCGGTCGGGCTCGCGGGCGGCGTGATCGCCCTCGGGGTGCGGCTGGCCGTGGTCGAACCGCGCCTCGCCGCCGCCGTGCTGTTCGCGGGGAGTTTCGTGCCCCGCAGCATCGTCGAGGAGGCGCGGCAGGTCACCATTCCGCTGCACGTCCTGCTGCAGTGGGACGACGAGGGCAACGACCGGCAGCTCGCCCTTGACCTGTTCGACGCCTTCGGCTCGAAGGAGAAGACGCTGCACGCCAACATGGGCGGGCACACCGGCGTCCCGCAGTTCGAGGGTGAAGCCGGCAACCGGTTCTTCGCCCGGCACCTGAAGTGAGCACGGAGGGGTCCGCCGGGAAAGCCTCAAGGCACTGGCCCTGGAAGGCGTGGTCGAGCGCGACCCCGACACTCTCCGCTAT
>NZ_JBEYSJ010000060.1:0-36875 GCF_040704195.1 Amycolatopsis sp. NPDC047767
AGACCCCATTAGAGGTCCACAACGAGTACCTGAACCGACAGCTCGCAGCATGAATTAGCCATACGAAAGCTGTCCGGAAATTTCGGGGCGTCTCAGCTTCACCCAGTACCGTCCGACCATGACCAGCAGCGCACCCTGGTGGGGCACCAGCCTCTTCACCCTTGCCACCGCACTGGTGACCGGCTTCATCGCCGCGTTCACCGCCTTGGCCCCCAAGCGCACCGAACGCCGGCTCGAACGCCGCCGCCTCTCCCGCGACCACAAGGAGCGCAGCTACCCGGAGATCACCCGCGTCACCTACAAGATCGCCGCAGCCCCGGTCTGGTCCACGGGACCCAACCAGGACGAACTTCTCCTCGACGAACTGATCACCGCGGCACACCAGGCCGCATTCTTCGCACCGACGACCGTGATCACGGCAATCCACGAACTCCTTGCCACCGCAACCTCCTTGAACGACACGCGGAACCACATCAGATCGGTCAGCGAACCCGGCCACAGCGGCCGCATCGACGTCGCACACGCCGACAAGCACACGCTGGCCATCAACCGGCTTCTGCACGCACTCCAGAACTTCATCAACACCAGCCGTGGAGATCTCGAGATTCCCGGTGCCTACCCGACGCTGGCCAAACCAGATTCGGCGAGCACGCGCGAGCCCTCGTAAGGCAGTCGCACCCGCTCGGCACCAGCCTTGACCGTTGGGCCGCCTTGCAGATCGACCACTCCGACGCGCAAGGGCACCGATGTCTTTCTCCGCCGCCTGCCAAGACCGCCGCGGCCCTTAGAGCAGGACCAACACCCCATCCCGCCAACCCTGTTCACCACCGGCGGCAGCTACAACGACACCAACCTCGCCAAGACGCTGTCATCTGCATGCACGTCCGCTGTTCCCAAGGTTGGCCAGCAGCCCGGTCGGCTCACTCGCGCCTGTGTGCCGACGTTCCGCGCGCAAGGCCGCGGCCGCGTCATCAACGTGACGTCCTACACCGGCCTGCACGGCAACGTCGGCCAGGCGAACTACGCTGCGGCCAAGGCCGGCATCATCGGCTTCACCAAGACGACCGCGAAAGAGCTCGCCCGCTTCGGTGTCACCGTCAACGCCATCTCCCCCAACGCCGAAACCCGCATGATCGCCTCGATCCCCGACGAGAAGCGCGCCGAACTCGCCGCGGCGATCCCGATGGGCCGCTTCGCCGACCCGAGCGAAATGTGTGCCGCCATCGGTTTTCTCGCCTCCGATGAGGCCGCGTACATCACGGGCGTCGTGCTGCCGGTGGACGGAGGAATTTCCATCTGAACCTTCCGCGTGCATTGTCGCCGGTGAACGAGGAGGGCCCGCTCGCGTTGTGCGCGAACGGGCCCCTCGAGGATCCACAGTGGAGTGACTGAGTTTGCCTCAGTACCGCTGTCCCCAGCCTGGGTTCAGGCGGCCGCTTCCTGCTCGTAGGCGGCGATCGCAGCGCGGACAGCGCCCTGCAGCGACACTGCGGCCGGCACTCCGGCGTACACGGCGATCTGGCGCATCACCGCGGTCAGCTGGTCGGGAGTGATTCCGTTGCGCAGTGCCCCGCGGCAGTGGGCCTGGAACTCGCGCTCCTTGCCAAGAGCCGCGGTGATCCCGAGGACCAGCAGGCTGTGCTGAGACCGTTCGAGGCGATCGTCGGTCCAGATCCCGCCCCAGCAGTAGGTGGTCATGAACTTCTGGAACTCGAGCGTCAGATCGTCGACGTGGGTCGTGGCGTTGTCGACGTACTCGGCGCCGAGCACTTCGCGGCGAACTTTCATGCCCGCGTCGTAAAGATCCTTGCCAAAAACGATTTCATCGGACATGCAGTTCGATCTCCTTCGCGATCTCGTCAGGTCGTTCCTGCAGGACGGTGTGCCGTGCGCCGGAGAGCACGACGCAGCGGCCGTGGGTTCGCTCGGCGATGAGCCGAGACATTCGGGGCGGCGAGCCGGCATCGTGCTCGCCGGTCATGGCGAGGACCGGAGCCATGATCCTGGGCAGCTGGTCCGCGAGATCGGTGGTGGCCAGAACGCGGTACGCGTGTGTGTAGGCCACTGCGTCCAGCTGCGCCATCCGGGCGACCGTCTCGGCCGCGACCTCCGGATGCTCGGCGAGGTACTCCTTGCTGTACCAGCGCTCGACGCTTTTGCGCGCCGCGCCCGCCGGGCCTTCCTCGACCACCATTCGGAGCCGCTGCTGCACGGCGTTCGTCTCCTGGTCGGTCCGGCCGGCCACCGCGCCGATGACGACCAGTGTGTCGACGAGTTCCGGGTGGACCGCTGCCACCCGTTGCGCGATGAGACCGCCGAGGGAGAACCCGACGGTGTGGGCTTTGCCGATGCCCAATCGCTTCAGCAACTCGACGTGGTCCGCGGCGAAGTCGTCGATGTTCCAGGGACCGGCGGGAGCCGGTGACTGACCGTGGCCGCGCAGGTCGTACCGCACGACCGGACGTCCGGCCGGCCAGAGCCCCACGACGTCGTCCCACGAGGCCAGGCTGCTGCCCACGCCGTGGATGAGCACCACCGGCACGTCCGCGGCCGGGTCGCCCTCGATCCGGTGGTGCAGCTCGACGGCCGGCGTCAGCGGTCGCGCCTGGATGCCGACGGACGTCGGCGCCGGTGAATCAGACGAGTCCGTGGTCATCGGTCTCCTCTGCTATCAGCTGTCTGCTAGGTGTCAGGAACATTAGAACCGCGAAGAATGCGCTGTCAATCGGGTGAGATTTGTCTGACAGCTGACAGATCGGAGGCCAGCGGCTAGCATCTGCGGTGCTCGCCACATCGCGGACCGAGCAGTCCACCCGGCCCGAACCGGCTTCTCCGAAGGGACGAACGGAATGCCCCTCCTGCCCGACACACAAGCTCACGCGCCTCAGCCGCTCAGCCGCGACTGGCAGATGGTGATCGGAGGCGAGCCGGTCGGCTCCGACTCGTTCCGGACCGTCCTCGACCCGGGCACCGGCTCTGTCATCGCGAACGTCCCCGAGGCATCGGTGGCGCAGGCCGATGCGGCCGTCGAGGCCGCGCGGCGCAGCTTCGACGCCGGCGTGTGGCATCGGGAGCAGCCCGAGGTCAGGGCGCGGGCGCTGTGGCGCATCGCCGATCTCCTGGAGGAACGCGCCGACGACATCGCCCTCGTGGAGGCGCTCAACCAAGGCGCACCCCATCGCAACATCCGCCAGGGTTTCGTGCCGGAAGCAGCCCGGATCTTCCGCTACTACGCGGGCTGGGCGGACAAGGTCAGCGGTCGCGCGCTCCAGCTCCAGCGCCGCGGCATGGAGCTGCACGCCTACACCCTGCGGAGCCCGGTCGGCGTCGTCGCGCTGATCACCCCGTGGAACTCGCCGCTCGTGATGGCCTGCTGGAAAGTCGCTCCCGCACTCGCCGCGGGCTGCAGCTGTGTGGTCAAGCCCTCCGAACTGACTCCCCTGTCCACGATCATGCTCGCCGAGATCGCGCGTGAGGCCGGCGTACCCGACGGCGTGCTCAACGTCGTGACCGGTGACGGCGCGGTCGTCGGCGCTCGCCTCGCCGAACACCCCGGCGTGGACAAGATCGCCTTCACCGGGTCGACCGCGGTCGGCAAGTCCATCGTGCACGCGGCCACCGGCAACCTGAAGAAGGTCTCGCTGGAGCTCGGCGGCAAGTCGCCCGTGCTGGTCTTCGGTGACGCCGACGTCGAGGAAGCGATCAAGGGCGCCTCGGCGGCGATCTTCTCGAACGCCGGCCAGGTGTGCACCGCCGGCTCGCGCCTGCTCGTGCACGACTCCATCTACGACGAAGTGGTCGCCGGTGTCGCGAAGCGAGCAGTGTCGCTGAACGTCGGCCACAGCTTCGACCCGCAGTCCGAAATGGGCCCGCTGATCTCGGCCGAACAGCGCGACACCGTGATGGGCTACATCGAGTCCGGGATCGGCGAAGGCGCCACCGTCGCCGCGGGCGGTCACGCGAACGGCCCGGGGTTCTTCGTCGAGCCCACAGTCCTGTCCGACGCGCGTCCGCAGATGCGCGCCGTCCGCGAGGAGATCTTCGGCCCCGTTGTCGCTGCCCTGCGGTTCAGCACGGTCGACGAGGCCATCGACACCGCGAACGACACGCCGTACGGGCTCGCCGCCTCGGTCTGGACGCGCAACGTCAAGACGGCGCACCACGTCGCTTCGCGGCTGCGTGCCGGACGGGTCGGAGTAAACGTGCACGGGCTGCCCGACGTGACGATGCCGACCGGCGGGTTCAAGGAGTCCGGGTGGGGCCGCGAGCTGGGTCCCGAGGGTCTGGATCTCTTCCTCGAGACCACGTCGGTCTACACGAACCTCACCTGAGGCGCGGCGTTTCGATCCGGTGCCGGGGCCGGTGGCTCCCGGGGCCGGATCGAAGCGGAGCCGGACCGTCAATGTCCGTAGCGCAACCGCGCGACGTACCGAGATTCAAGTTCGGTGATCTCTTCGGGCAGCAACTGGATCCGCAGCGCTTCCTCGACGACGTCCAGCTGCCCCACCGAGGTGGCGCCGATCAGAGGCACCCCGGTCGGGGATTTCTCCAGTACCCAGGCGAGGGCGACCGCGGCCGGCGTCGCGCCTCGCGCGTCGGCCACCGCGAGCAGCTTCCGCAGCACATCCTGGTCGCTGTCCCGGCCGAACCACTTGCGCGAGTAGTCGTCCGAGCGGCCGCGTTCGGTGTCCCGGTCGTGACCTCGCGGATCGCCGGCGAGGAACCCACGGGCGAAGGGGCTGTAGGGCAGCAGCCCGATCCCTTCCGCCCGGCACATCGGCATGAGCTCGCTCTCGGGCTCCCGCCACACCAGGTTGTAGTGGTGCTGCATCGTGTGCAGGCGCCGCCAGCCGAGGCTCCTGGCCTCGTAGAAGAACTTCGCGAACTGCCACACGGGCATGTCGGTCGCGCCGAGGTAGCGGACCTTGCCGGAGTCGACCAGCGCGTCGAGCGCGCCGAGGGTTTCCTCGATGTTCGTGTCCTCGCGCCACACGTGCGTCTGGTACAGATCGAGGTAGTCGGTCCCGAGCCGGCGCAACGAGTCGTCGACGGCGGCGAGGATGTGCTTGCGCGAGTAGCCGCCCGTGGTCCGGGCGGTCCCCATCTGGTTGCCCACCTTGGTCGCGAGGAGGTAGTCCTCCCGCGGGAGTAACCGCTTCAGCGCCGCACCGAGGATTCTTTCGCTTTCCCCGGCGGAGTAGAAGTTCGAGGTGTCGAAGAACCGGATGCCGAGCTCGACCGCTCGCTCGATGATCGGGACACCGGCTTCGCCGTCGAGCACCCAGCTGCGCCACTCGGGGCTGCCGATGCCCATGGCGCCGAATCCGATCCGGGAAGTCCACAGGTTCGTCGCGCCGAGTCGTACGTCGTCCATCGGGTTTGCTGTCCTTTCGGGAGTTCAGCCCGCGTGAGTGCGGGAACGTTCCGACGTCGGCACCCGCAGCATTTCGAACAGCCCGATCACCGTGGTGAAGTCGGCGTCGGACAATTCGATGCCGCGATCGACCGCCGACCGGTAGGCGTCGGTCTGGAGCGCGCCGGGTGTGGCGGGGACGCGAGTCGCCTCGATGGTCAGCTCTCCCCGCGGTTCGAAATCGCCTTGCGGGGTTTCGGGGAAGCTCACGTCGAGGTGCACCCCTCGCTCGGCTGCGCGGGCGACCAGGTACGGCAGGAAGATCCCGCCGTAGACGGCGCGAGCCCGCACTCGCCGGGATCCGTGGGCCGCGGTCTCGGCCTGCACGAAGTCGAAAACCCGAGGCCCGAACTCGAGCAGGCTTCCCCCGCGCAGGTCGACCACGACCTCGTCGGCGTTTTCGTCGACGACTCGCGGCCGCGGCTGGGGCCGCCAGTTCAGCCGAGCACGGTTGTCCTGGACGAACTTCACCGCGGCGCCGGTCACGGCCTGGGTCCAGACCAGCATATCGGCGACCTCGTCGGCCTGGCCGATCGGGATGCCGACCATCCGGAGGGCGTCAGGGGCGTAGCGGCGTAGTTCGGGCACGGCGATCGTGATCATCCGGGCTCACACTCCCATCGCGGGCTCGTCGCGCGGTTGATCGGCGGCCGCGGGCGCGCCGACGCCCCAAGCCCCTTCCCTGCCGGCGACGAGGTCGGCAGGTAGCGGCGCGTCGCGGTAGAACAGGCCTCGTACCCACCGTCCGCTGTGCGGGGTGGGCAGCTCGATACCGAGAATGGCGAGGAAACAGCGAATGGTGTTACTGGCCAGGAAATCGGCGTCGCACACGCTCGCCCGGATCTCGCTGTACGGGGTGGTCGCGGCGAACTGGGCACGCGCGACCGCGAGGGTGTGTTCGGGCTCGTCCAGGAGGAACCGGCCGATGCTGGTCCCGGCGTCGTACGCGTCGAGGAAATCCGCCAGACGGCGGACCGCGCCGGCGACGTCGATCACGGTCTCGCGTTCGATGCCCACGTCGACCGAGCGCTCACCGCGGCGGTTCTCGCCGTTCTCTTCCGAGCGGTACCAGAAGAACTCGCGTTTGCCGGGGCTTTCCAGGTCCGCGTCGACGCACCAGGCGAACTGCTCGCGCAGGATCGCGCGCAGTTCGCCGACGCTCATCTCGGGGTCCACCTTCAGCGCGAACTCCGGACCGGGCGTGAACGCCTCGGTGATGCGGCTGAGCTCATAGGTTTCGGGGTAGACCTCGAGCAGCAACGAGCGCAGCACCTCCGCCGCCTCCACGCTCCCGTAATCCTCGGCGTCCTCGAGGAACCGCGCCCAGGTTTCTTCGCCGGGATCCGCCGCGACCAATGCCTTGTGTACGCGGTCGAGCGCGGTCGCGACGGATTCGCGTGGCTCGATCAGTTCCGGAGCCGCCTCGGGTGCATTCCGGTACGCGTCCCGTGCGTTGCCCACCAGATCGGCCAATCGCCGGGTACTCGCGGCGTCCGCGGTTTGTGCCGCGGTGTAGGCGAAGCCCAGTTCACGCGGCAGGATGAAGGACGCGAGCCGCGAGGGCCAGCGCACCAGCGCGGCGACCGTGCCCAAGCCCGAGGAGTTCCCGATCCCGACGTGCCGGCGCACGCTCGGGCGCAGCACCGTCGCGGAAGGACTGTGCATCCGCGCGGTGGCTTCGACGAGGTCCAGGCTGACGAGGCGCCACAAGTACACGCAGAACAGATCGATGTGGTACGGCATGGCCAGCGGGCCACCACCTCGGGCGTAGCTCCGCCAGGCGCGGGTGCCCATCCGGCCATTGCCGTAGAAGCCCCCGTTGCGCAGGATGTAGCCGCCGTTGGCGTCGATCTGCTCGACCGTCGGCTGCTCTCCGCGGACGAGCGCAGCCACGACATCGTCGAACATGCGGGTGCCCCGGCTGGCGATCGTCCAGCCGTACACCTTCGGATCGGTCCGCCCCCGCCACAGGTTGGTGTCGGCTTCGTCGCGCTCACGCCGGAACCGTGCGACGTCGATCGGGCCTTCCAGCAGAATCCCGAGGAATTCGAGCTTGGTGTCCCGGAACATCCGGGTGTGCCCCGGCGGCAGCGGGGGGTACACGAAAACACCGAAGGACAGCTGCAGGCCTTCGGCCTGGATGTCGTAGGCGAGAAACCCTGTCCCGTCCTCGGACAGCTCGCAGTGCACCAATTCGATCCGCCACTTGCCCTCGGTCATCCGTCGGACCAGCGTCTGGGCGAAACTCAGCTTGCTCGCCGCCATGCCCCGCAACACCGAGGGCGACATGACGTCGTCGGGATGGCGCATTAGCGGGACGGCTCGCCGAAGGCGGCTGCCGAACTCCTCGGACAACACAGCGAAGACCGACTCGGGCACAGGGATCGTGGCCTTGGTCGTCGTCATGAGGTGGTCCTCTCGCACTCGGCGGTCGTGGGTGTGGCGCTCGCGGCCGCTCTCACGCCGGGTCTCCCGTGCCGAGCTCGGCCGGACTCGCCTCGACTTCGCGCCAGAAGTGGCAGGCGACGGAACGGCCGGGTTCGACCTCGGTCAGCTTCGGTGCCTCGTCACGGCACTGCTGCCGGGCCAGCGGGCAGCGCCCCGCGAACCGGCACCCCGTCGGCACCTCGGTGGGGCTGGGTGGTTCGCCCGCTGCGGGAATGAAAGGCCGGTTCCGCTCAACGCGAGGATCAGCCACCGGAGAAGACCTGAGAAGACTGACCGTGTACGGGTGGTGCGGGCTCGTGTACAGGCCCTCGCTGTCGGCGGTCTCCACCAGCTGCCCGGCGTACATCACAGCCACCCGGTCGGACACGTGGCGCACCACGCTCAGGTCGTGGCCGATGAACAAATAGGACAGGTGCAGTTCCCGCTGCAACCGGCGCAGGAGGTTGAGCACCTGAGCCTGCACGCTGACGTCGAGCGCCGACACCGCCTCGTCGCACACGATGAACCGCGGATCGACGGCCAGTGCGCGAGCGATGCAGACGCGCTGACGCTGGCCACCGGACAGCTCCGACGGCCGGCGGGCCATCACCTCCCGGCTCAGGCCGACCTGTTCGAGCAGATCGCCCACCTTCCGTTCCCGCTCGGCACCGGAGGCCAGATGGTGGACCGTCATCGGTTCACCGACGATGTCGCCGATCCGCATCCGCGGATTGAGACTGTCGTAGGGGTCCTGGAACACCGCCTGGATACCGCGGCGCAGCTCACGCTGCCGGCGCCGGTTGTGGCCCTGCAGTTCCTGCCCGTCGAACCGGATCGACCCCGAGGTGGGTTCGACCAGCTGGAGAATCGCGCGGCCCGTGGTGCTCTTGCCGCACCCGGATTCGCCCACCAGCCCCAGCGTCTCCCCCGGTCCGACGGAGAAGGAAACGCCGTCTACCGCGCGCACGCCGTAGCCCAGGCGCCGCTGCGCTCGGGACTGCGACCGGTAGTGAACCTGAAGGCCTTCGACTTCCAGGAGTGCCGCCGTGCCGTTCATCGGGCCTCACTTCCGATCCGCGTCCGCGCTTCTTTCCTGACGAGCTCGGGATCGGCCCAGCACGCCGCGGTGTGCCGGTCCGGTGACACCGGTTCGGGCCGCTGCGCCCGGCACTGGGCGGTGACCAGCGGGCAGCGGTCGGCGAACGCGCAGCCGCCGGGCAGGTCGAGCAGCGACGGCGGCCGTCCCTTGATGGCCACCAGATCCTCGGAACGGGGGGTGTCCATTTGCGGGATCGCGCCGAGAAGTCCCGCCGTGTACGGGTGCGCCGGGGCGTAGAACACTTCGTCGACCGCACCGATCTCGACGATCCGTCCCGCGTACATCACCGCCACCCGGTCCGCGAGACCCGCCACGACGCCCATGTTGTGCGTGATCACGACGAGGGCGGTGCCGAGCTCGGCTGAGAGTCGTTTGAGCAGGTGGAGCACTTGCGCCTGCGTGGTCACGTCCAGTGCGGTAGTCGCTTCGTCCGTGATCAGCAGCGAAGGATCGCAGCTGAGCGCCAACGCGATCATCACCCGCTGCCGCAACCCGCCCGACAGCTGGTGCGGGTAGCTCTTCAACCGCGCTTCCGGGTCCGGGATCTCCACGAGTCGCAACAGCTCGAGGGCCCTCGCACCGGCCTCGCGCCGGGACTTCCCGGTGTGGTGGCGGATGACCTCGCGCAGCTGCGCGCCGATGGTCAGGGTCGGGTTGAGCGTGGTCATCGGATTCTGGAACACCAGCGCGATGTCTTTGCCGCGCAGGCCTCGCAGGTCGCGTTCCGGCAGCGCGAGCAGATCCTGGTCGCGGAAGAGGACGTTCCCGGCCGTGACCCGGCCGCGAGTGCGCTGCAGCAGGCCCATGACCGCGAGCGCCGAAGCGCTCTTCCCACTGCCGGATTCACCGACGAGAGCCAGCACCTCGCCGGGCTTCACGCTGAACGAGACTCCGTTGAGTGCGTGGACGGGACCACGGGGAGAGTCGTAGACCGCTTCGAGACCGCGAACGTCGAGCAGCGGTGCCGCGGTGTCAGTGCTCATCGGCGTGTCCTTCGGTTTCGGCACGGCTGTGGCCGGCAAGAGCGGGACGGGGCAGCTCGGCGACAACGGTCGGGACTCCAGATGCCGAGCGACGCTCCGCCCGCCGGGCCACACGAGCGGTGCTCGCGGACGAACGGGGCAGAACCTTCGGGTCGAACAGATCGCGAAGGCCGTCCCCGATCAGGTTGAACGACAGCATCGCGGCGAAGATGACCAGACCGGGAAGCAGCGAGAACAGCGGGACGTAGCTCAGGTAGGGGTAGCCGTCACGCAGGATTCCGCCCCAGTCCGGCGCCGGGGCCGGCAGTCCCAGCCCGAGGAAGCTGAGACTCGCCGCGGTGAAGATGGCGAGCCCGCCGGTGAGCGCGGCCTGCACCACTGTCACCTCCAGCACGTTCGGCAAGAGGTGCAGCGCGAGCACCCGCCGCGTCGGCACGCCGGAAACCTTGGCCGCCGCGACGAATTCGCGCTCACGCAGACTCAGCAACTGGCCCCGCACGACCCGGGCGAACTTCGGGACGTTGACCGTCGCGATCGCGGCGGTGACCGTCCAGAAGCTGGGCCCGAGGGCGTAGGTGATCCCCAGGGCGAGGATCAGTTCCGGGAAGACGATCACCCCGTCCATGGCGCGCATGAGAACCGAGTCGAGCCAGCCGCGCCGATACCCGGACAGCAGGCCGAGCAGGACGCCGATCACCATCGCGATCGCCGTCGACGCGACCGCGACGGCGAGGACCAGCCGGCCGCCGTACAGGGTGCGGGTGAACAAGTCGCGGCCGAGCTGGTCGGTGCCCAGCAGGTACGGCCCGCCCGGTGGCTGGAGCACCGCGTCGAGGTGCTGGTCGAGCGGACCGTACGAGGTGAACATCGGCGCGCCGAGTGCCAGGACGACCAGGATCAGCAACAGGAGAGAGCCGATCAGCAGGCGGGGATAAGCGCTCAACGCGGCCCAGATCCGGCCGCCCGAAGCGGGTTTCGTGTTCGTGGTGTCCACCTCAACTCACCTTGACCCTCGGGTCCAGCAGGCCGTAGACGAGGTCGATCACGAGGTTGACGACGACGACGCCGACCGTGATGACCAGGATGAGGCCCTGCAGCATGGGGAAGTCCTTGCCCAGGATCGATCTCGTGAGCAACGTGCCGACACCGGGCAGCGAGAAGATGCTTTCGGTGACGACCGCGCCGCCGACGAGGCCGGCCGCGTTGAGCCCCACGACCGTGACCATGGGGATCATCGTGTTCTTCATGGCGTGCTTGACCACGACCCGGCGCGGATCCAGGCCACTGGCGTGGGCCCGCAGCACGTAGTCCTCGGTGAGCACGCCCAGCATCAACGTCCGCGTATAGCGGGCGAAGGTGCCGGCGTAGGACATCGAGAGCGTGAGCGCCGGCAGCACCATCAGCTCCAGGTTCGCCACCGGGTCCTGCGAAAACGGGATGTAGCCACCGCTCGGCAGCACGCCCAGCGTGAGCGAGAACAGGTAGACCAGCACGATGCCCAGGAAGAAGTTGGGCAGCGACAAGGTGAACACCGACAACCCGGAGGTGAGGGTGTCGATCCAGCGGCCGCGGAACAGAGCGCCGGCGACACCCAGCAGCACGCCGATGATCAAAGCGATGACCAAGGACAGCACCATCAGCTCGAGCGTCACGGGCAGGCGCTGCGCGATCGCGCTCGCCACCCCGATCGGTCCGATGAACGAGCGGCCGAGGTCACCGTGGAACAGGCGGCCAAGCCAGTCGAAGTACTGCAGCGCCAAGGGTTTGTCCAGGCCGAGGTCGTGCGCGGTCTGCCGGAGCTGCTCGGGTGTCGCCGTCGATTCGGCGCCGCCCATGATCGCCTGCACGGGATCGGGGAACAGCACGCGGGTGATGACGAACGTCAGCACGCTGACGACGAACATCACCACGACGGCGGCGCCCACCCTGCGGACCAGGTACCAAGCCATTCGGGCCTCCTCAGTTGGCCGGCCGGAGCGTGCGGCGGCCCGTCATCGGCCGATCCACAGCTCGCGAAGCCGGTAGATCGCGTCCGGGTACAGCGTCAGACCGCCCAGGTTGGCGCCGTGCGGAACGAGCAGGTCCGGCCAGATGACGAAGACGTAGGGCGCGTCCTTCTCGACGATTTGCACGATCTGCGCGTACAGCGGAGCCGCTTCCTTCTGATCGGAGATCGCGGCGGCCTGGTCGAGGAGGGCGTCCACCTTGGGGTTGTTGTACTTGGTGGTGTTCTGGCTGCCTTTCGAGTGCAGCAGTGTCCGCAGCAGGCCGTCGGGATCGGCGCGGGGCGTCCACTCCGTCAGCGACCAGTTGACCTTGCCGGCCACGACGTCGTCGTAGTAGTCGCTGCCGGGCACCGTGCCGACCTTGAGGGTGATGCCGATCTTGGCGTAGTCGCCGGCCAGGAGCTGGGCGATCGACTGGTAGTTGGAATCACTGGAGTTCACGTAGTCGATGGCCTGCCCTTGCGCCCCCGCGGCCTGAACGAGCTGGCGTGCCTTGTCGAGGTCGTAGCCGTAGGCCGGTGCCGAACGGCTCTTGTCGACGGCCCACCCGACGCCGACCGGGCCCGTGGCGACCCGCGCCTGCCCCTGGTAGATCGCGTTCCGCACGCCGTCGCGGTTCGTGGCGTACGCGATGGCTTGCCGCAGCTGGGGTTTGTCGAAGGGCGGCTTGCTGCAGTCGACCTGCAGCGCGTACCAGTTGCCGCTCGGGGCGCGGGTGATCCCGACCGAGGGATCGCTCTGCACCGTGATCGCGAGCTGAGGCGAAACGGCGTCGCTGATGTGAGCCTCACCCGTGCGCAGCATGGTGAGCTGCACCTGCTGTTCGGGCACGTTCTTGAGCGTGATCGTGTCCAGGTGCACCTTGCCGCGGTCCCAGTAGCCCGCGAAGCGCTTGAGCTTGAGCTCGCTGTCCTGGGTGAAGCTCACGAACTCGAACGGCCCGGTGCCCACCGGGTGGACTCCGTAGTCGCGGCCGTACTTGCGCACTGCGGCCGGCGAGACCATGAAACCAGGCCGCTCCCCCAGCGCGGCGACCAACGGCCGCCACGCCGTGGCCAGGTCCAGCGCGACCGTGGCGTCGTCGACGACCCGGACGGTGTGCAGCGGCGGGGTGAGCGATCCCCGGAGCGGGGAGTTCGTGCTCTTGTCCAGGAGCCGGTCGAGGTTCCACTTCACCGCGTCGGCGTTGAACGGCGTGCCGTCGTGGAACTTGACGCCTCGACGCAGGTGGAACGTCAGCGTCTTGCCGTCGGCGCTGGTGTCCCAGCTTTCCGCCAGCTCCGGAACGAGGTTGAAGTCGGGGTCGTACCCCACGAGCGTGTTGTAGAGCGCGTACAGGGCGAACTTCTCCCGGACGTTCTTCGAGAACGCCGGATCGAGCGTGGCGATGTCCATGCTGGTCGCGAAAACCAGGTCACCACCGTCGACCGGCGGACCGGACGGGCGCCGGTCGTCCAACGCGGCCGGGAGATGCCGTCCGCACGCCGCGACCAGGAGGCCCAATGCCGAGATCCCGCCGGCCTGCAGAAGCTGACGGCGGTTGAAGGAGCCCGGGCTCGGGCCTGCCACCGGTTGATGCGCCACGGGCTTCACCTTTCCTGCGCGGATCGCACCGCGGTCTCCCCGACGAGGAACTCACGGATTGCGGCCGCGACCTCGGCGTGAGCCTCTTCGAGGATGGAGTGTTTGATGTCGTCGACGATCACCAGACGCGACCCCTGGATCCGCCGGTGCATCTCGCGCGCCATCTCCGGCGGCGAACCGACGTCGAGTGCACCGGTCATGATCAGCGTCGGCGCGTCGATGCGGTGCAGGTCGTCGACGAGGTCGTTCGTCGCGAGCACGCGGAAGGCCGCGGCATAAGCAGCGGGGTCGTTGGCCCCGAACCGCGCCAGGTGCGCGTCGACGACTTCGGGGTGCGCGGTGCGGAACTTCTCGGTGTACCAACGCTCGCCACCGTCCGCGACAGCTGCAGGACCGCCTTCTTCCACCACGCGCAACCGCTTCAGCACCGCCTCCTGTTGCCGAGGGGTGCGCCCGGCGACGGCGCTGAGGATCACCAGGTGCGCGACGGAGGCGGGATCGGTCAACGCGATGCTCTGCGCGATCAGCCCGCCGAGGGACAGCCCGACGACGTTCGCCCGGTTGATGCCGAGGCTCGCCATGAGGCGGCGGTGATCGTCGACGAAGTCCGCCAACTGATACGGCCCGGGAGGTTTGGGCGACTGACCGTGCCCCCGCAGGTCGTACCGCACGACCGGCCCGACCTCCCGCAACGGTGCGACGACCGGGTCCCACCGGAGCAGGTCCGATCCGACCCCGTGGATGAGCACGGTGGGAGTGGCTGAGCCCAGCTCCCCTTCGACGACTACGTGCAGATCTTGCATTCGGCGGCTCCTTCCGGCCACGCGGCTCGATCTCGACTCGACGCGCTGCCGGCCCGAATTCCCGGGTGGCGCGTGTCACCGTCCAGCGTTAGGGCGACAGTCTGCCGTTAGCTGTCTGACAGTTCAATAGCTGACGCGAATCGAACCGGGCCGTAACGATGCGGAAACCGGACGGCGAACGGCGAGCACGCTGCTGATACGCAGGATCAGGCCGGCGAAACCGCCAGAGTCGCATTACGGGCAGTGACCACCTGGCGACGACCGGCCACAAACGAAGCTGTCCTACAGCGGACAGAATGGGCCACTGGCGCGGCCAAGATGTGGCATGATAGTCCAGTGACGTTCTCCGGTATGGCTGTCGCTCGCCCTCCCGCCTTGATCCGCGACCAGGTCGCGGCCCAGATCCGCGAGGCGATCACCGACCTGCGGCTGATGCCGGGCCAGGTGCTGATCGAGCGCGAACTGTGCGAAACGACCACCGCGAGCCGCGCCACCGTGCGCGAAGCACTCCGGCAACTCGAGTCGGAAGGACTGGTCGTCGCTACCAACGGCCGCGGCACGGTCGTCGCCCAGCTCTCACCGGACGACGCCCGCCGGATCTACGAAGTCCGCACCGCCCTCGAAGGCATGGCCGGGCGCCTGTTCGCCGAGCGCGCCACCGACGCCGAGCGCAGGGCGCTGCGGGCCGCGTTGCTGCACCTCGAAGAAGTCGCCGAAGACACCCGAGCACTGTCGATCGCCAAGAGCGAGTTCTACGGCGTGCTCGTCGCCGGGGCCCAGAACCCCGAGCTCAAGCAGATCCTCGACGGGCTCAATCGCCGCGTCACCCTGGTGCGCCTCGCCTCGCTCTCGAAGCCCGGCCGCCCCCAGGAGTCCATCGCCGAGGTCCAGGCCATCTGCGAAGCCGCCGTCGCCGGCGACGGCGACCTGACCGAGCGGTTGTGCCGGGAACACGTGCAGAACGCGGCCGAGGCCGCGATTCCTCGATTGGCCGACGCCGCGAAACTCTTGCCCTGAGACTGACCAGGCGACCTGGAGCTGCACAGTTGACCGGCTTTAGGGCAGGTATCGCTCCGCGGCAGTTCTCCGCACCGGGCGAGGGTTTGGGTTTTCGGTCACCCCTTGAGCCCGCTGCCGAAGCTGCGAATCATGTACCGCTGGAACACGAAGAACAGCACTAGGATCGGGACGCTCGCCATCAGCAAGCCGGCGAAGATCTCGCCCCAGTTGCTGGTGTATTCACCGACGAAGCTGTAGATCTGCACGGGAACGGTGACGTTGGGTGTCCCGCCGAGGTAGAGCAGCGGGGTGAAGAACTCGTTCCACACGGCCAAGCCGTCGAGCACGATCACCGTGCCCGTTACCGGTAGGAGCAGCGGGAGGATCACGCGTCGGAAGATCTGGAAGGTCTTGGCGCCGTCGACCCGTGCGGCTTCCTCGTACTCAAGCGGGATCTGGCGAATGAAGCCCGTGTACAGAATGATCGTCAGCGGCAACTGGATGCCGACGTTGAAGATGACTACGGAAATCGGATCCGCGGAAATGCCCAGTGCCGAGAACACCCGGTACAGCGGGAGCACGCCGATCTGGAACGGCACCATCATCCCGGCCGCGACGAACGCGTACCAGCGCCGGCCTCCACGGCCTGAACGCGCGAAGTAGTAGCCTGCGCAAGCACCCACGCTGACCAGCGCGGCGACGGTCACCGCGGCGATGTAGACACTGTTGAGGAAAGCCGTGCCGAGCTGTCCGTCCTCCCACGCGAGCTTGAAGTTGCTCAGGTCGAACCGGCTGGGCGCACCGAGCGGGCTCTGCGCGACCTCGGCCGACGGGCGGAAGCCCACCGAAATAAGCAACCACAGCGGGAAGACAAAGGCCGCGGTGACCACGACCATCACGACCTCGAGGAGCCCCGTTCTCCAGGTGTAGGACTTCATGGTGGTTCAGTTCCGTTCTCGCAGGACGCGCATTTGCCCGAAGGAGATCACGGCGATCAGGATGAACACGATCAAACCGAGGGCGATGCCGTAGCCGTACTTGTTGTAGAGGAACGCCTCGTTGTACAAAAGCGTCGACAAGGTCTGTGTGGCGTTGCCCGGTCCCCCCTGTGTCGTCGCGATGACTTGGTCGAACAGCTTCAACGAGGTGATGAGTGCGAGGGTCAGATTGATGAGCGTCGGCGTCCGCAGCAGCGGCCAGGTCACCCAGACGAAGCGCTTGACCGGACCGGCGCCGTCCATGGCGGCAGCTTCCAGTACGTCGGCAGGGATGTTCTGCATGCCCGCGAGGTAGATGACCATCGAGTATCCCGCGTACTGCCACACGACGATCGCGATGATGCCCCATGGAGCGAGCGCCGGGTCACCCAGGACGTTGCCGCCGCCGTCCCATCCGACCAGCCCGCTCACCGTCGCAACCGGGCCACCGGGCACGAAGATGAACTGCCACAGGTAGCCCACGATGATCGGGGTCATGACCACGGGTGCGAACAGAAGCGTCCGAAGGAAGTTACGACTCTTGATCTTCGAGTTGACGCCGATCGCGAGCAGAAGCCCGATGGCATTCTGCAGCACGGTGATCGCGGCGGCCATGAGAATCGTGTGCCACAGCGCGCCCAGGGTGTCCGCGGACGAGAACAGCGCGGTGAAGTTGGCCAACCCGTTGAAGTGGATCGCGCTGCCGAGCCCGCTCCAGTCGGTGAAGGCGTAGAAGACGCCCTGGACGGTCGGGTAGGCCACGATGGCCGCGAACAGAACAAGACACGGAACGGCGAACCAGAACGAGACCCGCGAGCCGGCACCCCGCCGGGTCCGGGCCTTCGGGGCTTGCCGCGGCGCCACCCGTCCACTGCTGGTGAGGGTCATGGGCTCTCACGCTCCGTGGAGTGAGTTCTGTACAGCCTGGACCACGTCCGCCACGGTTTTCTTGCCGAGGATGAGGTCCTGGTCGGCGGCGATCATCGCCTGTTTGGTTTCGTAGCTCGGCCAGAAGTTCGTGGGCCATAGAGCCGTCTTGCCGCCCTGGTACAGATCGGAGACCCCCTGCATCTCCGGTTGGATGGGATTGCTCGCGCTGGGTGTGTAGGCGACGCCGTAGTTCGCCTTGGCCGCCACGTCGAGCTGGTCGGGCCCGGCTAGGTATTTGAGGAATTCGATCGCCGTCGCCTTGTTGCCACTCGACTTGGCGACCGCGTAGGCCGCTCCGGTGTTCACTGTGAGGTACGTGTCCGCCGGGTTCTCCGTGGCGGGTAGTTCGAACATGTCGTAGCTCAGCTTCGGGTTGCCCTGCTTCAGATCGTCGAGGGCAGGTGAGATCACGTCGACGCCGAGAGCCTTTCCCGAGGTCACGAGCTGCGAGGCCTGTGTGTCCGAATACCCGGTCGAGTTCGGCTGGAAGCATTGGGCGTCACGCATCTGAACGTATTCGTCGAGGGCCTTCGTCAGCGACGAGCGCCACAGCGCGGAACCGCTCCACGTCACCGAGCCGTTCGCGAGCTTCCGGGCGAACTGTGGGTCCTGTGAGTACACGAGGCTGTTGGCGAGCTCGACCGGGACTTCGGTGTTGAGATAGCCGGTCTGGTTGCCGATCGCGATCGGGACGACTCCGCGTGAGGAGACGGAGCGGCAGAAGGTCAGCAGCTCGGAGAACTTGGTCGGCACCGCGACCCCGAGTTGGCGGAGAAGGTCCTTGTTGAACTCGACGCCGGTCGGATTCTGGTAAGAGGTGAACGCGTAGACCTTGTTCTGATTCGAGACGAGGCTCGTGGCCGCGGCGCCCATCGCCGAGACCCACGGCTGGTTCGTGAGCTCTTCGAGCAGGCCGGCGTCGGCGAGTGGCTTCGTCGCCATCGAGTTTCCCGAGCCGCCCCAGACGAACATGACGTCGGGGCCGTGGCCGGCCGCGAGCTGGGCTCGGACCGTGGTCTGGTACGTGTTCGACGGAGACTGCACGAACTGGACGGTGACGCCGGGATGCTGTTTTTCGAACCGGTCGGCGGCGTCCTTGAGGTAGGGCTGCCCCGATTCCGAGCTGATCCTCAAGACCCCGCCGATGCCGTTGGTGCTCGAACCACCGGACGGAGTGAAGCCACCGCATCCGCTGAGCACAGTCGAGCCGACGAGTAGTGCGGCGCTGAGAGCGAGGCCGCGACGGGTCACCGTGGAGCGGACGGCTCGCGGCAGGAGAGCGCCAGCCGGCCGTCGGCGCAGCGTGTGGCAGGCTTCTGGGGTGAACGTGCCAGTCATCCTGGCTCCTCTTCTCTTCGAGTCGAGTTTTCGGGAGGTGACCGTGCCGCTCACGCGTGTCGGCCCAGAACGACGTGGTAGGGGTGGTTCGCGAGGGTCGCGTCAAGCCCTGGGATGATCCAGGCGTCCGATCCGCCGCCGCTGCGGGCGGTGAGGAAGAAGGCGAGCGGGTAGGCGCCGGCGGTGTACTCCGCGGGCACTTCCGCCGCGAAACGGCCGTCGTCCGCCCGCGCCATGGGAATCAGTAGGTACTCCTCGGCTTGGTTGAGGTGGCGGACGTGCAACGTCAGGCCAACCTCGTCGGGGGCTTCGGCGTGGACGACCAAAACTTCGCCGGGCACGAACGTCGCCGGTGGTTCGCAGTGGACTCCGGGCCGCGGCCGAAGTGCTCGGCCGCCGAGGACCCGCGCTCCCCCGTTGGCCGGTGCTTCGGCGAGTTCGCGAGCCAACTCTTCGAGGTCTTCCTCCACCTGCGCCAATCGATCGCTCCAATGACCTTGTTCGGTGGGACGATCACCGAAGGCCAAGTTCGTCACGTAGACGCCTCGCGTGAGGGCGACGATCTCCTCGAGTGCGTCGCGGCCGGCGCGGTAGCGAGCCAGCGATTCCTTCAAGTACTGGGAATCTTCCGTGCAGCGAAACAGCGAGTAGCCGACGCCTGCCCGGATCTTGCCGGCGAAAAACCGGGCCAGCAGCGCCACCACCGTCACGTCGACCTCGACGCGTCGGAAGCTTGGTGAGCCCGGATCGGCAATGTGATCACGAGCCCGTCCGAGCGCCGTTTCGGCGGTCGACCCGAACCGGCCGAGCCAGGTCGCGACCTCTTCCGGGGTGTAGCGCCCGCTTGGCTGCCCGCTGATCACGTCACGCGCGTAGTCGTCGGCGGAAGCGAACAGCGCGGGGTCGAACGGGCTGACCGAACCCCAGGTGGCCGGCGCGGAGAGGTCGAAGCCGTACGTCGCCGAGGAAACACCGCGCGCGATCGGCAGGTCGGTGAACACCTCCGGCCAGAAGAAGTTGTTGGATGCACTGGCCGATGCGGTGACTGTGACCAGCGGCAGGATCTTGCCGGCCGCGCTCAGCGCGCTTTCCACGTCGTCCGCGGCCTCGCCGAACTCGGCTCGTAGATACCGGAGCCACGTCTCACGCTCGGCGTCCGGGTCGTACAACAGGCGGCCCCACAGGCGGTACTCGTAGGCGTACTTTTGCCAATCCGAGATGCCCAGGGCGAGCGCGGAGTCGAGGTAGAGGTCGCGGGGGCCGTCTCGTCCGGTGTCCTTGCGCCCGCGGAAGGTGAGTGGTTCGCACAGTTCTGCGCCGAGTGCCCCGCCGATTGTGCTCATTCTTCCGTACCCGGCGAAGATCTCCGGGTCGGCCCACAGGAGGAAGCGTTGGGATCCGGGCCACACCCGGAACACCAGGTCGAAGTCGCGGTCCTGGCGGAGGAAGTCTCCGTAGCCGTAGCGGGTGAAGCGCCGGGTGTTCTGCGTGATGCCGCGGAGTTCGTCGCCATCGGCGGGGCGGGCCTTCTCCAGGGGCCGCACCGAGGCCTGGTGGTAGGGCAGGCCTTGGTGCTCGGCCCAGTACTTCGCCGAGAGCAGGACGCGAGCGCCACTCGCCCGGGCCGCGTCGATCAGGTCCTGGTCGACACCTTTGGAGTGCATGTCGACGTCGAGGTCGCGCCCGGCACCACGCAGGCCGCCGAGCACGGTCTGCCAGAACTCACCGCGGCCGGCCTCCGGTACCCCGCCTTCGTAGTGCACTCGGAACGTCAAGCCGTCGATTGCGGGGCATTCTCGCAGCAGCAAGGAAAGGGCCTCGGCCGAGTAGGCGGGCACCTCTTCGTCGGGGAGTCCTTCGACGGGATAGCGCAGATGCGGGCTGGGCACGAGTTCCGGATGTATTGCGTGGTTCCAAAGTCCGAGCTGGAAGTGCAGCCCTCGTTGTCGGGCTTCGTCGGCAGCGAACCGCAGTGCCGCGAGGTTCTCCGCGCGCTCGCTTCCCGACAAGCCTGTGACAGCCACCTTGTCCCAGCCGGGAACCTCCAGCAGGAACGGGTAGGCGAAGCACAGGTAGTTGTCGCGGACGTCAGGGTCGTGCGAGTAGTTGTACTGCATGCCGAAGGCCAGGTGGATCCGGTTGATCCGGTGGGTGGCGAGCTCGTCGAGATAGCGCTTCCAGAAGTCGCGACTGGTGAACCACGGACGGTCGAGGACGTCGCTGGAGAAGGCGCGGAGGATGCCGCGGACGGGCACTGCGGGCGCGCGGGCAGGCGATTCAGCAGACCGTAACGCCTCGATCGGGTCCGGGGCGCAGTGCACCCGATCGGCGAGCTCGGTCAAGCCGTATGCCAGGCCACGGGGATCGGGCGCGTGTACCAGGATCTCGCCGGCGCCGGGGCCTTGCTCGATCGCGAACGAGTCAGCCGAGCCAGGGGTGTTGCCGAGGCCGGCACGAACGACAACTCCCCCGAGCGACGGTGTGCGGGCGCCGCCGACCGTCGTCCGGATTTCCCGGGCCGCCAGCACTTCGCTCAACTTCGAGACGGCCCAGGCCACCGGGGGCCGCGACCGCATTTCCGCCGCGATGTCGATCACCACGGCCTGCTCTGCTCGATCCGGCACGGGCTACTGCCTCCTTGGTCGTGTGCGGGGATGGGTGGTCGTTGGCCGGGCACCGGCCGGGTCAGCTGCCGAAAACCTCGTCGAGCCAGCGTTCGTCCCAGTCGGCGCCGAGGCCTGGCCGGTCGGGCACGGGCACGATCCCGTCCGGGCCGGGCAGGACCGGCTCGCGGAAGCCCACCTGGAAGCCCTCGGGATTCCAGTGGCCGGGGTCGTCCATCACCTCGAGGTGAACGCCGAGACCGAACGCCGCCTGCAGGTGCAGGGCCAGGAGCATGCCCACCCCGCTTTTCCCGTGGTGGAAGGCGATCGGCACGTTCGCTGCCTCCGCGAGGTTGAGGATCTGCAGAAGGGTCGTCGGCGTGCCGGAATGCACCGGGTCCGGCTGCACTACGGTGTAGACACCCTGGTGCAGCACCTCCCAGAACGGCGCCAGCCCGCTCTTTCCTTCACCTCCCGCGATCGGCAGCGGCGCCCGGGCGGCCAGCTGCCGGCCTTCGTCGGCCATCCGATACGGCAACGGTTCCTCAAGCCACCCGACCTTCAACGCGGCCAGCTCGCGGGCGGTGTCGAGCGCCCTCTGCAGGCTCCACGTGTGCGGATCCGCGGGATCCCGGCCGGCCTGGTTGGCGTCGACCAGGATGTCCAGGTCGTCGCCCACGGCTTCGCGGCAGGCTGCGACCAGCGCGAGATCACCGTCGATGGTGTCCTCGCTCAAACGGAGCTTCACCGCCCGGTATCCGCGGGCTCGGTAGTGCTTGCAGTCCTCCGCTCGCTCTTCGGGGGTCTTTCCGTAGTGGACAGTGCTCGCGTAGGCCAGCACTCCGGCTTCCCGGCCACCCCACAGTTGGGCCAGCGGTTGCCCGAGGGCCTGGCCGATGATGTCCCACAGCGCGATCTCGATGAAGTGGTACCGGCCAGGCGCCCGCACGCTCCCGAGAACCCTTGTGTGGTGCACCAGGTCGAACACGGAGCGGCCGATGAGCTCGGGCGCGATCTGTTCGCGCACGACCTCGGGAGTCATGACGACCGAGTCCCATTCCCCGTCGAGGGTGATGCCCTGAAAGCCAGCGTCGGTATCCACGCGGACGGCCACGTATTCGCGGGTGAAGTGGGTTTTCCTGTCCCACGGCGCCGTGAGGCCCTCGCCCATGCGGACTCGCGGTACCACCACGGCCCTGACATCCGTGATCGTCAACGGTGCGGAACCCATGTCGTGTCCTCCTTGGACATCCGGATCGGTGGTGAAGTGCGCTACTTGTTCAACTGCGGCAGCGGCTCCCGCCGCGATCGCCGGGATCGGACGACGATCGGCATCAGCACGATCACGCCCCCGGCGACGAGCATCGCGCTGAGTACTACGGTGCCGACGGCGAAAGAACCGGTGGCGTCGCTGAACGCACCGAAGAGGTAGGGGCCGACGAAGCCGCCGAGGTTGCCGGTCGCGTTGACCATCGCCAGGCCGGTCGCCGCGGCGGCGCCGGACAGGTACAACGACGGGATCTGGAAGAACGCCCCGCTGATCGAGTTCAGACCGATCGTCGCCACGGTCAGGGCCACGATCACCAGCACCAGGTTGTGGGACACGACCACGTAGGCGAGGAGTCCGGCAGCTCCCACGAACAGCGGAACCGCGCTGTGCCAGCGTCGTTCGCCGGTCCGGTCGGAGTGCCAGGACCAGCAGACGGCGCCGATGAGCGCGATCGCGCTCGGGATCGCGGCGACCGACGCGACGTACAGACTCGAGTGCCCGCCGCCGGTGCTCTTGACGATTTCGGCGACGATCGTCGGCAGGAAGAACGTCAAGGCGTACGCACCGGCGCTCTTGAAGAACCAGACGACCGAGAGGAGCGAGAGCCGGACGTCGAGCAACATCCGCCACGGTTTCGGGTGCTTCTCGGTCGTCGACGCCTCCGCCTCGATCATCGTCTTCAGCGTGGTTTGCTCCTCGGCGGTCAGCCATCTGGCCTGCTCCGGACGGTCCGACAGCGCTTTCAGAAGCACAAAGCCCAAGATGACCGACAATGCTCCTTCGACGACGAAGAGCACTCGCCAGTCCTCGAGCCCGAACGCACCGTGCGGAAGGAACGTGAGGATGCCGCCCGAGAGCGGGTTTCCGATGAGGCTGCCCAGCAGGCCGCCGAGACCGGTGAAGAGGGTGACCATCTTCCCTCGATCGCGGCTGGGGAACCACAGCGTGAAGTAGTAGATCACGCCGGGAGCGAGCCCGGCCTCCGCGAAACCCAGCAGCGCGCGCCACACGTAGAGGCTGGTGGGCCCCTGGGCCGCCGCGGTCAGTGCCGCCAGGATGCCCCAGGTGATCGTGATGCGCGCGAGCCATCTGCGCGCTCCGAAACGCACCAGTGCGAGGTTGCTGGGCACTTCCGCCAGGAAGTACCCGATAAAGAAGACTCCGGAGGCGATACCGAACGCCGTCTCGGTGAGCCCGAGCGAGCGGTTCATCGACAACGCCGCCACGCTCAGGTTCGATCTTTCGAGGTTGCACAGGAAGTACGCGATACCGACAATCGGGATGATGCGGAAGGCGGCCTTGCGTACGACGCGAGCCTGAGCCGCTTGGTCGACGGGGATGTGGCCGGAGTGTTCGGGGGGACCTGCAGGCACGGTGACGGCTCCTTTGCCTTTTCACTCAGTGCTACCGGGTGGGGAGTCGAGAACCCCGGCGGTGAAACCGCGCGCTCGGCGACCGAGCCCGGTACGGCGAGCGCGCCGATCGAGCGATGGGGATGGTCGCCGGGGTTCCCGGACACGCACCGGCGACCGTGGATACGGCCGCCGGCAGCGTGACGGTCCCGGGCGATGGCCCGGGATCTCGTCGTCGTGGTCAAGTTCGGCCCGGTTCGGGCCCTTTGCTCAGACCGATCACGGCACCGACGCCGAGTCGGACGGAGGGCATGCGCCGCACCCGAGGAGCCACGGCGTGGACCGAGGTGCCGGTTTCCCCGTACCTCGCGGCCGTCGTCCCGCCGGAAGTGGAGTCGGCGGAAGGATCACGACGGGACATCATGTCTCCTCGGCTGCTGCGGTGCGCTTCGGCCCTGCAGGGAACCTTATGTCCCTGAGGGGCATAACACAACCCTTGGAGCCATAACGGCGGTCGTGGACTACGATCGTCAGTGTGTGGTCGCCGAACGACAGCGTGTTTCCCGTGCTCAGTGCCCTTCGCTCGAGCTCGGCGCTGACGCGCGCCGAACTGGCGCAGCGCACCGGATTGACGCGAAAAGTGGTTGTACAGCGGGTCGATGAGCTCATCGCCTGCGGGTTGGTCGAAGCAGGCGAGCTGGTCCGGTCGACTGGAGGGCGAGCGCCCAGGGAAGTCCGGTTCCGATCGCGGGGCGGTGCCGTGCTGGTCGCGGAGGTGGCAGCCACCAGTGTCACAGCCGGTCTCGCCGATCTCGGGGGCACTGTGCTGCGCGAGATCTCGGCGCCGCTGGATCCGACAGCCGGCCCGGAGCTCACACTCGAACGGGTTGAAGCCCTCTTCGACGACTTGGTCTCGACCGGGCAGCACGACGATCCGCCGGTGCGGGGCATCGGAATCGGCGTGCCAGGCCCGGTGGCGACGGACACAGCGCGCCCTATCGGGGCACTGTTCGGGCCGGGGTGGCCCGACTACCCGGTCCGAGAGCGGCTGGCGCGCCGCTACGACGTGCCGACCTGGGTCGACAACGAGGTCAACACTATGGCGCTCGGCGAGGTGCGTGCAGGCCGCGGACAGGGGCTCGACGACGTCCTGTTCATCAAGATCGGCACCGGCATCGGCGGTGCCGTGATCTCTTCGGGCAGCTTGGTGCGCGGCTCCCGCGGCTTCGCCGGCGAGCTCGGGCACGTGATCGTGTCGGACGACGACACTGCCCGGTATTGCTGGTGCGGCCAGGCCGGCTGCCTCACCCAGATCGCCGGCGCCCGCGCGATCGCCCGTCGTGCAGAGCAGGCGGCCGAGGCGGGGCGCAGTCCGATCCTCGCGGCCATCCTCGCCGAGGTGGGCAGCATCAGCCCTCGGAAGGTCTTCGCTGCGGCCGAGGCGGGCGACTCCACGAGTATCGAGCTGCTGACGATCGCAGGAGAGTCGCTCGGCCAGGTGGCCTCGACCCTCGTGTGCGCACTCAACCCGGCCGCGATCCTGATCGGCGGTGGCGTGGTCGGCGAGTCGGACCCGCTCATGACCGCGTTCGCCGCGACCGTCCGGCGTCGCTCACTGCCCGGCGCCGTTGCGGAGCTGGATATCAGGGAAGCGGCGCTGGGCAACTCCGCCGGCCTGATCGGTGCGGCCCACCTGGTCGTCGACGAGCTGCTGTCGCCGCGCCGATTGGCGCTGTGGAGCGACCGCGGCACCACCGTCGGCCTGGCGGACGTCATTCACCGCGGCATCGAGTTAGGCGGCGAAACCACGCCCGTCCCGCAGGTCCGGGTCCTGTCGCAGTCCGGTTGAGCCGCTCGCGTAGCCGAGGCAGCGTGCCCGCCGGGTCATGGTCAGCCGGCCCGCTCAAGGTGGAGCAAATCCCGCCGCGGGAACACGCCCCTCCCGGCCGCCGCAGCGGTCGAGAAGGGCGGTCTACTCCTACGGCCGCGCCGCTACTTCAGCTCTCCTGTGGGCAGCGCGACCAGCGCCTTCTCGATCGCGTCGACCACGTCGAGCGGTGTGTGGCTGAGTGGGTCGCGCAACGACCGCCCCGGGGTCCACCTCGTCGTCCGCCGGAAGGCGGCAGCCCGATCCGGGTCGATCGCGCTGATCGCGCCGAGCACCGCGCGGTAGGCCTCGGGGTCATCGACGATGGTGGCCAGGTCGCTGTCGAGGTCCAGGCCGGCGCGGGTTTGGCCGGGCCGGGGATACCGCTCGGTCCAGGAGTGCGTTCCGCTACCGACCTCGAATTCGGCGCCGGAGGGCAGCCGGACAAGTGCACGAGTATTGGCAGGCACCTCGATGTCGAACTGGATCAGGTCACCGTCCCGCCGCCACCCGGAAGACGTGCGGCCGTAGGGCGTCTCGTGCCAGGCCGAGGCGTCGTCCAGGAAATCGAGCGGTGTCGGGGCGATGGCGATGCGCCGGTACCCCGGCTCCAACGGCGCCAAGCCGGCAACCACGCGGTGCAGCCAGTCCGCGACGGCGCCGAGTGCGTAGTGGTTGAAGGAGGTCATCTGACCCGGATTGATCGAGCCGTCCTCCAGCATCGAATCCCACCGCTCCCAGATGGTGGTGGCACCCATCGTCACCGGATAGAGCCAGGACGGGCTCTCCGTCTGCGCGAGCAGCCGCGCCGCGGTCTCCACGTGCCCGGTGGCGGTCAGCGCGTCGCAGATGATCGGGGTGCCGACGAACCCGGTCGCGATGTGGTAGCCGTACGCCCGCACCAGGTGGCGCAGCCGCTCCCCCATCGCGGCTTTCTGCTCGCCCTCCACGAGACCGAATGCGATTGCGACCGCGTAGGCGGTCGGCGCGTCGGACATCATGCGCCCGGCTGCCGTGGTGTAAGCGTCGCGGAACGCGGCGCCGATGCGCTTGGCCAGTGTTCCGTAGCGGTCGGCGTCCTCGGAGAAGCCGAGCCCGGCCGCGGCCTTCGCGGTGAGATCGGCCGAGCGGAAGTAGTAGGCCGTGGCGACCAGTCCGGGGTCCGTCTTGGCTCGACCGGGCTGGTCCGGTGGGGCGTCCGGGTCGAGCCAGTCGCCAAACTGGACACCGCGTTCCCACAAGGGACTTCCACCGGTGCGTGCGGTGACCGTGTCCACCCAGGACTTCATGGCTTCGAAGGAAGCGGACAGTGCATCGCGGTCGCCGAAGCGTTCATCGAGGACCGTCGGCACCACGGTGATCGCGTCGCCCCACGCGGCGATGGGCTCCAGCTGGCCCGGCACCTGCGGGATCACCGCGGGAACCACCATGGGAACCACACCATCGGCTGCCTTTTGTTCCAGGCGTACGTCCTCCAGCCAGGACTGCAGAAACGCATTGCAGTCGAAGAGGAACGCTGCCGTCGGTGCGAAGACCTGGATGTCTCCGGTCCACCCGAGCCGCTCGTCGCGCTGGGGGCAGTCGGTCGGGATCGAGAGGAAGTTGCCGCGCATCCCCCACACGACGTTCTCGTGGAGCCGGTTCAGCAGGGCGTGCGAAGTCGAGAAACCGCCGGAGCGCGGCATGTCCGTGTGGACCACCGCGGCTGAGATCGCGGACGGCGAGAATTCGCCCGGCCAGTCGTGGATCTCGACGTACCGAAATCCGTGGAACGTCCACCGCGGCTCCCACGTTTCTTCGCCTTCGCCGCTGAGCGTGTAGTGGTCGGTGGCGGCGGCGTTGCGGAGTGGCCGCGTTCCGAGCTCACCGTGCTCGAGCACCTCCGCGTGGCGCAACGTGATGGTGTGCCCGCGCGGGCCCGAGACGGTGAGCCGGACCCAGCCCACGAGGTTCTGACCGAAGTCGAGCACGGTGTTGCCGGCCGGCGTGGTGATGACCTGCTCCACCGCCCTGCGCTCGATCACGCGTACCGGCGGGCTTGTTCGTGGTTCGGGCTGCACGTCCGGAACCCCAACCAACGCCACAGGGCTCCATGTGTCAGCGTCGGCGACGCCCGAGCTGGCCCAATCCGAGTCGTGCAGCCGCGCGTCGTACGTCTCGCCCTGGTAGATGCTCGCCTCGACGACAGGACCTAACGACCACCGCCAGCTTTCGTCGGTGAGCACGGTTTCCGTGGTGCCGTCGTCGTACTGGATCATCAGCTGCGCGGCGGCAGCCGGACTGCCCTCGTAGAACCGCCGTGCGCGGTCGCGGAAACCGAACGCCTCGGTGTACCAGCCGCCGGCCAACTCGATCCCCATCGTGTTCATGCCCGGCCGCAGCTGCGCGGTCACGTCGGTGGTGTCGAAGAGAAGCCGCCACTGGTAGCTCGTCCAGCCCGGCTTCAGCACCGCGTCGTCGACTGCGACGCCGTTCAGCCGGACGTCGTAAGCGCCGAAGGCCGTGGCGTAAAGGAACGCTCGCCGGACCGGTCCACGGACTTCGAACGTCGCGCGCAGCAGGTGAGGTTCGTCCGAACCGGACCCGATGAAACGGGCCCGCCATTCCGAAGGAGCCAGGAAGCCCGCCGTCACCTCGGTCGGTCCGCTCCACGGCGACACCGATCCGTCGACTCCGCGCACCCGTACCCGTACGCTGGCTGCTTCGCGTGGCTGCAGCGGGGCGAACGCCCACTCGACGGACACCGATTCGACCCCCTCGAGCGTGGCCGTCGTTCGCGCGTCGCCGACGGTGAGTTCGACCTCAGCGCTCGCTTGAGCCCAGTTGTCCGTGCCGGCCACTGTCGTCCATGACAGCCGCGGGGTCGCGGTCGAGGTGAACGGTTCGGCGGACGAGCCGACGCGGGGAGCGTTGACAGTGACGGTTGCGTCACTGGTCATCAAAGGGCCTCCTTGGCCGTGAGAGCGGTGGTCCTGGGTGATGCCGTGTCCGCATTGCGGGTGCCGGCACGCAGCCGCCGGATGATGACCGTTCCGATGAGGCCGGACACGAGCGCGAAGACCGCGAGCCCGTAGTACAGGCCGGCCGGGCTCCACGCGATCAGCGCGGGGGTGACGAGAGCGAATGCTGCCGCGATGAACCGTGCGATCGCGATGGTGAAGCCTTGCACGGTCGCGCGAGCGTTGACCGGGAAGGACTCCTGGGTCCAGATCTTGTACAGCGCTTCGCCGACGAACGGGAAGGCGATGTTGTAGAGCACCAGCGCCGCGATCATCGCCGGCAGCACGACTCCGCCCGTCACCGCGATGATCAGCTGACACGCGATGAAGACCGCGACGCCGACGGCGAAGAACCGGCTGCGCCACTTGGTGTCCGCGATGCGGGTGAACACGATCGTGCCGATCAGGCCGATGATGGTGGTGCCGAACGACAGTCCTGTCGCGACAGTCTGGGTGGTACCGCCGACGGTGACGAGAAAGTACGTCTTGAACGAGCCGAAGGTGTTGGCCACCAAGGTGAAGAACAGGTAGAAGAGGGCCGTCAGCGCGATCAGCAGGAGCGAGGTCCGGTCACGCAACAGAACCGAGACCGGCACCGCCTTGTCGGGATCGACGCCGGCCGACGTGTAGCGAGCCTGCGCTTCTTCCTCCAACCGACGGAAGGGCCGATAGAAGGCGCGGAACACGAACGTGCCCACGGCCAGCACCGCGAGGATGCCGAAAATCAGGCTGATGCCCGGAACACCCAGACCAGACACCGCGAAGCCGAGCAGCGTCGCGACCACGACGCCAATCGTCCACATCACGTGGGTGAACGCGACGAGCCGGCCTTGGGTCCCTTCGGGGATCCGCTCGGTGAGCACCGCGAGCGAGGTCGGCAGGTCGGCACCCGCCGCGATTCCCAGCACGATCACACCGGTCACGAGGACGGATGAGTTGGGGGCCACAGCGATCGTCACCGCGGCGGCGGCGTAGAGCAGGATCGTGAGGGAGAACATCCGCCCTCGCCCCACCAGGTCGGCCAGGCGCCCACCCGTCAGCGAGCCGACCGCGATGAACAGCGTCAGGGCCGAGCCCAGCACCCCGACGGTCCACACGTCGAGGTCGAAAGCCTTCTTCCACAGCGCCAGGCCCAAGCCCACCGAGATGATCGCACCCGAGTCCAGGAGCGACGCCATCCCGGCGGCGACGGCGAGCATCCAGTGTCTGCGGTCCGGCCTGGCACTCCCGGTGTCGGTGTTCACGGCCATGAGGTCTCCTTCTTCGTCGAAGCAGCACGCCCCTTGGTAATACGTTTTACCTCGGTTGCGGGTGGCATCACACCACATGCACTCCTAGGACCGTCAAGACTGCATCCGGTAATCAGTAAAACGATTTAATAAACCGGCAGGTGCAGCCCTACGTGACGTGGGTCACTCCCTTACGGTCGACGCTCGGACGACCAGTTCCGGAGAGAACTCGAGCTGCGGACGTGGCAAGTTCACTCCATCCGGGCCGTCCGCGGAACTCATGGCATCGATTTCGGAGAACAGCAAGTCCGCGGCCGCGGTCCCCAGCTCCGCCTGGGGCGTCCTGATCGTCGTCAACGGCACGATCGTCGACCGAGCGAACTCGATGTCGTCGTAGCCGACCACCGCGATGTCATCGGGGACGCTGACAATCCTCGACGCGGCGAGCGCCTGGACGACCCCGATGGCCAGGAGATCGTTGGCGCAGAACAGAGCGTCGGGACGGTCAGCGGGCGATCGCCTCACGAGCGCGTCAGCACAGGCGATCCCGGCCTCGACCGAACGCTCAGGCACTGGGATCACTTCGATCGTCACACCCGGCGAGGAATTCACCGCGCTCAGCGCACCATTGAGGCGATCGGACAACTGCCGCAACTCGAGGGACGACGAGACGAACCCGATGCGCCTGCACCCCCGCTCGATCAGGTGCGTCGCGGCCAGCCGTCCGCCCTCGACGTGGTCGATCGACACGGAAGCCTGCGCAGGCGACTCGGCGCGTCGCGCACTCAGCACGCTGGCGATACCGAAGGAACGCATGCGCGCGAGCTCGGCCTCCACGTTGCCGACCGGGGCGATGATCACCCCGCTCACCTGCTGTTTCGCGAACAGCTGCAGGTAGCTCAGTTCCCTCTGCTCGGAGCCGGTGTCGTTGGCCATCAGCATGTACATGCCCTCAGCCGAGACCCGTTGTTCGATCGCCGCGGCGATCTCCGGTGTCGTGGCCCCGGCAAGCTCGAACGCGATGTAGCCGATGACGGGGCTGACCCCCATCCGCAGCGTGCGTGCAGCGTCGTTCGGGACGAAACCCAGAGCGTCAACGGCCTGGCGGATGCGCTGCCGGGTGCCGTCGGAAAGCTTCCGCGGCTTGTGGAAGTAGTTCGACACGGATGCCGGGGAGACCTTCGCCAGGTCTGCGACGTCGCGAATGGTGACCCTGTTCAGCCGACTGTTCCTCTCCCCGCTCCAACGCTCAAGCCCATGTTAGTGCAGGTGCGGGTTGCGCCACGCGCCGTGTGACCAGCTGAGGAGGATCCCGCCGCGTCCGGATCCGGACAAATCCTTGCTCCACCTCCGAAGCGTCCCCAAGCTTTCTCCTTGTCGTCGCCCCCACCGGGGCGCGGCCCGTCTCCATCGGACCTCCACTCAACGGGGAGAAAGAGGCAATTGAATTGAAACGATTCATACAGGCCAGAGCACAGGACAGGGCACCGTCGAGAGCGTCGTCCGTCAGCCGTTGGGCAGCCGTCTGCGTGCTTACCGCAGTCACTCCGGCACTCGTCGCTACCCCGGGTACGGCGTTCGCGTCCGGCCCGCACGGCGCCGACATCCCGGGCCTGAACACGTCAGCCTGGAAGTCGTACGTACTCGGTCCGTCAACGCCCGACGTCCAGCCGGTCGGAGCCGAAGGCCGCGGTGACGTCGACCACCCGCAGTCCGTGCTGAAGGCGCACGGACCCGCGACGACGCTCACCACCGAGGCGGGCGGCGCGCCGGCGTCGATCCTGCTCGACTTCGGCAAGGAGGTCGGCGGTACGCCGTACCTCGACCTCACGAAGGTCACCGGCTCCCCCACCCTGACCCTGGTCACCTCGGAGGCGCGGCAGTACATCCGCACGCCCGCGGCGACGACCGTGTCCACGGCGGCGGCAGGCGGAGCCACCCAGGTCACGCTGGCCTCGGCGGCGAACCTCGAAGTCGGTAACACCATCACGTTCACCGCCACCGGCGGCAAGCCCGTCGCCCGCACCATCACGGCCTTCGACAGCACGGCGCGGACCGTGACCGTGAAACCCGCGCTGCCGGCGGATGTCGCCGTGGGCACCGGCGTCTCGACCTCCCCCGGCGCACCGAGCTCGGACGAGTCGCGTGGCCTCGCCGGTGTCGGTGGCCCGGACACCTTCCAGCCCGTCGGCGCGGGACGCCTCACCGGCGGGTTCCACGGCGGCTTCAGGTTCGCCCTGCTCACCGTCTCCTCCCCGGGCAGCGTCAGCCTCTCCTCGCTCGGGGTGAACTTCCAGGCGTTCCGCGCGACGCCCGCCGACTACCAGGGCTGGTTCCTCTCGAGCGACGACCAGCTCAACCGGATGTGGTACTCCGGCGCCTACACGTTGCAGATGAACATGAAGGCGCCGGGCCTCAACAGCTTGCCCGACGCCCGCATCTACGACGGCGCCAAGCGCGACCGCAGCGTGTGGACCGGTGACCTGCTCGTCCAGATCCCCACCCTGCTCACGAGCCTGGGCAACGCCGGGGCGCCGTACGTGAAATCGTCACTCGACACGCTGCTGGCCACCCAGCGCGCGGACGGCGCGTTCCCCGGCTCACCGGACTTCTCGAAGCGCACCTCCCCTGCGGGTTCGCCTCTGTTCTACTCGAACAACTACTCCGGGTACGGCGCTCGCGCGTTCATCGACTACTACCGCTACACCGGGGACAAGGCCTACGTCACGGCGGCGCTTCCCGCACTGCGCAAGGAACTTGCGTACAACGACACGTTCCTCACCGCCGACAACCTCGTGGTCTCCAACGACCGCGACTACTGGCAGGCAAGCCAGACCGGCGAAGTCACCAAGTACAGCATCGACTACTACATCCTCCTGAAGGAGATGGCGTGGCTCGAACGCGCCGTCGGTTCGGCCTCCCTGGCCGACGCCGACGACGCGAAGGCGGACGCCATCAAGGCCGCGGTCATGGGCAAGCTGTGGAACCCGGCCCTCGGCGCCTACGGCCAGAGCAGCACCAAGCCCGACGTCCTCGTCGAGGACGCCAATGCACTGGCGCTGCAGTACGGCTTCGTCCCCGCCGGCAAGGAAGCCGGTGTCCTCAACGCCATGAAGACCTTGTGGACGCCGTACGGCGCCATCATGGGCCCTGGCCTGCAGGACCCGACCGGGCACACCATCGAGCCGTTCGCCAACGGCATGGAGACGGCCGGTCGGTTCGCCGCCGGTGACACCGCCGGTGCACTGGACCTCATGCGGCGGACGTGGGGGCCGATGATCGACAAAGAGAACCCCCTCTACACTGGCGCCTTTTGGGAGTTCAAGAACAGCACCGGTGGCGTCAACCGCGCGACGGCCAGCCTCGCGCACGGGTGGGCCGCGTCGCCTTCGGTGCAGCTCACCGAGCAGCTCCTCGGCGTGACCGCCGTGAGTGCCGGCTACCAGTCCTGGAGCATCGCCCCGCGCCCAGGGACGGTCCGCTGGGCGAGCGGTGCCGTGCCGACCGCCTACGGGACCATCAAGACCGAGTGGACCTCCGACCCGAAGTCCGGCCGGTTCACGCTCACCGCGCAGACCCCCGCGCACACCACCGGCACCATCACGGTTCCGGTCGGCCGCAATTCGGTGATTACCGTCAACGGCCGCGCTGCCCAGGAACTCGGCTCGCGGGCGAAGACGTCCGCCGGTTCCGTGGTCCTGACCGTTCCTGGTGGCACATACCAGATCACGGTGACGCAGCGCTGATCAACTTCTTTCCGGGCGGGCCGTTGTGGAGTGCGATCTCCGCAGCGGCCCGCTCTACGCCGAAATCACTGCACCAATGGAGGTGTGAAGTGTTCGCAAAACCCCCGAAAAGAACATCGTCGTTGCTGACCGTTTGCGTGTCGGCGGTGACCGCTGCCGCGCTGGTCGCTCTCGCGCCGACGGGAACCGCCCAGTCGGACCTGCGCAGCACAGCACAGGTGGCTACTGAGCTCACGCAGGGAACCGACGGGTTGCAGCCGCTGGCGGGCGGGCTCTCCCCCGCTCAGTTCGCGCACCCGGACACGCGGTTCAAGCCGGCGATGCGCTGGTGGTGGCAAAAGCCGCTGGATGACACCGAAGCCCTGCGCGAGCTACAAGTGATCGCCGACGCCGGCTTCGGCGAAGTCGAGATCGCGTTCTCTTCCGGCGCCTGGGCCACCGACGAACAGCGGACGATCCTCGGCCACGTGCTGGACAAGGCCGCGCAGCTGGGCATCAAGGTGTCGATGACCATGGGTGCTGCCTGGCCGGTGCAGACGCCGGGCACCGGCGCCGGCAGTGGGTTCGCGTCGCAGGAACTGCAGTACGGCCGGGCTCACGTCACGGGCGGGGAGAGTTTCTCCGGTCCGGTGCCGCCGGCGATCGACGCCGCGCAGCAGACCCAACCCGCCAAGCTGGTCGCGGTCACTGCGGCTCGTGTCGTGTCCGCCGGGTCCGACGTCACGACGCCCGGCCAGCCTCCGGCGAAGTCGACGGTGCTGGATCCCCAGTCGCTGACCGACCTCACTGCACAGGTGAAAAACGGCGCCCTCACCTGGAAGGCCCCCTCTTCGGGCGACTGGCAGCTGTTCGCTTTCTGGTCGCGGGAGAACAAGGGCAACTACACGAACCCCTTCGACGCCGACGCTTCGCGCAAGGCGACCCAGGACCTCGACCAGATCCAGATCGGCAAGGACAACGCGCCGAAGCTGAAGAAGGCCGGGGCGGACCTGTTCGAGGACTCGCTTGAACTCCACGCCACTTCCATCTTCTGGACTCCGAAGATGGAAAGCGAGTTCCGCGGCCGCCGCGGCTACGACATGGCCAAGTTCCTGCCGCTGATGTTCGTGCAGGGCATGTCGGACTTCCCGGTCCCGCCGAAGGAACCGACGCCGGACTTCTCGCTGAGCGACGGCTCGGCGAGCAAGGTCCGTCACGACTACTACGAGACGCTCACCGACCTGTACACCGCCGATCACCTCAAGGTGTTCCAGGACTGGGCGAAGCAGTATGGCATGCAGTACAAGGCCCAGGCCGCGTACCTGCAGGACCTCGAGCCGATCCGCAGCTTCCGCTCGTTGCAGAGCTTCGGGGGCAGGTCGGAGACCGAGTCGCTCGATGCAGGCGAGAACCTGCCGATCTCGCCCGACGACCCCGCTTGGCGGAACTCGCTGGCGTTCCAGCAGACGATCGCCTCCGGCGTGCACCAGGCGGGTGGTGATCTGCTGAGCGTGGAACTGGGCGCTTTCTTCAAACCCGCGTACAGCATGAACCTCGACGACTACCGCGATCTGATGGGCAAGGAGTGGGCGGCGGGTGTGTCGCAGCCGTTCATCCACGGCTTCGCCCTCCAGGCTCCCGACGCCGCGTGGCCGGGCACAACGCGGTTCAACGAGTCGGTCACCGACAGCTGGAACGACAAGAACTTTCCCCAGTGGTCGAGCTGGTCGGCGTTGAACAACTACTTCGCGCGCGGCACCAGCGTTCTCGAGACCGGAACGGCGAAGACCGACGTCGCGGTCTACAGCGACTCCTTCCTGTCGCCGCGCGGGCACCAGTCGCCGTTCGACGCACAGCGGCTCGAAGAACAGGGCTTCTCCGTCGAGTACCTCGACCCGCAAGGCCTGGCCCAAGATGCCCGGCCGGATCACGGTGAGCTGTTCGGCGGCACCAGCGGCTACCGGGCGCTGGTGATCGATCAGCGGTCGATCACCCACGACGCGTCGGCCGCGATCCTGCGGGCCGCGAAGGCGGGCGTCCGCGTGGTGTTCGTGGGTGCGCTCCCCGACCACGACACCACGTACACCAGCGGCGCCAAGGGCGACGCGGAGGTCAAGAACAACGTCGCCGCGACGCTGAGGCTGCCATCGGCGACGAAGGTGGCGACCCAGAACGACGTCGCCGGCGCGCTGACGCGACTCAAGCTCGCCCCGCGGGTCGCCTCGGGCGGTACCCAGATCCTCTCGCAGTGGCGCGAGGTCAAGGGCGGCGCGTACGTCTACCTCTACAACCCGTCCGACCACCCGGTCACGTTCACCCCGTCGTTCGGCGTCCAGGGTGTGCCGGCGGAGATGAACCTCTGGGACGGGTCGATCTCGCCGATCGCCCAGTACGCCAACGGCGGCGGACGCACCAGCGTTCCGGTGACCCTGCAGGGCGGTCAGGCCGAAGTCGTGGCGATCAACACGAACGCCAAGCCGGCGGTTCACGTCACGGGAAGCCTGCCCGAGGACGGGTATTTCCTGGTGAGCAACGGGAAGATCGTGTTCCGGGCGACCGAATCCGGCGGGCAGACCTTCCAGCTGTCCAACGGCCGCAAGACCGACGTCAACGCCGTCGTGCGCACGGACGACGACAAGCCGCTGCCCGGCATCCCGTCCAGCCGGCCCTCCACCATCGACCAGTGGAGCACGTGGGGGCTGACCGTGAAAACGGTGACCCCGACCGGCGGCGCGACGGTGTCGATTCCCAGCGGGCTCGGTGATTCGCAGTTCCAGCAGTTCAAGCTCAAGGACTGGCGCGACATCACCCAGCTGAACGGCGAATCCGGTGTGGGCACCTACAGCGCCACCACCACGCTGCCCGACGGCTGGCACGCCAACCCCGCGGAAGGCGTGCAGCTGAACCTCGGCCACGTCGACGGAACCGCCGACATCACGGTCAACGGACAGCTCGTCGGCACGCAGATCACCGACGGCCGGAAGTGGGACATCACCCGCTGGCTGCACCCCGGCACCAACACCGTCCAGATCGCAGTGCAGACGACGCTGCGCAACGCGGTGTCGAAGTACAACAAGAAGTCGACGGCCAGCCAGCCCTACGGGCTTCGCGGGCCGGTGACGCTCACGCCCTACCAGGATTACGTCGTGTACAACGGCAAGTAGCCCACGAAACAGAAGCGGGGGCGGGGGCATTAAGAGGCCCCCCCACAGGTCGGTGGGGTGGTCGAGGCACCCCGAGTGGACCCCCGCCTCCCAGTAGTGGTCCACAG